>JAJDOB010000191.1 GCA_022340385.1 Rhodobacter sp.
CAATCGCGACCCGTTGCTGCTGTCCGCCGGACAACTGGCCGGGGCGCTTGTCGGCCTGTTCCGGGATGCGCACCCGTTCCAGGTACAAACGGGCGCGCGCCTCGGCGTCGCGACGCGACAGCCCTCGCGCCTTCATCGGGCCCAGGGTCAGGTTCTGCAGCACGCTCAGATGCGGGAACAGGTTGAACTGCTGGAACACCATGCCGACCTCTGACCGGATCGCGGCGACCGAACTTGCATCACCGGTCAATTCGATCCCGTCGACGCGGATCACGCCCTGTTGATGTTCCTCCAGCCGGTTGATGCAGCGCACCACCGTGGATTTGCCGGATCCCGAGGGGCCGCAGATCACCACGCGCTCGCCGGTTCTGACCGTCAGATCAATGTTCTTCAGCACATGGAAATCGCCGAACCACTTGTTCACGCCGATCATCTCGATGGCAGTTTCGGCCATTCATCCCCCTGTCCCCCCGGCAGCGGGAAGATTTTTCTTGAGGTTAGGCCCGGAATAATCGTTAGTTCAAGGGTCAAAGCGGTGCCGCGTGGGTGTGGCGCGAACAATCGGGAGGAACAATATGAAACATTGGGTAACGGCACTGGCTGCCGGCGCGATCAGCCTTGGCGTGGCGGCGGGCGTGCAGGCGCAGTCGGCGCTGAACGAGATTCTGGACGGCGGCGTGCTGAAAGTCGGCACCACCGGCGACTGGAATCCGATGACCGTGCGCGATCCGGCGACCAACAGCTACAAGGGGTTCGACATCGACGTGATGACCGAACTGGGCAAGGATCTGGGTGTCGAGGTGGAATTCGTGCCCGCCGACTGGAAAACCCTGGTCAACGGCGTGGTGGCAGGCAAGTACCACATGACCGGCTCGGCCAGCATCTCGCCGCCGCGGATGAAGGTCGCGGGCTTTTCCGAAAGCTATATCGCGGTGGAAATCTTTCCCTTCACCACACCGGAAAAGGCCGCGAATTTCGACGGGTACGACAGTATCAACCAGCCCGGCGTGAAGGTGGCAACGACCCTGGGTACCACGTTCGAGGCCCTGGCCAAGGAATGGTTCCCGAATGCCGACATCAAGGTGGTCGAGGCCCCGGCGCGCGGCTTTCAGGAAGTGCTGGCGGGACGTGCAGACGTGTTCATCACATCCAACATCGAGGGCTCGACCCTGACCGCGAAACACGGCGTCGTGCGGGTGCCGGGCACCGGGCCGCGTTCGCCGTCGCCAATCGCGATGCTGCTGCCGCAGAACGATCAGGTCTGGATCAACTACGTCAACAACTGGGTCAAGGTGAAACAGGCCAAGGGTTTCTTCGAGGAAACCAAGGCGAAATGGGGCCTATAGGATTTTTCAAGGTTTCCGGGGGGCCATGCGAAAGCGTGGCCCCTCTGGCATTTGCCGCCCGCGGATTCGGCTGACATGCGGCTGGATCGTTGCACATGGTACGAGGTTCAGGACTATCTGGCCGGCTCTGGCGGGATCATGCTGCCCTGCGGATCGACCGAGCAGCACGGCCCAATCGGCCTGATCGGCACCGACGCGATCTGCGCCGAAACCATCGCTGCACGGGCGGCCGAAACCGTTGCGGCGCTGGTCGCCCCGACACTGGCCTACACGCCTGCCCCGTTCAACATGGGCTTTCCCGGCACCATGTCGATCAGCGCCGGGCTGTTTCAGTCGATGGTGCAGGAATTGCTGGCCGGGCTGCATGAACAGGGTTTCACCCGCATCTACATCCTGAACGGTCATGGCGCCAATCTGGACCCGCTGAACGCGGCAAGCGCGCATCTGCCCGGGGGCAGCGTACGGATCCGAAGCTGGTGGGATTTCGATGCGGTCAATGCGTTGCGGTCAGAATTCTACGGCGCGTGGGAGGGCATGCATGCGACGCCGTCCGAGGTCGCGATCACCCGGGCCGACGGGCGTGTGATCCACCATCCCGATGCCGACGCACCGCCCCGCCGGCTAACCGCAGAGTTTATCCGCCAACATGCCGGTGACAGGCACGGCGGCCCGCAGGAACACCGCGCCGCCTTTCCCGACGGGCGCGTCGGCTCGCATTCCGCGCTGGCGACGCCCGAACACGGACGCCGGTTGCTGGAGGCCGCCGCAACCGCCGTTGCCGAGGATTACCGCGCCTTCACCGGGCGCTGACGCGCAGGCGGATACCGTCGCGCGCGCGCACTGTCAGATAGGCCACCGGCACCGGGTCATCGCCCTCGATCCGCTCGAACCGGAAGGCGCGCACCAGCAGGGCCAGCAGCAGCGGCCCTTCGACCATGGCAAAGCCTGCCCCGGTGCACACCCGCGCACCGCTGGAAAACGGGATATAGGCGTCACGCAGACATTGCTTGCCCGCCTCGGTCGCATAGCGATCGGGATCGAATTCATCGGGGCGGTCCCAGATGCGCTCATGGCGGTGCAGATGCCAGGGGCTCAGCACCACCTGCGATCCTTTCGGCAGGGTCCGGTCACGGAAGGTTTCCGGGCGGGTGGTTTCGCGCACCATCATCGGAACCGCGGGATAAAGCCGCAAGGTTTCGCGGAACACATCGCGGGTGAAGCGCAGCTTTGACATGTCGGAAAATCCGATTTCGCCCACTTCCGCGGCCTCTGCCGCGACCCGGTCCTGCGCATCGGGAAACATCGCCAGCAGGTACAGCGCCCAGCCAAGCGCCGAAGCGCTGGTTTCATGGCCCGCCAGAAAGAAGATCGCGACCTGGTCGACCATTTCCTCTGTGTCGAACACGCGCCCGGATTCGGGGTCTGGCGTCGACATGATCTTGGTGGCCAGGTCATCGGGGGCATTGCCCGCTTCGATCTGCCAGATACGCTCCTGGGTCAGTTGCTGGATCAGCGCCCGGATCGCATGCGCCGTCTGCCGTGTGCGGCGGCGATGAAACCGCGGCACCCAGCGCGGCACCGGCAGGAAGGCGGCAAGGTTCAGGATCGGCTGGGTGCGCTGGTAATCGCGGAACTGGGCAAAGACCTTTGCCGCGACTTCGTGTTCGATCGGGATCGAAAACAGCGTCCGGAAAATCACATCCGCCGCCGCGTGGCTCATTTCTTCCTCGATCTCGATGACACCGGGCCGGGTGCGCATCCGCGCCACCGCTGCCGTGCCCGCCGCGTGCATCGCCGCGAAAGTGTCGCGCAGACGGCCGCCCTCGAAGGCGGGATCTATGATGCGGCGCTGGCGCTGCCATTCCGCGCCATTGGTCAGGAACACCGACCTGCCCAAAAGCGGGCGCAGCCCTTCGCCGACCCGGTCCGATTTCGGAAAGTCCATCGGGCGCTGGTTCAGCACGGTGCGGATCAGATCGGGCTGGTTGACCAGATAGGACCGGAAGAAGGGCGTGCGGAACTCTGCCATCCAGGCGTGGTACAGCTTGGACGGTTGCGCGCTAAGAATATCCTGACGAAACAGCTTCAGATATCGCCACAGCGATACTTTGCCGGACCGCGCGGCCGGCTTTGGCGGGATCATGCAGCCATGGACGTATGGCAGGACGCCGCCACGTCGATACGGTTCAGCGATGCCTTGCGCCCGGCATAGCGCTCTCCCAGCGTCAGCGGGCCGGCGGTGATCTTGAAATAATCGTAATCGCCGGGGCGGTCAAAGGCACAGAGATACTGGAAATGCAGCCGGAAGAACCGCCAGCGCAGCGCCTTCCAGCGTTCCGGGCTGAGCGTCTGGGTAAAGGCCGCCGAAATCACCAGCGGGCCCTTCTGGTTTTCCGGTGCAACACCGCTGACCGCAACCGGATCGCACAGCGCGAAGGCACAGCCGTCGCCGGGCGCGGTGACATCGACCCAGGTCACCTCGTCGCGTTGCGACAGGTAATTCAGATCGGCGCGCAACTGGTCCGCCATCGGCAGGAAAGACAGCATCGGCACCACCTGCCCCAGCGACAGAAACGACAGCGCCGGGCCGTTCGCGGGCACGCAGCCCGCGCGCACCAGATCCGCCAGCACCGACACCGCCAGATGCGCGCCGGACGAATGCCCGACCACCAGCACCTCGTCGACATCCTCGCGCAGCGCGGCCGCGATCACATCGCCGAATTCGGCCATCCGCGCCCGCAGTTCCGGCGGATACGCGCCCTTGGCCTTGGCCGAAAAGGCGTAGTCATGCATCAGATAATAGGCGTAAAGCTTGTTGTCGCGCGCCTTGAACCAGCGCAACACCAGCGTCAGCACCACCAGAAACGTCGCCCAGTAGATCGCACGCATCACCAGCGACCAGACCGAGGCGGCCGGGTCGAACTGCAGCGACAGCAGCCGGTGCACCTGTTCGACGCTCCAGCTTAACGCCTGTGTCAGGATGGTGCTGGCGAGATACGCCACCAGCAGCGCCCCGATCAGTTGCGCCAGCAACATGCCCACCGGGTAAAGCGCGGCGATCACCGGCCCCTTGCGCAGCCACATCAGCCGGCGCAGCGCGCCGCTTGCGATGTAGATCCAGCTGGTGCGGGCAAGCTGCCAGTAAGTTGCGGGAATCGACGTGCTCAGCGATGTGCGCACGATATCGGACCAGACCAGCACCTCGACCTCGGCGCGCACATCCGCACCCTCGATCTCGGCCTCGACATTCCAGCCATAGCGTTCGCCCTCGCGCGGGCTCAGCCCCATCCGGTAATCGCTGATATCGCCCTGAACCGCGCTTTCCATGCGATAAAGTTCACGATACCGCCGGGGGTGAATCGGGTCGTAGCCGGGGATGTAGAACACCCGCCGGTGTTTCACGGTGTTGCTGTGCTCAGATGCCATCTGCTCGCTCTCTTGTCATTGCGCGCAAGTCTAGCACCGGTTTTTGGCAAAAATAAGCCGCGTGGGGCGCGGTTTTCACAATTCGCCGGCCGTATTCCGGGCGATATCAAGAAAGCGAATGCCGGAACTGGGGGGATGGATTTCGACGGCAAAACAACAGCTTGAAGTCACGCACCCGTTTCACATCGCACGGGCGTCGCCCTAGCCGAAGGTTGCCAGCGAGGGAAACTTTTCCAGCAGCCAGTAGGAAAATGCGCTGAATTGCCCGGTCAGCATCATCAGGCCGACCGTCCACAACAACAGCCCCATGATCTTTTCGATCCGGTCCATATGGCGTTTCATCCAGCCCATCAGCCCGGTCAGCCGCGGAAAGAACGCCGCCACCAGCAGGAACGGAATGCCCAAGCCCAGCGCATAGATGCCCAGCAGCGATGTTCCGCGCGCCAGGCTTGCCTCGGACGCGGCCATGGTCAGGATCGCACCCAGTTGCGGGCCGATGCAGGGCGTCCAGCCAAAGGCGAAGGCCAGCCCCAGCACATAGGCGCCAAAGGCGCTGCCGCCCCGGTCGCCCGCATCCATGCGCATTTCACGATCCATGATGCCGATTCGGAAAATGCCCAGAAAATGCATCCCGAAGATCATCACGATCAGCCCGGCTATGGTCGCGAACCAGTCCTGATTCTGCAGAAAGAACGACCCGAACGCCGAGGCCGTGAAGCCAAGGAACAGGAACACCGTCGACAGCCCCAGCACGAAGAACAGCGCCGAGACCATGACCCGCCGTCGCCCGGTCATGTCGCCCGACATCTCTGTCATGCTGATGCCGCCCATATAGGCCAGATACGGCGGAACGATCGGCAGCACGCAAGGCGACAGGAACGATAGCACACCGGCAAAAAGCGCGATGGCCATCGCCGGCAGCAGGCTGGCGTCTATGATGTCTATGCCGAACATGGGGCCCTCGAAACGTCGTTCCCGTCCGACATAGCCGCTGGCTGTGCCCGCGTCACCCAAGGTGTTGTCACATCCCTGTGGACAGACTGTAACATCGCGCCTATCCCCGGCAGGCGATGGATACCGACGACACCCTCGACACCACCGGGCTGCTGTGCCCGCTGCCGGTTCTGAAGGCGCGCAAGCGGCTGCAGGCGATGACCGCGGGACAGGTCCTGCGAATGACGGCGGATGACCCGGTTGCGGTGATCGACGTGCCGCATTTCTGCGAAGAGGCGGGCCACACGCTGATCTCTGCGCAAACCTTGTCCGGCGTGCAGGTCTACCTGATCCGCAAGGGCGGCCCGGGCGCGACCTGAAACACCGGGCCGCCGGGGCAGCGCCGGATCAGCGGTTCCAGTTGAACACGATGCTGTCGCTATAGGCGCCCCAGTCGCTGCTGGTCACGCCATTGCCTTCGCCCCCGGTGTATTCCGCCAACCCCTGCACCCGCAGCACGAACACGTCACCGCCGGCTGCGTCGATATAGCCCGCGTGCCGGGCCGCATCGCAGATGTTGCTGTCGGACGTGTAGGGACCGTTGCCCCAGACCGACCCGCCCGGCGCATCGGCGGCGCAGTTGCAATCATGGGTGTCCACACCGGCCGGCATCGTGGTGCAGGCGATCAGGGCCGAGCTTTGCACCGGCGCGCTTGACGGCTGTGTCGAGGGCGCGGTGACCGCCGGTGTGGCGGCGGCCGTACCGGCGGCAAGAATGTCATAGCTTTGACCGTAGCTGCCCCAGCTGCTGGTGCTGACACCATTGGCCTCGCTGCCTTCGTATTTGGTCTGCCCGGGCCGCTCGAGCACGCGGATGACGCCGCCCTCGGCGCCCACCGCGCCCGCGTGGCGCGCCGCCGTGCAGATGTTGCTGTCGCCGGTGTAGGGCCCGCTGCCCCAGACCGAGCCCCTGCGTGCATCCGCGGGGCAGGAACAGACCATTTCGCCATTGTCAAAGGTCAAGGCCCCGCATTCCGGCGCATTCGGGACCACGACCACGGGCGCGGCAGGTTCGGGCGCGGGTTCGGGCGCAGGTTCAGGCGCGGGTGTCGCCGGGGTGGCCACGCTTGCGCCCTTCTTGCCGCTTTGCGCCATAACGGGGCTGGAAAACATCGCGCCCGCGATCAATGCCGTGGCGATCATTACCTTGTAGGTCATGGCGTATCCTCGTTGTTCCAAATGGCGTGTCATGCCGATGCGCAAGGTTTCAGGAGATCCGCGAGCATGTCAACGGACCTGTCCCCAGGCGATCGCCCCACGGCCTGCACCCGCTGGTTGTGTCTAGGCGATGACCTCGACCTTCTGCATCATCCCCAGATCCTCGTGCGACAGGATGTGGCAGTGAATGACAAAGGCGCCGGTGAATTTCACGAACCGCGACAGCACCGTGACCTCGCCAACCCGGTCGGCATTGCCTGTCGGCAGCGCGATCGTGTCCTGCCAGCGCCGCCTCGGATCGTCCTCGGCCAGTTCCTTGCCGCGGATATGGGTCACGAAGAACGGATTGACGTGGATGTGGAACGGGTGGGTGAAGTCATTTACATTCTGCAACTGCCAGCGCTCGGCCGTGCCCAGCTTGAATGATTTCTTCACCTCGCCGTCGAATTCCATGTCGTTGATCATGAACCGCGACGTGCCGCTGCTTGAATCGAGGTTGAAGACGATGTCGCGGTCGCGGACGATTTCGGACGGGCTGATCGGACGCAGCAGCGGCCCGGGATCGGGCAATTCATCGCTGTCGGACCATTCGTCATCGACCGGGTCGCCGGTGACGCGGATGGTCATTTCCAGCTCGTTTGCGGTCGGCTCGCTGACCTCGTGCAGCTGGTTCAGCGCCGGCTGCAACGCCATCAGGCGCAATTCGCCCTCGGGCGAATCCCGCGGGATACGGACCATGAAATCGGTTCGGTTGCCCGGTGCCAGCGCGGCGTGATTGTCCCAGGGATCGCCCCGGTTCGCGGGATTGACACGCACGCGTTTCTTCAGCGTGATCCCGTCAAAGGCGATCTGCCAAAGTTCAGGCTTGATCGGGTCGTCACTGGCGACATTCAGGCTGATGAACCCGTCCGATCGCGGCGCGGCGTTGATGAAGCGCCAGCGCCGCACCTCGCCCGGACGCATCACGATTGTCGGGCTTTTGAAACCGCCGCCTTCGGGGGCGGCCAGCACCAGCATCAGATCGGCGATCGACTTGCTGGGGCTCGAGGAATCCTCGGTCAGATCGCGCAACTGGATCATGAAAACGTCTTCCCTGGCGTTCTCGATGTAGCTTGGCATGAAACCGGGCGGATCGTTGACGATCAGCGGCCCCGACAGGCCGTTGCCGACCTGGCGCGCGGTCGAGCCGTGCTTGTGGGCATGATACCAGAATGTGCCGGACGGGTGATATTCGGGCAACTCGAACTTGTACCACGTCCCGCCACGGCGCAGATCGTCGTTCGCGCAATGCGGATTGTCCGGCACCTCTTGCGCCTTGGGCGTGACATTCAGAAAGACATTGTCGGAATCGTAATTGCCGTCCGCGCTTTTCTCGGGCGAGACATGCAGACCGTGGGTGTGAAAATTCGTGGTGTTCGCGGCATGGAAGGCATTCATGATCGGCGGGCAGAACTGGTCGGGCGGCTCGGGTTCAAGGTTGTTGACAAGGATCACATCGAGATCGCCACCGGGATCGACCCGCAGCGTCGGCCCGGGAACCAGGCCATTGTAGGTGCGCAATTCGACGCCGGGCACATCGACCACCGCCTTTTGCACCTCCAGCCGGTAGGCCGGATGCGGTTGCGCCATCGCGGCGGGGGCAAGGCCGAAGGCCGCACCAGAGGCAAGCGCCCCTGCCCCGGCCGTCTGCAACAGCGCGCGCCGGGTCATCGCGGCGGGACGGATGGAACCATGAATTTCGTTGGAATTCAGAACGGATGAAGACATCAAATGGCCTTTCGCAATAATTCGGTCCGACAATATCCGGCCGCAGGATTCACGCAAACCGGGATCACAGATTCAACCCTAGCATGTTGTCGTGCGATTTTCCGCACTAATTCATCTGTGCCGCGCGCCGTGGCGCCGCGGATCACCATTCACCCCTTGAGAATTCGCGCGCGACTGCTTACCTTGCAGATGTCTCTTCGGGGACTATGGCGATAAACGCGCACGTAATAAGCGGCTCGGACCCGGGGGCGGTACCCGGCGGCTCCACCAACATTCCCTTTATTGGGGGGACGATTGGGGCCGAAATAGGATCGACGAACGTCTAAAGGTGTAAGCTTTCGCTCGGTGAGGTACCACCGTTATCGGTCCGTTAAGCATAATTGCCAATAACAATCATGCTCCGGTCGCTCTCGCTGCTTAATGCAGCGCGAAAGATCGAACACTTAAGCCCTTGCGCCTAGCAGCGTAAGGCGGGGTTCGCAGGCACCTGGCAACAGAAGCCTGCACTTTCCCCTTATCATGACCTCGTTGTTGCATGGCGCCCCCGGCGCAACATGCGCCGGATTCTCATGGCGCAGAGGACCGGACAACATCGGCTCGATACGCAAAAAGAAGGTCACAAAGCGATCTCCAGCCGGGCAGAAGTCGGCACATGGTTGATCGGAGCCGCAGGCGGAACAAGAGCCGGTGGTTTTTTCCCGCAAAACTGTGCACATGGAAGGCGTAACACCGTTGTGATGCCCGCCGGAGTGACCATCCGGTTCGGCGAAGTCTTTCGATCGGGGCCCCCGAATGCAGAAGCCAACACCGCAAATGCGCCGTCAGGCCTGGCAGCTTTATGTGGTGCTTGGCCTCAGCGGGCTTGGCGTGGTGCTGACGCTGATCGACGTTGTGCCCGACATGAACCGGCAGTTCTGGGATCTGGCGGTTTATTCCGGCGCGGCAGCGGTCGCCGGTGCGGGCGGTGACGCCTATGCCGAAACCTATTCGGGGTTGCGATTCGTGTATCCGCCGCTGGTGCTGGCGGCGTTTTCTGCATTGGGCGCGGCGCTTACACCGCTGCTGCTGACATGTTACGCCGCACTCACCGTGCTGTTCGTGACGATGGTGCCGCCCAGTCTGCGCCTGTCTGTCTTCCTGATCTTCGGCGTGATGCTGGGGTTCGATTATCTCAGCCGCGCCGCATTCACCGGAAATCTGACGATCTTTCTGCATCTGGCAGTGGTGTTGTTGTGGCTGCGCCCGGATCTGCGGCTGCAACCCGTGATCCTGATAAGTGTGATCGAGATTGCCGCATTGATAAAACCATATTTCGCAGCCTATTTCGCGCTTTGGCTGTTCCGGGACGCGCGTCTGAGCCGCGACACGGCGCACGCGGGGCTGGCTTTGGCCCTGGTCATCGCGATCTGGGCGGCCCAGGCGCTTTTCATGCCGGATCAATTCGCGGCATTCATAAAGGCGCTGACCGACCAGCTTGGGCTTGCCGGCACCCGCCAGGATCTGGGGGTCGGGCTTTTCCGTGTCGCGATCTGGCTGAAGGCGACGAAGGCCACCGGCATGGCTGTTCACCTTGCAGTCTGGGCCGCCCTTGCCACCGTCTGGTTTGCGCTGCTGCGCCCGCGCCTGAAAGCGCGCAATACCCTGTCCGCGCAGACCTTGCTGAGCGTTGCACCGCTGATCCTTTGCCTGATTCTGAACCCAAGACTGAAAGTCTACGATATCGCGATGCTGTGCCTGCTGGGGATACAGGCCGGATATCTTTGGTCGCAGGCGCGCCCCGGCCAGCGGCTTTCGCCGTTGCTGACCCTTTGCATTGCATTCGCGGCGATTGCCTCGCTGGATTTTTTCACGCGCAATGACGACACGATCAATGCCCTGCAATACGGCATGGTGATCGTGGTGCTGCTTGCCGGATTCGCAATGTCGGCCTGGATCGTCGCCGCGCGACCCGACGCCAGATTGCGCCCATCGTCAGCGCCGGACGCACAACCCGCCAGACCTGATGGCGCAGGAATGCGCCCGCGCGGGCCCGGGGCGAATTGACATCGCCCGGCGCAGTCGCCATCACTGGGTCATGGGGTCAATGCGAACACCCCGTGAGGTGACATGCCCGAGTTTCGCGTCCCAAACCTGAAAAACACAGGACGGATGCAGCATGCCCTCTCCGAATGAAATTACCGTGTCCCAGCTCAACCGACTGATCGGCACGCCCGATTGCCCGGCCATCGTCGATATCTCGATCGAGCCCGACTTTGCCGACGATCCTTTTCTGATCCCCGGATCCTTCCGCCACCCGCATGACGATATCCCCGGTCTGATCCGGCGGCTTGACGGGCAACCTTGTGTCATCACCTGCCAGAAAGGTATCAAGCTCAGCCAGGGCCTGGTGGCCTGGCTGCGCAGCGACGGCCACCCGGCCGAATACCTGCAAGGCGGCAACCATGGCTGGCGTGATACGCCCGGCACGCTGCGCATTCCTGCGGCGGCCCTGCCGGTGCCTGTCGGTGGCAGCACGCTTTGGGTCACCCGGCACCGCCCCAAGATCGACCGCATCGCCTGCCCCTGGCTGATCCGCCGCTTCGTCAATCCGGGCGCGCGGTTCCTGTTCGTGTCGCCGGGCGAAGTCGCGGGCGTGGCCGCCCGCTATGGCGCGACACCGTTTGATGTCGAAGGGGTAGATTTCAGCCACCGGGGCGAAAACTGCACCTTTGACACAATGCTGGACGAATTCCGGCTGCATTCCGAAGCACTGGACCGGTTGGCCGACATCATCCGCGGCGCCGACACCGACCGCCATGATCTTGCACCGCAGGCCGCCGGGCTGCTGGCGATATCGGTCGGCCTGTCACGCCAGTTCAAGGACGATCAGGCCCAACTGGCCGCCGGGATCGGCGTCTACGACGCGCTGTATCGCTGGGCACGCGACGGGTTCGACGAAACCCACGACTGGCCCACGGGCCGCCGCGCATGAGCGTTTCATTCAACGAATTGCTGCGGGTGTTCCTGCGCATCGGGCTGCTGAGTTTCGGCGGCCCGGCGGCACAGATCGCGGTGATGCACCGCGAACTGGTCGAAACCCGCCCCTGGCTGAGCGAACGGCAATTCCTGAACGCGCTCAGCTTTTGCATGCTGTTGCCCGGACCCGAAGCGATGCAGCTGGCAACCTATTCCGGCTGGCGCCTGTGGGGCGTGACCGGCGGCCTGATTGCGGGGCTGTTGTTCGTGATACCCGGCGCGCTGGTGATGCTGGCACTGGCGGCGCTTTACGCGTGGCTGGGCAATGTGCCGCTGGTCGAGGCGTTGTTTCTTGGCATCAAGGCCACGGTTGTGGTGATCGTGCTGGAGGCCTTGCTGAAAGTCTCGAAAAAGGCGCTGCACGGAATCGATCGCTGGGTCATCGCCGCGTTGTCCTTCATCGCGATCTTCTTCCTTGCCGCGCCGTTCCCGCTGATCATCGCCGCCGCCGCCGCTTACGGCGCGCTGAAAGGCGGCACCGCCGGCGTTTCCACACCGCCGCCGGGCAAGGCCAACACGCTGCGCACGCTCGCGATCTGGGGCGCGCTGTGGTGGGCGCCGATCGCGCTGCTCTGGATCAGCGGGCAGCAGTTTCTGACCGATCTGGGACTGTTCTTTTCCAAGCTCGCCATCGTCACGTTCGGCGGGGCCTATGCGGTGCTGGCCTATATGACGCAGGAAGTCGTGCAGGTTCAGGGCTGGCTGACGACAGCGCAGATGATGGATGGGCTGGGGCTGGCCGAAACCACGCCGGGGCCGCTGATTCTGGTCACCGAATTCGTCGGCTACCTTGCCGGCCACGGCGCGGGCGGCATCGCGCTGGCGGTGGTCGCGGCAATTCTGACCGTCTGGGTCACCTTCGTTCCGTGCTTCCTGTGGATTTTCGCCGGCGCGCCCTACATCGAATGGATCAGCACGCGCCCGCGCCTGACCGGCGCGCTGCAGGCGATCACCGCCGCGGTGGTCGGCGTGATCCTGAACCTGTCGCTGTGGTTCGCGGTGCATGTGTTCTTTGACACCGTCACCACAAGCCGGATCGGGTCTGTCCGCCTGCTGACCCCGGAATTCGCCTCGCTCGACCTGCGCACCCTGGCGCTGGCGATCGCGGCCGCTGTTGCCCTTTTGTACCTGCGTTGGGGGCTGATGAAGGTGCTGGGGCTGGCCGCGGTTCTGGGGGCCGCGGTGTCATACCTTGCCTGATCGGTCAGGCGGTGATCAGCCGCCCTTCCCTTCCCAATCGAATCCCTTATTGTATGCGTGACTGCGCTGGAAAGGATCGTGCGATGACCCGCACCATCGACTATGGCAACCTTATGCACCGGGCGATGCGCGGGCTCATTCAGGAAGTCCTGAATGACGTTCGCGCCAACGGTCTGCCGGGGCAGCATCATTTCTTCATCACCTTCGACACGATGCACCCGGACGTGGAAATCGCCGACTGGCTGTCGGACCGTTACCCCGACGAGATGACCGTGGTGATGCAGCATTGGTTCGACGGGCTTGAAGTGACCGACGAAGGGTTCAGCGTCACGCTGAATTTCGGCGAGAACCCGGAGCCGCTTTATATTCCCTACGACTCGATCAAGACCTTCGTCGATCCGTCGGTGGAATTCGGCCTGCGATTCGAGACCCAGGAAGACGAGGACGAAGAAGACGAGCCCGAGGATTCAAGCGACCCCGCCTCGATCGAGGCGGTGCCCGAGCCGACAGAGCAGAAAGACGCCGAAATCGTCAGCCTCGACAGCTTTCGCAAGTAAGCCGGGCATTCCGGCGCGCCGCGAAAAAACCGGCGTGGGCGCAGCCCACACGATTCAACAGCGCCTACCCTCGCAGATATTGCACCAATTGCCGGGTCGAGCCGTCCTTGTCATCCGCAGTTTGCGCGCCCGACAGCACCGGGTCCAGCGCCGCCGCCAGTTCCTTGCCCAGTTCGACGCCCCATTGATCGAAGGAATTGATTCCCAGGATCACACCCTCGACAAACACCCGGTGTTCATAAAGCGCGATGATCTGGCCAAGCAGATGCGGCGTCAGCCGGGGGTACACCAGCGTGGTCGACGGGCGATTGCCCGGGAACACCCGGTGGCTGGCCTGCCGCGTCAACTCGTCGCCCTCGAATTTCCCGTTCAGGATCGCGCGGGCCTCGTCCAGGGTCCGGCCGCGCAGCAGCGCTTCTGACTGCGCCAGGCAGTTGGCCACCAGCAGACGGTGCTGATGCGCCAGATCGGGTTCGTGCCCTTCGCGCGCCACCATGAATTCGCACGGCACGACCCGCGTCCCCTGATGTATCAGCTGGTAGAATGCGTGCTGACCATTGGTGCCCGGTTCCCCCCACACCACGGGCCCCGAATTCATCGCCAGTTCGGTGCCGTCCATGGCGACGCGTTTGCCGTTACTTTCCATCTCCAGCTGTTGCAGATAGGCGGGCAAGCGCGCCAGGCGCTGATCGTAGGGCAGCACGGCGCGGGTTCCGTGACCGCAGATCTGGTTGTGCCAGATGCCGACCAGCGCCAGCATCAGCGGCAGGTTGTCCGCGCCCGTCGCCTGGCGGAAATGCGCGTCCATCGCCGCGCCGCCGTCCAGAAACGCCCGGAAATCCTGCGCCCCGATCGCCAGCATCAGGCTCAGCCCGATCGGACCCCACATCGAATACCGCCCGCCGACCCAGTCCTCGAAGCCGAACACCCGCGCCGGGTCGATCCCGAAAGCGGCGGTCTTTTCCAGATTCGACGAAAGCGCCGCGAAATGACCACCCGCCGCGTCCGCCCCGACCTTGGCGGCGATCCAGCGCCGCGCGGTATCGGCATTGGTCATCGTTTCGATGGTGGTGAAGGTTTTCGAGGCGACGATCACCAGCGTTGTCGCCGGATCGAGCCCGGCAAGCACATCGTGGATATGCGCGCCATCGACGTTCGAGACAAAATGCGCCCTCGGCCCATCGGCATAGGGCGCAAGCGCCAGCGTGGCCATCGCCGGTCCAAGATCGGACCCGCCGATGCCGATATTGACCACGTCGGTGTAGCGCCCGCCTTCGGCCGGACCGATGTTGCCCGCCCGTATGTCTTCGGCAAAGCGTTCCATCCGGGCCAGCGTCTGGCGCACGCCGGGCATGACATCGCTGCCATCGACCATCACCGGGCCGCCGTCGGGGTTGCGCAACGCGGTGTGCAGCACCGCGCGCCCTTCGGTTTCGTTGATCTTTTCACCCGCGAACATCGCATCGCGCCGTGCCGCCACCCCGGCCTGATCGCCCAGCGCCAGCAACAGATCACGCGCCCGGGCGTCAATCGCGGTCTTGGAATAGTCAAACAGCATGTCCAGCGCCCGCACGGAAAACCGCGCGCCGCGCGCCTCGTCGTTCTCGAACAGGTCCAGAATCCGCTGTCCGGAATTTTCTGTGTGATGCGTGCGCAATGCGTCCCAGTTCATGATCTTACTCCGCCCAATGGATGGTTGTGCCGTCCAGCACGGCAAATATCGGTGCCTGCATCGGATCGGCAAGGCTTTGCGCCTGTTCCAGCGCCGCGCGCTTTTCGGCGCCGGTGATCAGCAGGTGTTTTGACATCGCCCCATCCAGAA
>JAJDOB010000193.1 GCA_022340385.1 Rhodobacter sp.
GGGCCATGCCGATGACAAAGCCAAGCGACAGGAATGCCCAATGTTCCAGAAGCATGCTCATGCGCGCAGCGCCGTCAGCATGGCGGGGATGTAGTCGGTATCATTGGCGACCACCAGCACGCGCGCGAAACGGCGCATGGAATTGACCACGCGGTCTACGCCGGGCTGATCCTGACCGCCGCCAAGCGCGAGGCCGGCGCACATGATGTTGCGGTTGAAACATTCTCGCGCGATCACCTCTGCCGCGCCCTCGCTGTCGCCGGTGGTGGCCAGCAACACAACGACATCGGCATCGCGGATTTCGCTTTCCAACGTCGCCGCGGACCCGTCCGGGTGGCACAGCGGCAGATCGTCGGCGCGGGTGCTGGCGGTAACGCCGGTCGCGGTGACGGTCAGGAAATGCGCATTGTTCCACGGGTCTTCGGTGATGGCGTACATCGCTTCTGCCGCCGCCGGATCCAGCGCGAAGATACGCGAACTGCGGGTGGTGGAATTGGGATACTGCACCCGGAAAGCGGCTTCTTCGGCGGTGGCGGCACGCGCGCAGCCCGACAGTAGCGTCGGGTGGTTGGGATCAAAGAACAGATCGTGCAACCCGGCCATCAGACAGAGGTCTGCTTGACGCCGGGGCGCACGGTCAGGTCGTCCTTCATCGCATCCTTGAAGGGCTGATCGGGCGGCAGCACCCTTGCCGCAGAGCGGACCATCTGGTGATCCGTGGTGCGGCCCGGCGGCGGCGTACCCTTGTCACGCAGCGCCGTCACGGCCTTGCGCAGGCGATGGCGGGCCATGATGATGCCATTGTCGGTGGACACAAGGTTTTCCTTGGTGCGGTCAACAATCGGCCCCATGCTTTCCTGCAGACTAGCGTCCTGCATGGCGATGCCCCAGATCCCGGAATAGCTTTCGCCGCGCTTCTGCGCGTCGCGGTCCATCAGGTAGTCATTATCCTTGTTCTGGCGCGGGCGGAATGTGCCGGGGACATACTGGTTGTGCACGCCCCAGCCGTCGATCATCGCCTGACGTTCGTCAGTCGTCAGGGCGCGGGTCGGATGATAGTCGAACGACCAGGCCCAGCAATTGTGATCGTCGATCGGGATCCAGAAATGGCCGTGCATCGGGTGATCGCCGCGTGGCGGCACCATGGTGAAGGACGGCATCACCCAGGGCGTGATGCGCCAGTAGTAATGCCCGTCCTCGGCCATCCGGCGCGCGCCGATATAAAGCCCGCCATCGGCCTCGACCACTTCGAACACCGGTTTCTTGTCGTTCTGGTTATACTGGTTGCCCTTGGCACCCCTGAACAGCGGGTCGGACTTCAGCGAGCCGGAATGCAGGAACGATACGTGGCTGGAATCGATGCCGCCCTCCATCGCCTGCAGCCAGTTGCATTCCTGCCAGCGCTTTGACGTATAGGTCTGTTCCGCGGGGACGGTGGCGAATTCCCATTCGGGTTCGGGCGGGCGGTTTTCCTTGTCGCCCATATGGGTCCACAGGATGTCGCCGACCTTGATCAGCGGATAGGCGCGCAGCTTGATCTTTTCGCAAAATCCGCTTTCCTCGGGCTCCGACGGCACCTCGACGCAATTGCCCTGATAGTCGTATTTCCAGCCGTGATAGGGGCAGCGCAGGCCGCCTTCTTCGTTGCGGCCAAACCACAGCGACACGCCCCGGTGGGCGCAGAATTCATCCATCAATCCGTAGCGCCCCTTGCTGTCGCGAAACGCGATCAGCCGTTCGCCCAGCAGTTTGACGCGGGTCGGCGGGCAGTCGTCCTCTGGCAATTCCGAGGCCAGCAGCGCCGGAATCCAGTATTGCCGGAACATGTCGCCCATGGGCGTTTCCGGGTCGGTCTGTGTCAGCAGCTCGTTGACTTCCTTGCGAAGCATGTCGCGCTCCTTTTCAAGTCAGGGTTTGGGGGGCAGGTCGGGCTTTTCCAACTCATAGGCCTCTGCCATTGCAGATTCCAGACCATTGGCGGCCAATGCGTCGGCGAACATTGTGCGCACGCTCTGGCTTTCGTCTGCATAGTCGATCTGGTCGCCGCCGATGCGCTGCGAAATCCACGCCTTGGGCACGCCCTGCTCGTTGCGGATCGCGACACCCTCGTATTTGAACGCCAGGTAGCGGGCGGGCGTGGTGCCGGTGTTGAAATGCTGGTGATACCACATGTTCGGCGGCACGATCATGCTGCCGGGTTTCCAGTCGTAACGCTTGGGTTCGGCGCCTTCTGGCCACATCAGGCTATAGCCTTCGCCCGACAGGATGATGACATGCGCGCCGGGCCCGTGGCGGTGACATTTCTTGTAGGTACCGACCGGGAACTGGCTGATGTGGCTGTTCATGCTGCATTTCGCCAGCTGGAACCGGATATGCCCGCCCCCTGCCCCGCGCTCCTTGGCGTAGACCAGCGGCAGGTTGACCGCGTCGGCGACAAAGTTGGTTTCCAGCAGCAGGCCCTGCATTTCCTTGGCTTCGGCGAAATATTCCGGCTCGCCGCTGAAACGACCCCGGAAGTCATGCGCAGTGCCAAAGATGAAATCGGGCTCTTCGAAGACATTCATCAGCGGCGGCATGTTGGTGACACCGATATAGCGCGCGGGCGTGTCGCCCGACCCGTTGAAATGCTGGTGGTTGGCGTTCAGCGGAATGCCGAAAATCGCACCCGGACCCCATTCGAAGCTGACCTTGCTGCCGGCGTCGTCCCAGACCACGGTCGAACCCCGGCCCGACAGGATCAGCACGGTTTCCTCGAACAACTGCCGGTGCGGGGCCAGCTTGCCGCCGGCCGGAATTTCCATCACGTAGCAGTCATTCGTCGTGCGGCTGGCGTCGTGGTTCATGAACACCGCATTGCCGCCCCGCCGCGCCCAGGGCTTCAACGCGACCTCGTGCAGCGAGGGCACGTAGTTGCCGTTGATCAGATCCAGCCCCTCGGACGCGATGAACCGCGTATAGGGGGTTTCCTTTTCGGTGCGGAACTTGTCGGCCAGCTTGTCGGATACGATGGCGTGTTTGTTCATGAGACGTCCCTCCGAGGCACCGATATTTTGCGTTGCCATCAGGCTAGGCCAGGGTTACGGTCCCGTCAATGGACCGGCGGTCCATATAGAGGAACGGTTTATGCCCGATCAGAAGAAACCCGATCGCCATACCATCGACGATCACATGTTCGGGGATTTCTACGCGCATGACCATGGTCCCGATGCCGATCACGAACATGACGATATCGACCCCGGCCCGCTGGAAGACAACCCGATCTGGCAACGCGACAATGTCGCCCTGACCAGCGTCGGGATCGACATCGGGTCTGCCGGGACACAGGTGATATTCTCGACCATCCACCTGCAACGCAAGGCCGACAGCCATGCCTCGCGCTATGTGATCGTCGACCGCGCGACGGCGTATCAGTCGCCGGTCAGCTTTACGCCCTACGCCGGCAACCGGATTGACGCAGAGGCACTGGGGGAGATTATCGACGCCGCCTATGGCGATGCCGGGATCCGGCCCGGCGATATCGACACCGGCGTGGTGATTCTGACCGGAGAGGCGCTGCGACGCGAGAATGCCCGCGCCATCGCCGGGATCATCGCCGAAAAGGGCGGTGATTTCGTGACCGCCACGGCAGGCAATCACATGGAGGCAATGCTGGCCGCCTATGGCTCTGGCGCGGCAAAGGCCAGCCATGACGGGGCCTGCCGGATCCTCAATGTCGATATCGGCGGCGGCACCACCAAACTTGCGCTGTGCGAACACGGCCATGTCCGCTGGACCGCGGCACTGCATGTCGGCGGGCGGCTGATCGCCTGCGAAAATGGCGTCGTGACGCGGCTGGAACCGGTCGGGCGGCATCACGCGAACAGCGCCGGCGTGCAGGTGGCGATGGGCGCGCCCTGCCCGCCCGAAATGCTGCAACGGATCGCATCGCATATGGCGGATGTGTTGCAGGCCGCGCTGACGCAATCGCCTATGCCGGACGATGTCGGGGCGCTGTTTCTGACCGACATCCCGACCGGGTTCGACAATCTTGCCGGGATCATGGTCTCGGGTGGCGTCGGCGAATACGTCGCGGGGCGCGAGACGCGCGATTTCGGGGATCTGGGCTATCCGTTGGGTGCGATCCTTCGTGCGCGCGTCAAGGCCGGCGATCTGGGCGCGCCGCTGTTGCCCGCCGCCGCCTGCATTCGCGCCACTGCCCTGGGCGCGTCGGAATATTCGGTGCAATTGTCCGGCCAGACATCGACCATCACGTCACCGGGCCGAAGCCTTCCGCGCCGCTCGATGCAGGTTCTGAAACCGGATATCGACCTTGCGCGGGAACCGTCTGCCGCCGACATCGCCACCGCCATCGGGGCCCATTTCGAGGCGTTCGATCTGGATCCCGCAACGCACGAGGTCGCGCTTGCCTTTGAGTTCGACATGGCCCCGGACTATGCGATCATCCGTGCGCTGGCTGACGGAATAGCCCGTGCAATGCGGCCGCGCCTGGATGCCGGTCACGCGCTTTATGTCATGATCGACGGCGATATCGCACAGACGCTGGGCGGCATCCTGCGCGACGAGATCGGGCTGGCGAACGATCTTCTGATCCTTGACGGGCTTAGCCTGCGCGACTTTGACTATATCGACCTTGGCAAGATCCGCCTGCCGTCCTTCACCGTGCCGGTCACCGTGAAATCGCTTCTGTTTCAGGATGATCCGCGCGGGCCGTGCCGTCAGGAACGCATTCAGTTTCAGCCGCCGGGCCAGCAAACGCATTCGCATGACCACCCGCACGGCCATTCCCACCACGACCATTGACAGCGCGTGACGAAGCGCCAGAATGGAACGCAGTTCTCTCAAGCGGAACAGTTGATGCCAGACCAGACAAAAGCCCCGGCCCGTAAGGAATTGAACCGCAATCCGCGACGCGACAGTTCCCGACTGTCGTCCGTGACGACGGCAATCCATCTGCTGAAGACCTTCACCGAAGAGGACGACGAACTGGGCATCAGCGAACTGGCCAAGCGGTTGGGCGTCGCCAAGAGCACCGTGCACCGGCTGGCGGGCACCCTGCTGGAAGAGGGACTGCTGCAACAGAACCCCGATAACGGCCGCTATCGGCTGGGCGTCGGGCTGTTCAGCCTCGGGTCACTTGTGCGCGCGCGGCTGGACGTGACCAGCGAGTCCAAGGTCATTCTCAACGATCTGCGCGAAAAGACCCAGGAAAACGTGCGCCTTGCGGTGCTCGAGCGGCATAGCGTGGTGTTTCTGCATGATTTCGAATCGCCGCAGAACCTGCGCCTTCGGTCGGGCACCGGGCAATTGCGCCCGGCATTCTGCACCGCCGAGGGCCTGTGCCTGATTTCAGGATTGCGAGAGCCGCAGCTGGCCCAGTTCCTGACCTATGAACGCCCTGCGCGCACCGAAAAGACCGTGACCGACGAGGATGAACTGCGCGCCCGGGTGCGCAAGACCAAGCGTCAGGGCTATGCCATCGAAGACGAGGAATGCGACGAGGGCACGCGCTGCATCGCCGCTCCGATCTACAACGGCGACGGGCGCATCGTCGCCGCCGTGGGCATCGCCGGCCCGCGCGTGCGCATCCGCAAAAGCCAGTTCCCCAAATTCGCGCCAATCGCGATCGAGGCAGCGCAGCAGATATCCGAGCGGCTGGGCTATTCGCGCCGCCAGCCGATCTACGTCTGACGCGCATGGTCAGGATCACAATCCACCCGGACGGGCCCGCGTTTGAATGCGAAAGCGGCGACACGATCCTGCGCGCGGCGCTGCGCGCCGGGCTGGGCATGTCCTATTCCTGCAACGTCGGATCCTGCGGCAATTGCCGGTTCGAACTGATCGAGGGTGCGGTCGAACACGCCCGCGCCGATGCCCCGGCCTGGGGCGAGCGTGACCAGAAACGCAACCGCTGGCTGGGCTGTCAGGCGCGCCCGCAGGGCGACTGCCGCATCAAGTTCCGCGCCGATCCGGGCGCGGTCAGCCGCGATGCGCCGGCGCTGCGCGATGGAACGCTGGTGTCGGTCACGCCGGTCACCCGCGACATCAGCGAATTTGCCTTTCGCGTTGAAGGTGCAGACGCCTTCCGCCCCGGCCAGTATGCCTTGCTGCATGCGCCGGGTGTCGCGGGTGGTCGCCCCTATTCGATGTCCAACCTTCCCGGCGAGGGCCTGTGGCGGTTCCTGATCAAGCGCGTGCCCGGCGGCGGTGCGACCGGATATCTGTTTGATGCCGCGCGCCCGGGCGACACGGTGAAGATCGACGGCCCCTATGGCACCGCCTGGCTGAACGAGGAGATCGAGCGCGATCTGGTGCTGCTGGCGGGGGGCTCCGGCCTGTCGCCGATGGTGTCGATTGCCAGGGCTGCTGCCGGTCTTGGCCGCGGCATATCCTTTTACTACGGCGCGCGCGCGCAAGGAGACCTGTTCGACGCCGGCGCGGTGCTGGGCGGGTCAACCGGGGTGATCAGCGCCCTGTCGGAACCGGAGCCGGGCTGGAGCGGCGCGACCGGATTCCTGCACGGTGTGGTGCGCGACCATCTGGGCGCGCGGCTGAGCGACGCCGAAATCTATTTTGCCGGACCCGCCGCCATGTCCGCCGCCGTTCAGAAAATGGCGCATGAGGCCGGCGTACCGATGGACCGGCTGCATTTCGACGAATTCTACTAGGGGCGCGCGATGGGCAACCTCAATCTGACGCTGGGCTGCTGGGATTACGACCGGGTGCAGCCGCTGATGTCGGGCCAGGTGCGCCCGCAGGGCATTGACCTGACCTTCCTGAACATGATCGTCGAAGAGACATTCTTCAGGATGCTGCGCCACCGCGAATTCGATGTCTCGGAAATGTCGATGTCATCCTACGTGGTGTCGCTCTTCAAGCCGAATCCGGCTTTCATCGCGATCCCCGTCTTTCCCAGCCGGTTCTTCCGCCACTCCTGCATCTATGTGAATGCCGACGCGGGCATAAAGTCGCCCAAGGATCTGATCGGCAAACGGTTTGGCTGCCCCGAATACCAGATGACCGCGCCGGTCTGGATTCGCGGCATCCTGTCGGATCACTACGGCGTGCCGGTGGACGGGCCGACCTATGTCACGGGGGGCGAAGAGACCCCGAACCGCGACGAGAAGATCGCGCTGGATCTGCCGCCG
>JAJDOB010000137.1 GCA_022340385.1 Rhodobacter sp.
CCGCCCAATGGATGGTTGTGCCGTCCAGCACGGCAAATATCGGTGCCTGCATCGGATCGGCAAGGCTTTGCGCCTGTTCCAGCGCCGCGCGCTTTTCGGCGCCGGTGATCAGCAGGTGTTTTGACATCGCCCCATCCAGAACCGGCGCCGACAGCGAGATGCGCACACCGCCGCCGGGCGCCTGCATCGGAACAAAACCGGGCGCATCCGGACGCATCGCCACGTCCAGCCCCTCGGCCCCCGGAAACAGCGACGCGGTATGCATGTCCGCCCCCATGCCCAGCAGCAGCACCGAGATCGGCAAATGTGGCGCCAGCGCCGCCGTCAGCCCGTCGACGCATCCCGCCGGGGTCGAGTTCGCGCGATGATACGGTACGAACGACGCCGCCGCCGCGCGTTCGACCAGCAGACGTTCACGCACCAGGCGCGCGTTCGAGTTGGCGTCGCTTTCGGGCACCCAGCGCTCGTCTGTCAGAAAGACCGTCACCCGCGACCAGTCCAGATCGGCGGCGCACAGCACATCGAACATCGGCCCCGGCGTGGTGCCGCCCGGCACCGCGAAAGAGGCCGTATCGTTCACCATCAGATACTCGTTCAGCCGGCCGGCCAGATCATTCGCGACGTCGATCATCATCATGTCGCGGTCGGGATATTCGATCAGTTTCATTGTTCTATGTCTCTCCAGCGGCGTCCCTCGCGATGCAGCAGCATCAGCGCCTCTTCGGGGCCCGAACTTCCCGGTTCGTAGGTTAGCGGGTGGTCGCCGCGTGACGTCCAGCCCGCGATCAGCGGATCGGTCCAGGCCCAGGCCGCCTCGACCTCGTCCCCGCGCATGAACAGCGTCTGGTTGCCGCGGATCACGTCCATGATAAGCCGCTCATAGGCATCGGCAACCTGCGCCGCCGCCGGACCCAGCGCATCGGCAAAGGACATATCCAGCGGAACCTCGATCAGGCGCATCCCACCCGGCCCCGGTTCCTTGATCGTCACCCGCAGATTCATCCCCTCGTTGGGTTGCAGACGGATCACCAGGACATTGCCGCGCCGCCCGTCGCGCTCGCCGAAGATCGAATGCGGCGGATCCTTGAACACCACGGCGATTTCCGATGAGCGCCCCTTCAGGCGTTTGCCGGTGCGCAGATAGAACGGTGTGCCCTTCCAGCGCCAGTTCGAGACGTGCAGCTTCATCGCGATGAAGGATTCGGTAATGCTTTCGGGGTGTTCGGAATCGCTCAGATAGCTGTCGATACCCTTGGCCTTGCCATACTGACCGCGCACGATATCGCCCGCCGGCACCGGGTCAAGCGCGCGGATCACCTTCAGCTTTTCGTCACGAACCGCGTCGGGTTCAAAACAATAGGGCGGTTCCATCGCGATCAGGCACAACAGCTGCATCATATGGTTCTGCACCATGTCACGCATCGCCCCGGAATGGTCGTAATAGGCGCCGCGCCCGCCAACCCCGACCGTTTCGGCCACGGTGATCTGGATGTGATCGACGTATTGCGCGTTCCACAGCGGTTCGAACAGGATATTGCCGAATCGCACCGCCATCAGGTTCTGGACGGTTTCCTTGCCCAGGTAATGGTCGATCCGGTAAATCTGGGCTTCGTTGAAAAACCGCGCCAGAGTCCGGTTCAGCGCGCGCGCGCTTTCCAGATCGTGACCAAAGGGTTTCTCGACCACGATCCGGCTGTGCTTGTCGGTGATCTTGTTCTTGTTCAGCCGCTCGGCGATGTCGCCGAAAAGGCTGGGGGCGACCGAAAAATAGAAGGCGCGCACGACGTCGCCCCGCATCAGCTTTCGCAGATCGTCCCAGCCGGCCTCGCCCTTGGCATCAACGGCCACATAGTGAATCTGTTTCAGAAACGCGTCGATCTTGGCCTTGTCGTCGACACCTTCGATGCCGAATTCCGCGATCGCCTCGCGAATGAAGCTGCGAAACTGTTTTTCGCTCAACTCCTTGCGCGACGCGCCGATGATTCGCGCGCCTTCGGGCATCTGCCCGGCCCAGAACCGGCGATAAAGCCCCGGCAGAATCTTGCGTCGCGCCAGATCGCCGGTGCCCCCGAAAATGACAAGGTCGAACGGATCGACCGGAATGACTCGCGAAACCATGTTTGCCTCTTGCCTCTTGCTGTTCGTAACCGCCGTTAGCGCTAACGCGCACCACTTACCACAGCCTTCGGCAAAGTCTAGCACCCCCACGCGGCATCACAACCGCGTCATGGTGCAGCGGAGGGGTTTAATTGCCGCGCGCACTTGGCTAGCTCTGAAAATCGAAAAAGATACAAGGTCAGGGCCTGATGAAAGACCAGGGTGCGGGCGAAAAGCTTGGGAAATTCGAACATCCACATATCACCGCAACCGGTGATGCGCGCGCCTCGGTCGTGCTGACCGGTCCCGAAACCCTTTGGTTCAACACCGGCACATTGTGCAACATCACCTGCGCCAATTGCTATATCGAAAGCTCGCCCGTCAACGACCGGCTGGTCTATATCAGCACTGCCGAGGTGGCCGCCTACCTTGACCAGATCGCGGCGCGCGACTGGCCGGTGACCGAGATCGGCTTTACCGGCGGTGAGCCATTCATGAACCCCGAAATCATCGACATGGCGCGGATCTGCCTTGAACGCGGTTTTTGCGTGCTGATCCTGACCAACGCGATGCGCCCGATGATGCGCAAGACCATGCGCGCCGGGCTGGTGGCGCTGCAACGCGACTTTGGCGATATGCTGACGCTGCGGGTGTCGATCGACCACTGGTCGGCAGAATACCACGACACAGAGCGCGGTGACGGAGCCTTTGCCAAGACCCTCGAAGGCATGCGATGGCTGCGCGATGCCGGACTTCGCATCGCCGCCGCCGGGCGCACGGTCTGGGGCGAATCCGAGGCCGATGCACGGGCAGGATTCGCCGCGCTTTTTGCCGAAAACAACTTTAAGATCGACGCGCAAAACCCTTCGGAAACAGTACTTTTCCCGGAAATGGATGGAACCGCCGAAGTCCCCGAGATTACCACCGCCTGCTGGGACATCCTTGGCAAGTCGCCCCGCGATGTCATGTGCGCCAGCTCTCGGATGGTGGTCAAACGCAAGGGTGCGCCGCGCCCCGTCGTGCTGGCCTGCACCCTGTTGCCCTATTCGCCGGAATTCGAACTGGGCGAAACCCTGGCAGAGGCCGAGACAGAGGTCTTTCTGAACCATCCCCATTGCGCCAAATTCTGCGTTCTGGGCGGCGCAAGCTGTTCGGCCTGAACCACCACACCCGTTACCGCTAACACACGCATTCACCAATAGTGTTTTGCCTGCTATAGAGGCTCCGAATCCACGCTGCACCCCGCCCATTCGGAGGCCATCATGAGCACGATCATCGACATCCACGCCCGCGAAATCCTGGACAGCCGGGGCAATCCCACCGTCGAGGTCGACGTGATCCTCGAAGACGGCACCCTTGGACGTGCGGCGGTGCCCTCGGGCGCCTCGACCGGGGCCCATGAAGCCGTGGAAAAACGTGACGACGACAAATCCCGGTATGGCGGCAAGGGCGTGCTGGACGCGGTCGCCTCGGTGAACGGCGAGATTGCAGAGGCGCTGGTCGGTATCGACGCGACCGAACAGCAGGCCATCGACACAACCATGATCGAAATCGACGGCACACCGAACAAGGCCCGCCTTGGCGCGAACGCGATCCTCGGCGTGTCGCTTGCGGCCGCAAAGGCGGCGGCGGATTTCACCGCACAGCCGCTTTACCGCTATGTCGGCGGCACATCGGCGCGGATCCTGCCGGTGCCGATGATGAACATCATCAACGGCGGCGAACATGCGGACAACCCGATCGACATCCAGGAATTCATGATCATGCCGGTCGCGGCTGACAATATCCGCGACGCGGTGCGCATGGGGTCCGAAGTCTTTCACACCCTGAAAAAGGAACTCAGCGCCGCGGGCTATAACACCGGCATCGGTGACGAGGGCGGCTTTGCCCCCAACATCAGTTCGACCCGCGACGCGTTGGATTTCGTGCTGAAAGCCATCGAAAAGGCCGGTTACAAACCGGGCGAGGATATCTTTCTGGCCCTCGACTGCGCCGCGACCGAATATTACGCGGGCGGCAAATACGAAATGAAGGGCGAAGGCGAATCGCTGACATCGGCGGAAAACGTCGACTACCTTGCCGCGCTTTGCGCCGACTATCCGATCATCTCGGTCGAGGATGGCATGGCCGAAGACGACTGGGACGGCTGGAAACTGCTGACCGAAAAGCTGGGCGACAAGGTACAACTGGTGGGCGACGACCTGTTCGTCACCAATCCGACGCGCCTTTCCGATGGCATCAATCAGGGCGTCGCCAACTCGATGCTGGTCAAGGTCAACCAGATCGGCACCCTGTCCGAGACGCTGCAAGCCGTCGAAATGGCCCACCGCGCGGGTTATACCAACGTGATGAGCCACCGGTCCGGCGAAACCGAGGACGCCACCATCGCCGATCTCGCCGTCGCCACCAACTGTGGCCAGATCAAGACCGGCTCGCTGTCGCGCTCTGACCGGCTGGCGAAATACAACCAGCTGATCCGGATCGAGGAACTGCTGGGCGAAACCGCCGAATATGCCGGGCGGTCGATCCTGCGCTGATCGCCGTGTTCGCATGGTGATCCTCGGTCACACGCTGGCATTCGCTCTGGAAATGCTGCTGCTGATCGCCGTGGCCCGCGCCGCCTATGACCTTGGCACCGGGGCAATCCTGCCCTGGGTGCTGGCGATTGCGGCCAGCGCCGCGGTCGTGCTCGCCTGGGGCCGCTTCGCTGCCCCAAAATCAGGGCACCGCCTGCGTGGTATCCAACTGCTGGGCTTCAAGACGGCAATGTTCGCCCTTGCCGCGGGTGCGGTGGCTGCAACATTCGGACCATTGCCCGCGGCACTTTATGTCGCCGCGGCCATTGTGCACCTCGCTCTTGCGCTGCGGCTTGGTATTCTCTGACAACCCAAGGCCACGAATGACCCCCGACGATATCATCGCCCGACTTGATCTTCAGCCCCATCCCGAGGGCGGATGGTATCGCCAGACCTGGGTCGCCGACGCGTCCGAGGGTCAGCGCGCCGCCGGCACCTGCATCTATTTCCTGCTGAAGGCGGGCGAGGCCAGCCATTGGCACCGGGTAGATGCGGCCGAGATCTGGCATTTCTACTGCGGCAGCCCGCTTGTCCTGTCCCTTGCCGAAACCCAGGCCGGGCCGGTCAGCCATGCAACCCTTGGCACCGATCTGGCCGCCGGACAGGCCCCGCAGATCATCGTTCCGGCGCATCACTGGCAGGCGGCGCGAAGCACCGGCGATTTCACCCTTGTCGGCTGCACTGTCAGTCCCGGGTTCAGGTTTCAGGGGTTTGAACTTGCGCCGCCCGGTTTCACGATCGCCTGATCCGCCGCCCTGTCGCCGGCTCAACCGATCCGCGCCGGTCCCGGCCGGGCGATGCGCCCGCCACCCACCGTGGCAGAGACCCCGGTGGTGCCGGGGGCCGATGTCGCCAGCCCCCGCATCACGCGCACCGCAAGATAGGCAAACGCCTGCGCTTCCAGCATGTCGCCATCCAGCCCGACGGCCTCGACCGCGTCGACGGGAAAATCCAGCGCCCGGCGCAGCCCGGCCATCATCGCCGGGTTCTTGCGCCCGCCGCCGCTGACCAGCAGGCGCGACGGCGTGGCCGGGCAATGTTCCAGCCCGCGCGCGACGCTGGCCACCGCCACCGCAACCAGCGTTGCCGCCGCATCGGCATCGCCCAGCCCCGCCACCAGTCCGGGAAGCTGTGCAAAACTGTTCCGGTCCAGCGACTTGGGCGGCATTTTCAGGAAATAGCCATCCGTCAGGAACTGCGCGACAAGATCCGCATCAGGCTGCCCGGAAGCGGCCAGTTCGCCGCCCAGATCGCAGGCCGTGCCGCGCCGGGCCTGCATCAGATCATCCAGCGGCGCGTTCGCCGGACCGGTGTCAAAGGCAAGGCAGGCCCCGTCGGATTCCGGCGCGCGACACCCCGGATCGACCCAGGTCAGGTTGCCGACACCGCCGAGATTGAGAAAGACCAGCGGTTCGCGCGCCCCGATCCACCGGGCACAGGCGAAATGGAAGAACGGCGCCAGTGGCGCGCCCTGCCCGCCAAGTTCTACATCGGCAGATCGGAAATCCCAGACCACGGGCAGGTCGAGCACCTCGGCCAGCACCTCGCCGCTGCCGGCCTGATGGGTGCCGCGCCCGTCCGGTTCATGCGCCAGCGTCTGCCCGTGAAACCCGACCAGATCCGCCGTGAACCGCGACAGCAGTTCCGCATGCGCGATCTCGATCACCTCTGCCGCCGCCTCGACACCGGCCTCGCCGGGCCATCGTCCCTGGGCGGCGCGCAGGACGTCCCTTTCCGCCGCCGAGAACGCCCGGTAACCGCTTTCGCCGAACGCCGAAATCTCTATGCCGTCGGTGCGCAGCAAGGCCGCATCCACCCCGTCCATCGAGGTGCCCGACATC
The DNA here is from genome assembly GCA_022340385.1 of Rhodobacter sp. Classification (GTDB taxonomy): domain Bacteria; phylum Pseudomonadota; class Alphaproteobacteria; order Rhodobacterales; family Rhodobacteraceae; genus CALGTJ01. The sequence goes on from JAJDOB010000137.1 coordinate 6,515, forward strand.
GCCCCCAGCGCCCAGACCGGTCCGGTGATCTTCATGGCTTTCCCTTCGCCTGCCGCCTCGGTATATCGGCTGGATCAAACGATGGACCGAAACGCGATGACCTACCACCCGAAATCAGAGTTCCTGCATCAGATCATGTCGCGCGGCTTTCTGGCCGATTGCACCGATCTTCAGGAACTGGACAACCGCCTGCACCGAGAGGTCGTCACCGCGTATATCGGCTATGACCTGACGGCGTCGTCGCTGCATATCGGCAATCTGGTGCAGATCCTGCTGCTGCGCTGGCTGCAAAAGACCGGGCATCGCCCGATCACCCTGATGGGCGGCGGCACCACGAAGGTGGGCGATCCCAGCGGCAAGGACGAGATGCGCAAGATCATCTCGGTCGACCAGATCAATGCCAACGCCCAAAGCATCCGCACGGTGTTCGCGCGCTACATCGCCTATGGCGACGGGCCGACCGATGCGCTGATGCCGAACAATGCCGACTGGCTGGACCAGCTGAAATATGTCGAGTTCCTGCGTGACATCGGCCGGCATTTCACGGTGAACCGCCTGCTGAGCTTCGAATCCGTCAAGTCGCGGCTTGATCGCGAACAGGCGCTCAGCTTTATCGAATTCAACTACATGCTTTTGCAATCCTATGATTACCTTGAACTTTATCGCCGCCACGGGGCGATCCTGCAGATGGGCGGATCGGATCAATGGGGCAATATCGTATCGGGCGCCGACCTGATCCGCCGGGTCGAGGGCGCCGCCGCATTCGGCCTGACCACCCCCTTGGTCACCCGGTCGGACGGCAAGAAGATGGGCAAATCGGTCGACGGCGCCGTCTGGCTGAACGAAGACATGATGAGCCCGTATGAATTCTGGCAGTGGTGGCGCAATATCGACGATGCCGATGTCGGCAAATTCCTGAAAATGTTCACCGATCTACCAGTCGACGAATGCAACCGGCTGGGGGCGCTGGGGGGCGCGGAGATCAACGAGGCCAAGGTGCGTCTGGCCAACGAGATCACCACGCTGAATCACGGCGCGGATGCCGCACAGGCCGCCGAAGCCACTTCGCGCGAGGTCTTTGAAAAGGGCGGTATCGGCGATGATCTTCCGACGCTGTCGCTGACACCAGGCGAAATCGGCGACGGAATATCCGTGGTGCAGCTGATCGTGCGCGCCGGGCTTGCCAAATCCGGCAAGGAGGCCAAGCGCCTGATTTCCGAAAACGGCGCCAGACTGGATGACGCGCCGCTGACCGATGCGGGGCTGATGCTGGATGCGGCGGCCCTGTCCAGCCCGATCAAGCTCAGCGCCGGGAAAAAGCGCCATGCGCTGGTGACGCTATCCGGGTGAGGCCAAGGCAATTGACCTGAGCAACCGGGCCGGGCAGCAATTTCCGGAATTTCGCGGCGCGGCGCTATTTCAGCATCCATTCACCGTCCGGGTAGAAGGCGTGAAACGCAAAGGCGAACATCACGTCATGCGGCACATCCTTGCCATTCTTGCGCACCCGGATCGTGCCGACCTCGCGGCCATCGCCGATGCGGGCGGAATCCAGCGCCGAAGCCTGGCCCGACGTCCAGCTGATCGTCAGGCCCGCCTCTGTCAGTTCACCCAGCCCGGCAAGGCGCGCGACCGGCCAGGCACGCGCGCCCACCCGCACAACCCGTGCCAGCGGCGGGATGCCGTGCGGCGGCATCTCTCCGTTATAAAGGAACGGCTGGCGCGAGCTGTCATAGTTCACATATGGATTGCGGCCATAGGTGCGCGGGTATCCCGGTTGCGCCATCACCAGCCCGTCGGGGTTGCGTGCCTTGAATTCCGCCCAGCTTTCCATCCAGCTTGGCAGTTGTTTCAGCCTGTCGCCGGTGTGGCGGCCGACGATTCCGGTGCCGATCGCCTGTTGCCACCAGCTTTCGGTTTCGCGGTCGAACATCACCATGTCGGAATTGCGCAGCTTGCCGGTCACGCCGAAGGTTCGCAGTTGCCGGTTCACGCGCCGGTCAAAGGTGATGCCGGAATTGCACAGCGGGCAGAAGGTCACCGCGACCGGTGTATCGCCGATCACGTCGTTGACGATTTCGTGCCAGGTCAGATAGCGGATCGGATAGGCCCGCGCCATCTGGCCGTCGAGTTCGACGGCGATCACCGGCTCGCGGTCGGCGATCGCGCTTTCGTCGCCGACCTTGATGAACTGCGGATCGTTCAGCGCCGGAATGCCATCCCGGGGCGGTCCGCCCGACATGATCTCGTTCCAGTTCCCGACGCTGGTCTGTTCAAAATCGGTGTTCGGCCATTCCTGCCGCCAGAATTCGGGATTGGCCGTTGCCGCACCCGCCAGCCCCACCGAGATCATGGCGGACAGGATCAGGGGTTTCAAACGCATGGCGCTCTCTCTGTTTGGGGTTTGGGCTCTCTCTGTGCAGGCTTGTCGCCAAACCTGACAGAGGAAGACCAGACCGCCTAGCCCCCCTCACGAGGGTTTGAGCCATGCCGCCAACAGCGATCAGCCTTCACGGATCACTCGGCAATGGTGACCTGTTTCATCTGATCCGGGTCGCCGATGACGGATCCGTTCGGGCCCTGACCCAGTTTGATCGCGTCCAGCACGTCCAGCCCCTCGGTCACTTTGCCGACGACGGTATATTCGCCGTTCAGGTAATGGCCCTCGTCGAACATGATGAAGAACTGGCTGTTGGCCGAATCCGGACTTTGCGAGCGTGCCATGCCGACAATTCCGCGATCGAACGGAATATCGGAGAATTCCGCCTTCAGGTCGGGCCGTTCCGATCCGCCCATCCCGGCGCGTGCGGTGTCGCCATCGCTGCGTCCGAACTGGACATCACCGGTCTGCGCCATGAAGCCCGCTATCACGCGGTGAAAGACCACGCCGTCATAGGCACCGGCGCTCGCCAGTTCCGAGATCTGTTCGACGTGATTGGGCGCAAGCTGTTCGAACAGGTCGATGGTGATCTGGCCGTTCGCCTCGCCCGCGACCGTGATCGTCAGATAGGGACCGGGCGCGTCGCCCTCTATCGGGCCGCCGGTGCCCGCGGCGGGCACCGACACGTCCACAGGAACCGGCGCCGGCGCGGGTGCCGGGCGGATCATGAAGAAATAGACGCCGTATGCCGCGACCGCCAGAACCGCCAGGGCCAGCGCCAGGCGGGTGTTCCTAGGCATCCGCCGCCACTTTCACGGTGATCATCGTGTCCGGGCTTGCGGGCGGCTCTCCTCTTGTGATCGCATCGACATGTTCCATGCCCGAAGTGACCCGGCCATAGACCGTATACTGCCCGTTCAGAAAGTGGTTGTCCGAAAAGTTGATGAAAAACTGCGAGTTGGCCGAGTTCGGGTTCGACGAGCGCGCCGCCCCGATGGTGCCGCGATCATGCGGCAGCTTGGAAAACTCTGCCGGCAGGTCGGGTTTGTCAGACCCGCCGGTTCCGGCGCGGCGCAGGTCGAAATCCTTGCCCGAATTGCCGTTGGCCACATCTCCGGTCTGGGCCATGAATCCCTCTATCACGCGGTGAAAGACCACGCCGTCATAGGCACCGGCGCGGGCCAGTTCCTTCATGCGCGCGCAATGTTGCGGTGCAACATCGGGCAACAGCTCGATCGTCACGGTGCCGCCTTTCAGTTCCAGAAGGATGGTGTTTTCGGGGTCTTTGATCTCGGCCATGGGGTATCCTCGTTTCAGGTTTCGCGGCAACCTAATGGCTGTGCCAGACAAGGAAAACCGGTTTATCGGAAAAACTTCGGCCAAACCGCGCCGGGACGGGCGAATTCCGGGCCGTCGGGGTCGCATCGCGTTGACGCGCCCGCCAAAATGGCGTGGTAAGGAGGCACGTACACGGAAGGATACCGACATGCCCTGGAAAACTCTCGACGACATGGAACTTTCTGACAAGGTCGTGTTGACCCGCGTCGACATCAACGTGCCGGTCGAAGATGGCCAGATCAGCGACACCACGCGCATAGACCGGATCGTTTCGACCATCCGCGATATCATCGCCGGGGGCGGCAAGCCGGTGCTGATGGCGCATTATGGCCGCCCCGGCGGCAAGCCCGACCCGGAATTTTCGCTGCAATTCCTGGTGCCGGCGCTTTCGGCCGCGTTCGGTGTGCCGGTCCGATTTGCCGAGGATTGCGTCGGCGGCAAGGCCAAGCTGGCGGTGGCGGCGCTGCAGGCGGGCGAAGTCCTGCTGCTGGAAAATACCCGGTTCCATGCCGGCGAGACCAAGAATGATCCGCTGTTCGCAGCATCGCTTGCCGCGCTTGGGCAGGTCTATTGCAATGACGCGTTTTCCGCCGCGCATCGCGCGCATGCCTCGACCGAAGGGATTGCGAAACTGATGCCGGCCTGTGCCGGGCGGCTGATGCAGGCCGAACTTTCGGCGCTTGAATCCGCGCTTGGCAACCCCAAACGCCCGGTGATGGCTGTCGTGGGGGGCGCAAAGGTTTCCACCAAGCTGGATTTGCTGGGCAATCTGGTCGGCCGCGTCGATCATCTGGTGATCGGCGGCGGAATGGCCAATACATTTCTGGCGGCCAAGGGGATCGGCGTCGGCAAGTCCCTGGCCGAACATGAAATGACCCAGACCGCGGTCGAGATCATCGGCAAGGCCAACGAGGCCGGATGCAACATCATCCTGCCCACCGACATCGTGGTGGCGCGCGAATTCGCCGCCGGGGCCGCCAGCGAAACCCTGGCCGCCGATGCCTGCCCGCCCGATGCGATGATACTGGACGCCGGACCCGCGACGGTGGCCGAAATCGCGCGGGTCATGGATGACTGCCGGACGCTGATCTGGAACGGCCCGCTGGGCGCCTTCGAGATTCCGCCCTTCGATGCCGCCACCAACGCGGCCGCGGCCCACGCCGCGGACCGCACCGCCAGCGGCCATCTGGTTTCCGTCGCCGGCGGCGGAGACACGGTAGCCGCACTCAACCAGGCCGGCGCGGCGGATGCGTTCACCTATATCTCGACTGCCGGCGGCGCGTTTCTGGAATGGATGGAGGGCAAGACCCTGCCCGGCGTGGCGGCATTGATGGCTTGATTTTACGACGACTTCACCGTCTCATGGGGCAGACATTCCAACCCTGTGAGGATTTCATGCGTCGTTTGCTTGCATCTGCCCTGATTGCCGCCACCCTGCCCGGTCTTGCCGTGGCACAGGACCGGCCCAGCCTGCTGGATTATTTTTCGCTGGACGTGATTACCCAGCGCATCATCCAATCCGGTATCATGGTGCTGCGCACGCAGCTGGACCTGAAATATTCCGACATGTCGGTCGATCTGCGCACCGGCGGCATCACCATGACCGATGTGGCGGCCTGGCCCCTGCCCGACTGGGACGAGGAAGGCACCTGCGAAATCCGTGTCGGCCGGGTTAACATCCGCTCTGCCGCGCTGGATCAGCCGGATCGGCTGCGCATCAAGGCACAACTGCTGAACAGTTCGTTCCCGGCAAGCTGCCTGCCGCGCGAGGCACGCATGCCGCTGGACATGGCCGGACTGACCGAGGTGAAATTGCCGCGCATGACCATAGACATCGACTATGGCATCCCGGCCTCTGACGCGACGATGCGGATTTACGCCGACGTTACCGATCTCGTGGTCGCCGATATGACGGCGGAATTCGCCTATATCTGGATGGACGGACGCCGCGACATGGAAAATCCCGACCCGGTGGTGTTTCTGAAAAGCGCCACGCTGGCGCTTGAAAACCGTGGCGTCTGGGCCGTGCTGAAACCCCAGATGCCGCCGCCGTTCACCGGCGAGGGTGCCGGGCTGGTGGTCGAAGGCGTGATCGGCAAGTCCCTGCTTGAAGAAATACGCGGCGACAACCCGCAACTGACCGACAGCATGCGCGCCTTCGTCGCCTCGGTTGGCGAGGCCTGGCCCGCGTTCCTGGCCTCGCCCGAGACACTGGTGCTGGAAACCGGGATCGAGGGCGATGAATTCCTGGA
>JAJDOB010000291.1 GCA_022340385.1 Rhodobacter sp.
CAACAGCAAGGTATTGCGCATCCACTCCGGGGCGCCAGGCCTGGACCAGGTCCATTCGATCCGGAACGCGCCACCGCCCAGGAATTGCACTTCTCCGAGTCGGTCAGACCCTAACCGACGCCAAAATAGAAATCGTTGAAATCAGACAGCGCCAGCCCGTCCAGCGTGATCGAATCCCCGGTATCCAGCGCCAGAACCGTCACGGTTTCGTCGCCCGAAATGACCGTCGCAGAGGATGACAGGTACAGCCCCAGATCGACGCCCTCGATCAGCATCGTGTCGATGCCAGGTTCGAAATCGGTGATGGTCACGTCGGAAACCGCGGCATAGCCGGTCTGGATGAACTTGAACGTGTCGGCGCCTGTGCCTCCCGTGGCGATGTGGTCGCCGCCCTGCTTGGTGCGCAGTTCAAGCACATCATTGTCGGCCCCGCCATCCAGCGTGCTGGTCTGGTCGCCGCTGCTCAGGATATCGTTGCCGGCGCCGCCCGACAGCAGGTTGTTGCCCTTGTTGCCATACAGGCGGTCATTGCCGTCGCCGCCGACCAGCGTGTCATTGCCGTTGCCGCCCCACAGCCGGTCATCGCCGGTGCCGCCATCCAGCAGGTCATCGCCATTGTCGCCGCGCAGCCGGTCATTGCCGCCGCCGCCGATGACAACATCATTGTCGTTGCCACCCCAGACCTGATCGTCGCCATCCTCGGCAAAGATCGTGTCATTTCCGTCAAACCCATAAATGAAATCGACGCCGTCGGTCACCGTATCGCCGTCGCCATCGGTGTAGAAACCGCGAATGATCAGGTCATCATTCAATGTACCGTCAATGACGGTCGTAACTGTATTCTTGCCCATATTCGTGCCCTCGGAATTATTGTTTCGCTTTGGCAAGCTATTTGCTCTGCAAGATGAATTTGTTCACGAACTTGCGGAGAATTCGTGGTGTATCCGAGTTAACTTTGAGGCCGGCGCGTGCGCCGCCCCCGAAAACTGTTGCGCAATATCCGCAGTTTCAGCCGCCGTCCCCGCCGGTTCCGTCCCGCGCGCTGCCGTGAAATCGAGCCCCCCCGGGATCAGTTCACCTGCCCGGACTCCTGAAGATGCCGCGCCATGCCCTCGACGTTCAATTCGCGCCAGGCCTCGTACTGGCCCCAGCCCATATAGGCGTCCAGTGTCACCTCGGCTTTCAGGGCCTCGACGGATTTACCGGCTTGCAGTCCGGCGAGAACCGCTGATTTCAGATCCAGCATATACTGGTGCGCGTCGTCCAGATCGGACTTGTTGCCAACGGCACCATGTCCGGGCGCGAAGATTTCAAAGTCCAGCGCCTGCGCCGCCTCGATCTGGCCGATCCAGTCATCCACATTCGCGCCGCCGAAATCCTGGAACGGCAGGCGTCTGGGGGCGGCAACATCGACGATGAAGGCCACGTTTTCCGGGCGCACGACGGCTGCCAGCATGTGATTGTCATGGCCAGAGCCGAGATTGTGAAGCTCTATTGTCTTGCCGCCCAGTTCCAGCACATGCGTGTCGCCAACGCGCAGGTCTGCCGTCACGCCGTTGATTGAATCGGGTGCGTCTTCATGCGCGATCACCATGGCGCCGGGATGCGCCTCGCCACCGGATCCGTGATCGCCGTGGCTGTGCGAATAGATCAGGTGGGTGACCGGCTGATCGGTTATCGTCGGCAGCGTGTCATTCAGCCAGGCCCCGGCGTCGGCGTTGATCGGGTCAACCCGCACCACGCCCTCATCGGTGACAACCAGCAGCGAGTTGTGGAAATTGTTCCGCATGAGATACACATCGCCCGCCACCGGTTCGATGCTGCGCTGCACCTCCTGCGCGCCTGCCGGCAGGGCCAGGGCCAAAAGCGCCGGGATCGCTGTAATCAGTCTGGTCATCGAAAATCTCCTGTCATTTGGGTCAGTTGTTCCGATCAGACTATGCCAAAACATTGCCCGCCTGCGGTTTCACATCCGCGTGACTGCGCGTGATCGGCGGGATCCGACGGTTTGTCGCGCGCTATCTGCTTGAAATGCTGCCCGCACCGGGTACGGTTAGCCCTAACAACTGGCAGGAGTGTGATGGATGGGCGGCGCAAGAATCGGGCTGATCGGGCTGGGGGTGATGGGGGCCAATCTGGCGCTGAACATCGCCGAAAAAGGCTTTCCGGTCGCCGTGCACAATCGGACCACCAGCGCGATTGACGATTTCATTGCCAATGCGGGCGACCTTGCCGACCGTCTGGTCGGCGCCGCGACGCCACAGGCGCTGGCCGCGGCCCTGACGCCGCCGCGCGCGATCATCATCATGGTCAAGGCCGGCGCGCCGGTGGACGCCACGATTGACGCGCTCAGGCCGCATCTCGATCCCGGCGACATCATCATCGACGCCGGAAACGCCGATTTCAACGACACCCGCCGGCGCGAGGCGGCGCTGCGCGAGGCCGGATTCCGCTTTGTCGGCATGGGCGTGTCGGGCGGCGAAGAGGGCGCGCGCCACGGGCCCAGCATCATGGTCGGCGGCGCGCCGGAGGCCTATGCAGAGATCGCCGATATCGTGCAGGCGATTGCCGCGAAATATCAGGACGAACCCTGTGCCGCGCATCTGGGGACGGATGGCGCGGGTCATTTCGTCAAGACCGTGCACAACGGGATCGAATATGCCGACATGCAGATGATCGCAGAGATCTACGGGCTGCTGCGTCATGGCGAGGACCGCAGCCCGGCCGACATCGCAGCCCTGTTCGACGAATGGAACGACGGGCTTCTGAAATCCTACCTGGTCGAGATCACCGCCAAGACCCTGGCCGCCACCGACCCCGAGACCGGCCAGCCGATGGTCGACGTGATCATGGATCGCGCCGGACAGAAAGGCACCGGGCGCTGGACCGTGATCGAGGCGCTGAAACTGGGCCAGTCGGCCTCGACCATCGAGGCGGCGGTCGGGGCGCGGTCATGGTCGGCGGCCAAGGAACTGCGTATTCTGGGCGAGTCCGCGCTGCAATCGCATGTCGTGGCCGCCGCCGGCCCGGCGCTGCTGGATGTCGATCTGGAACGCGCGCTTCTGGCGGCACGGGTGATCGCCTATGCGCAGGGCTTCACCCTGCTGGCCGCCGCGTCGGACGAATTCG
>JAJDOB010000008.1 GCA_022340385.1 Rhodobacter sp.
ACGGATTGCGAAAACGCGACGCTGATCGCCAGATCGTCGGTTCTGGCCCCGGAACGCACTGCGAAATCACGGATTTTCTCTGGCAACCGGGCCGAGGCATCGACCGGCGCGGGTGCGTTTTGCAGCCGGTCAGCCAGGGCCGCCGCCCGGCGCGCGAACAGATAACTGCCCACGGCGCTGGCCAGAACAATGGCGGCGGCGATCAGGCCCAGACATATGAGTGCGATTTTCATGGGCAGCCCCGCGGGCGCTGTTGAGTTTCCCCTGCGATGCCGGATCATAGGGGGCACCGCAAGGGCATCGCCGGCAGGTTCGGCGCGATATTGCCGGCGCGATGCAGAAAGCCGCTCGGATTTCAGTGGAACCCGCAAAGACATTCTCGCGTTATTCTGGAAAATTTGAAAGTCTTTCCGGCCGCCGCGCGACCGAAACGCTTGCCAAAAGAATATTTCGCGGCTTTGCTTGTGGTCATGGAGGGCCCTTTGGTTTTACGCCGCATCGGACCAGAGGCAACGCGAGAAAACTCGCACCAACAGAAAGCGGCATCGGATATGTGATGCGCGATATCGCGTTTCTCCTGAACGGAGACGTTGTCCGCCTGGCGGACGTTCCGGCCTCGCTCACCCTGCTTGATTGGTTGCGCGAAAGCCGTGGGCTTTGTGGCACGAAAGAAGGTTGCAACGAAGGCGACTGCGGGGCCTGCACCGTGATGGTGACAGATGCCGGCGGGGCGAGGGCGATGAATGCCTGCATCCTGTTCCTGCCGCAGCTTGATGGCAAAGCCCTGCGAACGGTCGAGGGGATATCGGGCCCATCGGGTGAACTGCATCCTGTGCAGCAGGCGATGATCGACCATCACGGATCGCAGTGCGGGTTCTGCACGCCGGGATTCGTGGTCTCGATGGCGGTTGCGCATCTGAACGGGCGGAAGGATTTCGACGACCAGCTTGCGGGCAACCTGTGCCGCTGCACCGGATATGCGCCGATCGTGCGGGCGGCAGAGGCCGTTTCCGGGCAGGATGTGCCGGGTTGGATGATCGAGGATCTGGATGCGCTGGCAGCGATGGCCCGGCCAGCGCCGGGGCCGCAGATCGAATCGTCCTGTGCAATGCCGGGGTCGGGCGATCAACTGGCGCAATGGTATGTCGAACACCCCCGGGGCGTGTTGATCGGCGGGGCCACGGATGTCGGGCTGTGGGTGACCAAATCCCTGCGCGACCTTGAAGAGGTGGCGTTTCTGGGCGGCTGCGCTGACCTGAAATACATCGCGATCGACGACGAGTCGGTGCGTATCGGCGCCGTGACCTCGATGAGCGATGTGTGGCAGGCAATGCGTGACCTGCACCCGGATTTCGCCGAGATGATCCGGCGCTATGGTTCGGTGCAGGTCCGGAACGCGGCGACGATTGGCGGCAATATCGCCAATGGCTCTCCGATCGGTGACAGCCCGCCTGCGCTGATCGCGCTTGGGGCGGTGCTGCATCTGCGTCGCGGCGATCAGCGGCGGCAGCTGCCGCTGGAAGATTTCTTCGTCGACTATGGCAAGCAGGACCGGGCGCCGGGCGAATTCGTCGAGGCGGTGTCATTCCGGCGCCAGCCCGACCGGCTGAAATGCTACAAGCTGAGCAAGCGGTTCGATCAGGACATCTCTGCGCTGTGCGGCTGTTTCAACATAACCGTGGTGGACGGAGTGGTGAAAACCGCCCGGATCGCCTTTGGCGGAATGGCGGGCATTCCAAAACGGGCCGATCATGTCGAAGCCGCGCTGGTCGGCCAGCCGTGGACCGAGCAGACGGTGGTGGCAGCGCGGGGCGCATGGGAAAAGGATTTCACGCCGATGTCGGACATGCGCGCCAGTGCGGACTATCGGCTGGAGGCCGCGCGCAACATGCTTATGCGCTATTATCTGGAAGATCAGGGCACCGCGACACGGGTGCTGGAGGTAACGCAATGAGCGTCGCCAAACCCCTGCCGCATGATGCCGCGAAGCTGCACGTCACCGGTGCCGCGCGCTATGTCGATGACATCCCCGTGCCTGCCGGCACGCTGTCGCTGGCCTTCGGACAGGCAGAGATCGCGCGCGGGCGGATCACCGGCATGGATCTGGATGCGGTGCGCAATGCCCCCGGTGTGGTTGCGGTGCTGACAGCGGACGACCTGCCATTCGCCAACGATGTTTCGCCCTCGGTCCATGACGAACCGCTGCTGGCGGCGGGCGAGGTGTTCTATCTGGGCCAGCCCGTGTTCTGCGTGGTCGCCCGATCCCATCTGCTGGCGCGCAAGGCCGCGCGGCTGGGCCGGCTGACCTATGAAGACCTGCCCGCGATCCTGAGCATTGACGACGCGCTGGCCGCTGACAGCCGGTTTGAGGAAGGCCCGAGGATTTACATCAAGGGCGACGTCGACGCGGCGCTGGCCGGGGCCGAGCATGTCATCGAGGGCACGCTGGAACTGGGCGGGCAGGAACATTTCTATCTCGAAGGTCAGGCGGCGCTGGCCCTGCCGCAAGAGGGCGGCGACATGGTGGTGCACAGTTCCACCCAGCACCCGACCGAAATACAGCACAAGGTCGCCGAGGCCCTGGGCATGCCGATGAACGCGGTGCGCGTCGAAGTGCGGCGCATGGGCGGCGGGTTCGGTGGCAAGGAAAGCCAGGGCAACGCGCTGGCGGTGGCCTGTGCCGTGGCCGCGCGGCTGACCGGGCAACCGTGCAAGATGCGCTATGACCGTGACGATGACATGATGATCACCGGCAAGCGCCATGATTTTCGCATCGACTATCGCGCCGGGTTTGACGGCGACGGGCGATTGGCCGGCGTCGATTTCACGCAATTCTGCCGCTGCGGCTGGGCCCAGGATCTTTCGCTGCCGGTCGCGGATCGCGCGATGCTGCATGCCGACAACGCCTATCTGCTGCCCGCCGCGCGCATCACCTCGCACCGGCTGAAGACGCATACGCAGTCTGCCACCGCCTATCGCGGGTTCGGCGGGCCGCAGGGTATGGTCGGCATCGAGCGGGTGATGGATCACGTCGCCCATGCGCTGGGCCGCGATCCCCTGGATATCCGGCAGGTCAATTTCTATGCCGATCAGGGCGAAGGCAGCGCCGAGTCCCAGACCACGCCCTATCACATGGAGGTCGAGGATTTCGTTCTGAACGAAATGCTGGCAGAGTTGAAAGAGACGTCGGACTATCGCAAGCGCCGGGCGGCGGCCGCCACCTGGAACGCGGCGAACCCGGTGCTGAAAAAGGGCATCGCGCTGACGCCGGTCAAGTTCGGAATTTCGTTCACGCTGACGCATCTCAATCAGGCGGGCGCGCTGGTGCATGTGTACCAGGACGGCTCTGTCCACATGAATCATGGTGGCACCGAGATGGGGCAGGGGTTGTTCCAGAAGGTGGCACAGGTTGCGGCGGCGCGGTTTGGCGTCGATGCGGGCAAGGTGAAGATCACCGCGACCGATACCGGCAAGGTGCCGAATACTTCGGCCACGGCGGCCTCGTCCGGGTCGGACCTGAACGGGATGGCGGTGCAGGCGGCCTGCGATGAAATTCGCGAACGGATGGCCCGGTTTCTGGCCGATCAGCATCAGGCGCAGGTTTCGGATGTGCGGTTTCAGGACGGCAAGGTGCTGGTCGCCGGGGCCGAGTACAGCTTTGCCGAGGCGGCGGCCGCCTGTTATGTCGGACGCGTCAGCCTGTCTGCAACCGGGTTCTACAAGACCCCGAAGGTGCAATGGGACCGGATCAAGGGCGAAGGGCGGCCATTCTTCTATTTCGCCTATGGTGCGGCGGTGACAGAGGTCGTGCTGGACACGCTGACCGGCGAAAACCAGATATTGCGCTGTGATATCCTGCATGACGCGGGTGCCTCGCTGAACCCGGCACTGGACATCGGCCAGATCGAAGGCGGCTTTGTTCAGGGTGCGGGCTGGCTGACGACAGAGGAACTGGTCTGGGACGACAAGGGGCGGCTGCGCACCCATGCGCCGTCGACCTACAAGATACCGGCCTGCTCTGACCGGCCCGTCGTGTTCAACGTCGCGCTATACGACGGCGAAAACCGCGAGGACACGATCTATCGGTCCAAGGCGGTGGGCGAGCCGCCGTTCATGCTGGGCATATCGGCATTCATGGCGCTGTCGGATGCGGTGGCGGCCTGCGGCGATGTCTATCCCTCGCTCGATGCGCCCGCGACGCCCGAACGCCTGTTGGCGGCGATCAATCGGGTGCGGCCATGATCGACCTGAGCAGCCTGGAAAACGCGGTGAAGGACCACCGCCTCGTGGCGCGCGTGGTCGTGGCCGCCATCGAGGGTTCGGCCCCGAGAGAGCCGGGCGCCGCGATGCTGGTCTGGGCGGACGGGCAATCCGGCACCATCGGCGGCGGGGCACTGGAATTCGAGGCCGCGGCAGAGGCGCGGCGCGCACTTTCGACCGGGCGCAGCATTGCGGCGCGCATGCCGCTGGGGCCGGCGCTGGGGCAATGCTGTGGCGGGGCAGTCGTGCTGGTGACCGAGGTTTTCGACGCCGCCGCGCTTTCGGCATTGCCGGGAACCGCGTATCTGCGCCGGATCGAGGGCACACAGGATGCACCGCTGGCGCTGCGGCGCGCGGCATCGGAGGCGCGGAGTTCCGGCGCAGCGGTCGAAACTGCCTGGGCCAATGGCTGGATGCTGGAATCGCTGGCGATTGCGAAACGTCCGCTGTGGATCTTTGGCGCGGGCCATGTCGGGCGGGCGCTGATCAATGTTCTGGCGCCATTGCCCGGCGTTTCGATCACCTGGGTCGACACTGCCGCCGACCGGTTTCCGGAGACGCTCCCCAAAGACGTGACGCAACTGGTGGCGGCGCGGCCTGCCGACGTGGTCGCATATGCCCCGTGCGAGGCAGAGCATCTGGTGCTGACCTATTCGCACGCGCTGGATCTGGAAATCTGCCATGCGCTGCTGCGGTACGGGTTCGCTCGGGCCGGGCTGATCGGATCTGCGACGAAATGGGCGCGGTTTCGCAAGCGGCTGCGCGCACTTGGGCATTCGGAGGCCGCGATCGACCGGATCAACTGCCCGATCGGCGACCCTGGACTGGGCAAGCATCCACAGGCGATCGCCGTGGGTGTGGCGGCCGAATTACTGAACACGAACGGCGCGGTCGCGTCGCAGGAGGATGTGGCATGAGCGCTTTGTTGACCGTCGAGGGCCTGCGCAAGGCCTATCCCGGCGTGGTGGCCAATGACGATATTTCGTTCGAGATCGCACCGGGAGAGGTGCATGCGCTGCTTGGCGAAAACGGCGCCGGGAAATCGACGCTGGTCAAGATGATCTACGGGCTGGTGCGCCCGGATGCCGGGCGGATGACCTTTGGCGGTGCGGTCTACGAACCAGCCACGCCGCATGCCGCGCGCGCCACCGGGGTGGCGATGGTGTTTCAGCATTTCTCTTTGTTCGAGGCGCTGAACGTCGCCGAGAACGTCGCGCTGGGCATGGAAAACCCGCCCAAACAGCGGCTGTTGGCGCAGCGCATTCGCGAAGTGTCCGAAAATTACGGCCTGCCGCTCGATCCGGGCCGGCTGGTTGGCGATCTGTCCGCCGGAGAGCGCCAGCGGGTCGAGATCATCCGCTGCCTGTTGCAGGATCCCAAACTGCTGATCATGGACGAGCCGACCAGCGTTCTGACCCCGCAAGAGGTTGGTATCCTGTTCGAAACATTGCAGAAATTGCAAGGCGAGGGCACGGCGATCCTGTATATCAGCCACAAGCTGGAAGAGATCAAGACGCTGTGCGACGCGGCGACGGTTCTGCGGCTGGGCAAGGTGGTGGGCACCTGTAATCCGCGCGAGGAAAGCGCCCGCTCGATGGCGGAAATGATGGTCGGGCAGGAATTGCACACGCCGTCCCGCGCAAGCCGGGAACCTGGCAAGGTTGTGCTGGACATGGCGGCACTTTCGGTCGCGTCGGCCAATCCGTTCGGCACATCGCTGCGCAACGTGACCATGCAGGTCCATGCCGGCGAGGTGCTGGGTATCGGCGGGGTTGCGGGCAACGGGCAGGATGAACTGCTGGCCGCGTTGTCCGGCGAGGCGCTGGCGCCCTCGGACGCGCTGAAGCTGAACGGTCAGCCGATTGGCCAGCTTGGCCCGAATGCGCGGCGCAGGCTGGGCCTGCTGGCGGCCCCGGAAGAGCGGCTGGGACATGCCGCGGCCCCCGACATGTCGCTGACCGAGAATGCGTTGCTGACCGGGGCAATCCGCGAAGAGCTTGTATCGCACGGGTTCCTGAACTGGCCGAAGACAGAGCGTTTTGCGAAACGCATCATCGCGGATTTCGACGTGCGCACACCGGGACCGGGCAATGCCGCACGGGCGCTGTCGGGGGGCAATCTGCAGAAATTCGTCATCGGGCGCGAGATCCTGCAACGTCCGGTCTGCCTGGTGGTGAACCAGCCGACCTGGGGCGTCGATGCCAGCGCGGCGGCGGATATCCGGCAGGCCTTGCTGGATCTGGCCGCAGCGGGCTGTGCGGTGATCTGCATCAGTCAGGATCTGGACGAGCTGATGGAGATTTCCGACCGGTTTGCCGCGTTGAACGAGGGGCGGTTAAGCGCGCCGCGTCCCGCCAAGGGGCTGACGGTGGAAGAGATCGGGCTGATGATGGGCGGAGCCCACGATATGGAGGTCGCGCATGTTGAGGCTTGACGTCTCGGATCGCTTTGCGATCCGACCAGCCGGGGGGCCAGCCCCCCGGCCCCCCCGAGGTACTTGTGAAGAGAAGAAGCTGGAGGCGGCGCAATGATCCGGTTGGAAAAGCGACCGCAGCCGTCCAGGATGTGGGCCGCTGTGACGCCTTTGATGGCGGTA
>JAJDOB010000080.1 GCA_022340385.1 Rhodobacter sp.
GGTTCGTGCCGGAAACAGGCCAGTTCTGCATCGCGCGCCCCAGCCGCGAGGGCTGTCTGACGACCGTCAACGACGATCCCCGAAACCCACGCGGACACCCGCAACTGTTCCGCAAGCTTGCGCAACTGCTGCGTGAGGCTGGCATCGCGACGCCGATGCAGGTGGGCGAGCTGAACTGAGGCGCGATTCGAACCACCGGAACCGGTTTTGCGGGCAATTCGGGCGCCGGAAAAGGGCAGGGTGGGGTCGCTGAATCCGGTTGCCGGACTGCGCCCTTGACGATCCGTGCCGCCCGGCCCGAGGTCAGGCGGCAAGCCCCTTTTCGCCCATCGACAGGAATTTCTCGCGCCGGTCGCGGATCAGTGCCTTGCGGGATTTCTTTTCCAGCTTGTCGAGGAAATCGCCGATGGCCTCGCCCACCGTGGCGATCGCCGTGCGCCGGTCACGTTGCGCCCCGCCGCGCGGCTCCGGGATTATCCGGTCGATCACGCCAAGACGCGACAGGTCCTGCGCAGTCAGGCGCAGCGCTTCGGCGGCTTCGCGCATCTTTTCGGCGTCTTTCCACAGGATGCTGGCGCAGCCCTCGGGCGAGATCACCGAATAGATCGAATGTTCCAGCATCGCGACCCGGTTGGCGGTGGCGAACGCGACCGCGCCGCCCGACCCGCCCTCGCCGATGATGACCGACACCAGCGGCACCCCGATCTGCAGGCATTTCTCGGTGGCGCGCGCAATCGCCTCGGACTGGCCGCGTTCCTCGGCCCCCTTGCCGGGATAGGCGCCGGGGGTGTCGACCAGCGTCACCACGGGAATGTTGAACCGGTCGGCGATGTCCATCAGCCGGATCGCCTTGCGATAGCCCTCGGGGCGGGCCATGCCAAAATTGCGCTCGATCCGGGTCTTGGTGTCATGGCCCTTTTCATGGCCGATGACCATGACGGGCCGGTCGCCCAGCCGCGCCAGACCGCCCATCACCGCGTGATCGTCGGCAAAGTTCCGGTCGCCCGCCAGCGGCGTGTATTCGCTGAACAGCGCCTCGATGTAATCCTTGCAATGCGGCCGGTCCGGATGACGGGCCACCTGGCATTTGCGCCAGGGATCGAGGGTCTTGTAAAGATCGCCCAGCAGGGTGGCGGCCTTGCTGTCCAGCGCCGCGGCCTCTTTCTCGACATCCATTTCGGGGTTTGCGCGGGCCATCGCCCGCAGTTCTTCCGCCTTGCCCTCGATTTCGGCCAGCGGCTTTTCAAACTCAAGATAATGGGTCATCGAATAGTCCCGGTGATGGCGATCCTGCTGGGCTATATGACCCTGCAGCCGCGCGGATGCAACGGGGCGTTTGCGTTCGGTCCCGGCGAAACCGCTTTCCATTCCGGCCGGGCCAAGGCTAACTGTAGCCGTTTCAACGACCGGAGATCCAGTGATCGTGACCGATTTGCACAGCCTTGCCAAATCCCTGTTTCAGGCGGCGGTCGCCGCCGCCGAACCCGGCCCGGCGGTGCGCCGTGCGCTGCTGGCAGAGCCGCTGCCGGCACTGACCGGCGGGCGCTACCTGCTGATCGGGGTCGGCAAGGCCGCCAGCGCGATGACAGAGGAAGCGCTGCGTCATCTGCCCGCCGGCAGCGCGCATCGCGCCATCGTGGTCACGAATTACGAGAATGCCAGACAGATCGAAGGCTGCACCTGCCTGGCCGTGGGTCATCCCGAACCGGATGAAAACGGCCTTGCCGCGGGGCAGCGGGTGGTGGACCTGCTGCAATCCGCCGGGGCCGGGGATTTTGTCCTTTGCCTGATCTCGGGCGGGGGGTCGGCGCTTTTGCCGGCGCCATTGCCGGGGCTGTCGCTGGGCGATCTGAAAGAGGTCAACAGCATCCTTCTGGCAAATGGGTTCGATATCAAAGAGATAAACCTGGTTCGCCAGCAATTGTCCCGGCTGAAGGGCGGCGGTGTGACGCAACTGGCGGCCCCGGCGCGTGTGCGCGCGCTGCTGGTGTCGGATGTGGTGGGCGACGATCTGCGCGTGATTGCCAGCGGCCCAACGGTAGAGCCTATCGGCACGGCGCAGGACGCGATGCGCCTTCTGAAAGACCGCGATGTCTGGAACCGGTTGCCAGCACCTGTGCAGTCGCATCTGTCGGGCGGCGCGCACCAGCGGCCGGCCCCGGTCATCGCGGCGCAGAACACGCTGGTCAGCTCCAATCTGCAAAGCCTGCGGGCCATCGCCGCCGCCGCGCCGGGCTGGAACCCGCGCATCGTCGACGGCGCCTTGCAGGGCGACGTGGCCTTCGCCGCGCGGCAGATCGTCGAGGGTATCGGGGCCGCCCCCGCAAGTGGGGCGCAATTGCTGATCTGGGGGGGCGAGACGACAGTGAACCTGACCGGCACCGGCAAGGGCGGACGCAATCAGGATCTGGCGCTGCGGATGGCGTTGCAGGCCGGGGCGATTCCGGGCGACTGGGTGTTCCTGAGCGGCGGCACGGACGGGCGCGACGGACCCACCGACGCCGCCGGCGGGCTGGTCGACCCCGGCACTGTCGCAAGGATCAGCGCCGCCGGGCTGGACGCGGCGGCGCTGCTGGCCAACAACGACAGCTACGCCGCGCTGCAGGCGGCGGGCGATCTGCTGATGACCGGGGCAACCGGCACCAATGTGGCCGATGTGCAGATTTTCCTGCGTCGATAACCCGGCGGGTTTCTGTTCGCGCGCATTTTGCTGACGGGTTGGGCAACGTGATCCGTCAGCAGGAAACCCAAGAGGCTTGAACCGCTAGACCTTGCGCCAGGTCACGGTCACATCGGTGCCCGCGCTTTTGTAAAGTTTTGAAACCGCACAGTATTTTTCGGTCTCGGCGGCAACTTCATCCAGCTCTGCCTGGCTCAGCGGACCATCCGCAGTCACGCTCAGCCGGATTGCCTTGAACGGGTTGTCGATCTCTTCCAGCAGCATCACGCCGCGACGGTCGATCTCCACTTCCATCTCGAAGCCCAGCGTGCCGATGTCCTTTTCCAGCTTCTTGGCGCATTTGTTGCCGATGGTGTTGGTACAGCCGATCAGCGCGGCATAGGCGGTTTCGGTCGGCGAAAACCCCTCGTTGCTGCCGCCGCGCTCGACCGGTTCGTCGATGATCGAGGTCAGGTCGCGGCAATTCACGACAGTGCGCGAATGGCTGGTGGAATGGCCGTCAAGTTTAACGGTGATTACGGTTTTCTGTCGGATTGCCATGGGGCCCTCATGTGAAATTTCATACGGTGTCAGAGTCGACGCGCGGCAGTTCCCGGAACGGCGCGGTTCCGGCACCATAGCCGGGATCGGACCGAATGTCGGGCCGAAACGCACAGGCGGCCGGGAAATCTTTGACCGCAACCGTGCCCTGTGCCCGGGCGGGCGGCATTGCCAATGTGATATCGGCCAATGCGACCCGCGCCGGCGGTCAAACCCAAGGCGCAATCCGAAAAGTGGGAACCGGTTTTCGGAATGAATTGCGCGCAGAAACAGAAGGCCAGAGCGGTCCCACCGATTCACAATGAAAGGACGCCGCTCTAGCAGGTATAGTTCAACGCCAGCCGCCCGCCGTCGACATAGATCGTCTCGCCGGTGATATAGCTGGCTTTCGGGCTGGCCAGAAACGCCACTACATCGCCGATTTCGCGGGCGTTGCCGATGCGTTTGAGCGGGGTGCGCGACAACACGGTATTCATCGC
>JAJDOB010000102.1 GCA_022340385.1 Rhodobacter sp.
GCCTTCTGTTTTTGCGCGCAATTCATGCCGAAAACCGGTTCCCGCTTTTCGGATTGCGCTCTAGCGCTTGCCGATCACCAGCTGGCCGGCGTGACAAAGCACGATCTGGCAGGCCTGGGCGTGTTCCCCCAGAAACTCGTGCGTTGCCCGCACGACGCCGTCTTTCCACCAACCCCGAAGGGCGTAGTCGTCCAGACAGATCAGCGCACCACTGCGGCAGGCCCGAAAGCTTTGCGCAAGATCCTGTCTGACCGAGGGATAGGTGTGATCGCCGTCGATATAGACGAAATCGAGTGACCCGGGGGCAAAGCCCGGCATGACATCCCCGGATCGGGCAACATGCAGGGTCACCTGCCCCTTGGCCATGTTTTCGGCAAATCGCCGGACGACCCCGTCCCTGACTGCGGCCATTTCGGTTCTGGATTCCGGGCCATACCAGGCCCCGGCATATTCCGGTTCTTTTCGGGCTTCGAACGGGTCGATCAGGTGCAGGTGCTTCGGCACCGCAACCTCCAGAATTCGCGAGCTGAAATCGCCCTGCCAGACGCCGATCTCGGCGCCGGTCCCGCCCTTTGGCAAAAGCGTCAGAACATGTTCACGGAAGGATTGCATCGTTTCTTTCCTGCCCGGTCCGGCGCGCGCATGTTCCCATGCGTTGACCCGAACGGCCCGCTCCGCCTATTCTAACGCTCAGAAAACTAGCATTATTCGGATATTGGAGGAAGCCCTGGCCAGGAAGAACTTCATTTCCGGAGCCATGATCGTGGCTGCCGGTGTCGCCAATTCCGCCGACAAGCTGGCCGCAAGGTCGCTGCCGCCAGAACTCAAGGCCCTGCGCATCACGGCGGATGCGCTGGATTTCGACATCGTCCGGCTGGGCACGCAAGACAGCATGAACACGATCACCGGCAAGGGCATGGTTCGCGATCTCAATACGGTCACGTCGCCGGGGGTGACTGTCACCGCGCCGAAAATGCCCAAGGGACTGAAGAGCAATTAGCCCCGGCCCGCAGAGGCTGCGATCAGGGGGCGGGAAAGGTCAGGCCTCGTTCGCGATCTATCATCATCCCGATGCCGTCAGCGGCGACGGCGTGCCGCCGATTGGCAGGCAGGTTGCCGGGCGCGGGTTGATCGAAGGGCTTGTTCAGCACACATCCGCGCAAGCCCTGCATGCAGTCGCCGATGATGACGCGGATCTGACGCATTTTGAAGACCTTGCCGTAAGGGCCGGCTGGAACGGCCAGATAAGACGTCACCGGCACGACGCGCTGTCATCACGCGCCGAGATCGGCACGCTCATGCTTCCGGGGCCCGGGCTGGCGCCCTTTGCCTGGGCGCGATCCAGAAACGGCGGAGCGAATTACGCGCTTTGCGGTCTGACCCACACCATCGCGACGCACCGCATGACCGAAGAGCTTTTTGATCTTCTGGTCGCCCCGTTGACGCCCGCCGATACCATTGTCTGCACCTCGAAGGCGGTCAGGGACGCGGTTCGATACCAGTTCGACATGGCAGACGAGGCCGGTTGGGGGGCACGGGATGCCCACCCGGAGTTGCCGGTGATCCCGTTGGGCATCGACACAAGTGCCTTTGCCGACAACCACGGCACCCGCGCCGACCGGCGCAGGCGGCTGGGTGTGTCGCAGGATGGCGTGGCGGTACTGTCGGTCGGGCGGTTGTCTGTCTTTGAAAAGATGCATCCCGCGCCGCTTTTCCTGGCCTTGCAACGTGCCGCGGCAGAGATCGCGCAGCCCTTGCATCTGTTCATGTGTGGTTGGTTTCCCGACAGCATTTCCGAACGGCTTCACCGTGCCATGGCGGCAGAGTTTGCGCCCGACATCACCGTCTCGTTTCCCGACGGGCGGGACGCCGAAACCTGCCGGGGCCTTTATCAGGCCGCCGACCTGTTTGTCTTTCCGGTGGACAATATTCAGGAAACCTTCGGCCTTGCCCCGGTAGAGGCGATGGCCGCCGGCCTGCCCGTGGTCGCCTCGGACTGGAACGGTATTGCCGAAACCGTGGTGCATGGGGAAACCGGCCTGAAGGTTCCGACGTTCATGGCCGCACCCGGCTCCGGTGGCGGCATGGCGGCCCGGTACGCGGACGGCACACACAGCTACCACCAGTATCTCGGCTGCGTTCAGCAACGTGTTGCGGTCGACGTCCGTGCCCTGGCGCAGGCTGTGCAAGCCTTGTCCGACAATCCGGGGCTTCGCAGACAGATGGGCGCGGCGGGTCGCCGCCGCGCGCGCGACGTCTACGATTGGGCGGCTGTGGTTCCACGGTTCGAAGCACAATGGGCCAGCCAGGCCGAACGCCTGCGGGGCACCCACCCACCGGCGCTGACGCGACACCCCGACGAAGCCCGCCGCCCGCCCCACCCCGACCCGCTGTCGCAATACAGTGGCTATGCAAGCGCCCGGCTGTCAGGGCGTCACGTCCTGACGCAGGCGGCCCCGCTGGACAAGGCCCGTCTTTCACGCCTCATCCACCTGACGGGCGCCGCGCAATCCGGCTACCTTGCCGCGACGCCGGAAACGCTGTTGCGGATCAGTGCAGAAATACATGATCGCACACAGATCAGCATGGACGACCTGGCGGCTTCGCTGGATCTGTCGTTCGTCGAGACCGAAGCCGCAGCGCTCAGGCTTGCCAAATACGATCTTTTGCAGATCATCGACCAAGAGGTACGGCAATGATCGTCTTCAACGCCGGAGTGCCCCGGTCCGGGACGGTGCTGGTGGGCGCGATCCTGCGGGCGTTGTACGCAGAGGCGAGGGTTGCGACCGCGCTTGACAACGCGCAGGGGCCAGAGCTGCCGCGGCACCTGGGAACACTGATCGAAACCGGCCGGGCCCGGCGCGAAGTCAGATTGATTCACACCCACAGTTGGGATCCCGAAACGGAGCGGCTGGCCGCTGGCTCGCCGTGAGTGACGGGGTTCCTTTGTCGCCGCGATCCCCGGGATGTCTGCGTCTCGCTGATGAAACTTCATGATCTGGCAATTGACGAGGCTGCCCCGCTGGTTCTGGAAAGCTTCGCGGCAATTACCAGAATGGCGACGGCGACATCCTGGCCGGTCATCGAATACAGCAGCCTGAGCGCCGACAAGCCGGGCAATATCCGGCGGATCGCGCATCATTTGGGATTTCGAACCCCGCCCGGTTCTGTCCGGCGGATCGCCGCGGAAACGTCTGTGGCCCGGCACCGCGAGATCATGGAACGGGTCCGGGCGGGCAAGGTCGCAAACCTGATCGAACGGCAAAACAGCAAACGCATATTGCGCGAAGACGCCGAGACGCTGATCAACGACAGGCACATCCAGTCGGGGAAAACAGGACGTTGGCGACAGGAACTGGCACCACATGAACAGGCCCGGGCGAACCGCGAATTTTCCGCCTATCTCGATCCACCGACAGGGGCATCCGGCTGATCCGCGGAATACCCGAACGCCTGGACCGAAACCCGGAACGGGGCCAGTCCTTCCGCGATCCAGCGGCCTGCTTCGGGCGCAAGTCCGGCGCGAAGTGCGGGGTTCCGGTCGTGGACTTCGCGAAAGGCGGGATGGGCGGCGTCCGGCAGTCCCAAACCGGCGCAGCGCTTGGCAATTCCCTGAACCACCGCCACAGCGTCGCCGACGAGATCCTCGCAAGCATTCCAATGGTCGCAAATATCCCGCAGCCCGTGCAGCATGGCAAAGCGTTCGCCGCAGATGCACCCCAGCAGACGAAAGTAATCCCGCGCGTCGTTGATTGGTTTTGGCGGCGCCGGACACCAGGCATCCACGACGACCCGGGGCGGATACCGGCGGGTCCAGCTTGCGCAAATGGCGAAAGGATCACGGGTCAGCAGGACCAGCACCTGTGGCATATCCGCGAATGCGGCCATCAGACGCCGCATCCTGCAAAGATTGGGCGGCGATTTCTCGATGATGACGCGCGCATCACGGGAATTGCTGCGCGCCTCTCGCAGCCAAACCGCCCGCAGTTCGGCAAACGAGTGCGGGGCGTCCGGATTCCAGCGGTTGCGGCCTTCAACCAGATCGGGGATCAGCCATTGTCCTTCTGCCCGGGGCTCGATCCGAGCGGCGCCCGGCAGTGTAACGAGCAAATTGCCCAGCAAGGTGGAACCCGAACTCGGCTGGGTCGCGACAAAGAGCCATGTGAGGTCATCGACGTTCTGATCCTTCGACATGCGGCGGGCTCGTTGGCTTGATGATGTCCACGGCCATATTAGCCGGTATTCGAGGATTCTGCCCAATCAAATACACTGAAAGGCGTCTTGTCCGCCGCGCCGCGCCCGGCTGGTCGGAACCTCATCCTGCGGATGCCGCAGGCTCCATCAGGACGCGGATCAATTCGGCCTGTCGCTGCGTGCCCGTCTTTTCGAAAACCTTCGACAGATGGGTCCGGACGGTGTTCGGGCTCAGCCCCAGTCGCCGGGCGACGGCATCGCGGCCATCACCATTCAGCATTTCGACCGCTACCCGCGCCTCTGCCCGGGTCAGGTTGAATTGCCGCCGCAAACGCCCGGTCATATCGGACTTGCGCCGTTCCGGATCTCCGATGATGACCAACGCCGCCGGCGCGGCGATCCCGGCCCCGGCGCCGAAACCGGCCGCGTCGGCGTGGTTCAGGATCGGCACCACATCTATTTCCAGCACGGGCACTTCGCCGCCGCCGATCCGGTAGTGCCCGCCGGGAGGGTCGCCCCTGCCCCCGGTGCATCCGGCGATCAGGCTTCGGATGGTCGCGGTGTCCCTGGCCGACATCGCCATCAGCCGCCCGTTGCGTAAATTCAGCGGCGTGCCGCGCGCCAGATGGGTCTCTGCCACCATGTCGGCCAGAATGACCCGCGCGTCCGCAGTCACCAGAACCGCGCCCGATTGCGGCCGTCCGAATCCCTGAGCCCGGGACAATTCCGCCCGGCGCAGGGTTTCCTCAATCTCGAATCCGCGCTTCAGATGCGGTTGCAGAATGGCGATCGCCTTCAGCATTTCCACTGACAGTTCATCGTCCCGCGCATGCGGGCTAAGTCCGAAATTGACCAGCCTGTGTGGCGACTTGACCAGGTTGACGCGAAGCCGTTCGGCGGCGTGCCCGGTCTTGCGCCAATATTCGTTATAGAACGCACTTTTCAGGAACGCCTCGCGCCCGCTGTCCTTCAGCGTCACGATCCGGTCCACAGGCGCGCCCATCGTCGCGCCCATCGTGATGTCCTCGGCGTGCCAGTGATCCTGAAAGTCGGGGATGATTCCGGGGTCGGTCCGGGGCGAGACGATCGTGACGACGCCAAGCCGGGGCGCGACCATCGCCAGCGAGGCAAGTTCCGCCCCCAGCGCATCGGCGATGTCGTTCAAGACCGGCTCCCAGCCTTTTTGGGATTGCGAATTCTCGTAAATCCGGTCGATCAGGAGAAGGAGGCTGTCGAAATTCATCGGCCACAACACCTCGCCCTTATACCTTTGAATTCGCTGCCGAACCGCAGCGTTCTGTCCTGGTTCGGCAGGTCCGGCCCAACTTTGCCAAGGCAGCACATCCCAGACCGTCCGCGAACACGATAGGCCACTACCTGTGCAAATGCATACGCTATTCGCACGTGGCACTGCGCGAAGTGGACTGAAATTCACCGAAAACCTAAGAATTTGCCCGAATTCTTCGGGATTTTCTGGCGACCTACGCCGTTTGGCGCAAGACAGGCAAAGCCTGCCCTGCGACCATGCCAGTCGGTCGCGGGGCAAGTTGATTCGCTCCCCGTGCTGGCAGGGTCGCCTCGTCACGCTAACGGCTGACGCCATGCCCGAGGAGAAAGACGTGAAACCGTTCGCGATCATCGTCATCGCCGGGCTTGCGGCAAGCCTGCCGGCCATCGCAAAGGATGCGCCCGCCACAGGAGGCAGAAAAGCGTGCGCCGGCACGGGCGACAAGGGGGGCGTGGTGGGCCCGGGCGGGACTGGCTGGCAGCGGCATGATTTTCCGCCGGGGGAGAATGGCCGGATCCGATAATGGTGAAGCAGGCGCGGCACTGTCCGGAGCGTT
>JAJDOB010000182.1 GCA_022340385.1 Rhodobacter sp.
TTGCCGAATTCGGCGTGGTGATGATGCTGTTCCTGGTCGGTCTGGAACTGGAACCCAGGATGCTGTGGGCGATGAAGGCCAAGCTGCTGGGCCTGGGCGGCCTGCAGGTTTGCGGCACCGCGGCGGTCGTGATGGCCGTGGCGATGGCGCTGGGCCAGCCCTGGTCGGTTGCACTGGCGATCGGCCTGATATTTGCCTTAAGTTCGACGGCTATCGTATTGCAGACGCTTAATGAAAAGGGGTTGATGAAATCCGACGGCGGCCAGGCAAGTTTTCAGGTGCTGCTGTTTCAGGACATTGCCGTGATCCCGATGCTGGCGCTGATCCCGTTGCTGGCGATGCCGGATCTGATGGACCCCGTGGTGCCGCTGGACAGCCATGTCGTGGAAAGCCTTGCCCCCGACAGTTCCGGGCACGCCCCCGCAGAGACGCAGCCGCATGACGCAGGCGAAAATGCCGGCCACGCCGACACCGACCCGGCCTGGGTCGAAACGATTCCCGGCTGGCAGCGCGCGCTGATCACCATCGGCGCGATTGCCGCGGTGGTCGTCGGCGGCTCGCTGCTGACGCGGCCGGTGTTCCGTTTCATCGCCATCGCCAAGCTGCGCGAACTGTTCACCGCGACCGCGCTGATGATGGTGATCGGCATCGCGCTGCTGATGACGCTGGTCGGGCTGTCGCCGGCGCTGGGAACGTTCCTGGCAGGCGTGGTGCTGGCCAACAGCGAATACCGCCACGAGCTGGAAAGCGATATCGACCCGTTCAAGGGGCTGTTGCTGGGGCTGTTCTTCATGACGGTCGGCGCCGGCATCGACTTTGGCCTGCTGTGGAACAACATAGCCGGAATCCTGGCGCTGACGCTTGGGCTGATCGCCCTGAAAACCGCTGTGCTGCTGGTGCTTGCGCGGATTTTCGGGGTGGCCGGATCCGACAAATGGCTGTTCGCGCTGGGTCTGGCGCAGGCGGGCGAATTCGGGTTTGTCCTGCTTGGCTTTACCGTCGCCAATCAGGTGATTCCGGCCTCTGTCGCCGACCAGTTGCTGCTGGTGGTGGCTTTGTCGATGCTGCTGACCCCGGCGCTGTTCATCGCCTACGAGCGGCTGATCCTGCCGCGCATGAACGAGGCGACGCGCGCCGATGACGAAATCGACGACGAGGCCCCGATCATCATTGCCGGGCACGGGCGGTTTGGCGGGATCGTCAACCGGATGCTGCTGTCGGCCGGGCACAAGACCGTGGTGCTGGATCATTCCTCGGCCCAGCTCGAGATGCTGCGCGCCTTTGATATCAAGGTGTTTTTTGGCGACGCGTCGCGCCCCGACCTGTTGCATGCGGCCGGGATTCACAACGCGAAAATGCTGGTGGTGGCGATCGACGACCGTCACCAGTCGCTGGAACTGGTGCGCCATGTCACCCAGCACCACCCACATGTCTACATCGTGGCCCGGGCGTTGAACCGCAATCATGTCTACGAACTTTACGCTGCCGGCGCGCGCGATATCATTCGCGATACCTTCGACAGTTCGGTGCGCGCCGGGCGGTCGGCGTTGCAGGCGCTGGGGGCGCATCCGTTTGTGGCAGAGCGCCAGGCGCAGGGATTCGTGCGCCAGGACAAGCGCGCGATGCGGGCCATGGCCGAACTTTACGACCCCGACATCCCGACGCACGAGAATCTTCCCTATATCGAGCGCGCCAGAGAACTGATGGCAGAGCAGGAGGCAGCGATGCGCGGCGGAAAATCGGTGTTCGGCACCCGTGTCGATCGCGGCTGGTCGCCGCCCGTCGGGGTGGATGACGACGAAACCATTGCCAGGACCACCCGCTGACGCAGGCGCCGGCGTTTATGCGTCGTTCATCTGTTGACGGTTTCCGGCTGGGATGACGTGATAAAATCACGCTTTGTCAGTATCTTGCGATGAATCCAGAAAACCGGAAAACCGGAAAACCCGATACGCGGAACGCGCCTGGCACGGATGGTAACGGTCTTGTCTTTCGCTTGGCCGCGATCCGCGATAAGCCGCGCCATGGCCCGAATTTTTTCCACACTAGCGGAATTCTACACCGCGCCGTTCGATGACGTGATCGACGTCCGCTCGCCTGCGGAATACGCCGAAGATCACATTCCCGGGGCGATTTCCCTGCCGGTTCTGTCAGACGCGGAACGCGCGCAGGTCGGGACGATCTATACGCAGGAGGCACCGTTCAAGGCGCGCAAGGTCGGTGCGGCGCTGGTGGCGCGCAATGCCGCCGCGCATATCGAGGGCCCGCTGGCGATGCGCGATGGCGCGTGGTCGCCGCTGGTCTATTGCTGGCGCGGCGGGCAGCGGTCCGGCTCTTTCGCCTCTATCCTGCAACAGATCGGCTGGCGGGCGGAAGTGGTCGAGGGCGGCTATCGCAGCTATCGGCGGCTGGTGGTGCGCGCGATGCACGACATCGCCCTGCCGCACCGGATCGTCCTGCTGGACGGCAACACCGGAACCGCGAAAACAGAGATTTTACAGCGGCTTGCGGCGCGGGGCGCGCAGATCCTGGATCTCGAGTCGCTGGCGGCGCATCGCGGATCGCTGTTCGGGGCGATGGCGCATCCGCAGCCCTCGCAAAAGGCATTCGAGGGCGCGGTGGCGCAGGTCTTCGACGGGCTGGATCCCGCCCGTCCGGTCGTGCTCGAGGCGGAATCGAGCCGGATCGGCAACCTTCAGGTGCCCGGTTCGGTCTGGTCGGCGATGCGTGCGGCGCGCCGGGTGCGACTGGTCGCGCCGCTGGCCGCGCGGGCGCGGTATCTGGCGCGCGCCTATGCCGATCTGACGGCGGATCATGCGGCGTTGCAGGCGACGCTGGCGAAACTGATCCCGTTTCAGGGTCACGACCGGGTGCAGGACTGGCAGGCGATGGCAACCGCCGGCCGGTTCGAGGACCTGGCCGGAGAGTTGATGCGCCTGCACTACGATTCCCGCTACACCAAATCGCGCGACGGGCGGGATGGCGAGACTCTGGCCGAGATCGCACTGCCGGATCTGGGCCCCGGCGAACTGGACGCGGCGGCAGACCGGATCGCGGCGCTGATCGTCTAAAGCGTTTCGCGTTAAACCTGAATTACCTAACGCTGCCTGAAGTCAGTTATTTCAACGCGTTAGGTGATGCGTTATGTATCAAGTCAAACGTGAAACGCTATAATCCACTGATATGAAAGGCGATCCTTCGGTGATCCCGCCGATGTGGGCTGCCGTGATCCCGGCCTTTTGCAATGCTTGCAGGCAGGCTGCGGCCCGGTCCGGGGCAACCGCCGCCAGCAGGCCGCCGGCGGTCTGCGGGTCGAACAGAAGATCGGCGCGCGGATCGTCGGGCAGGGCCATGGCAGCGGCGGTCTTGCGGTTCTCGTCATACAGGCTGGACCGGACACCGGCGCGCGCAAGATCCAGCGCGCCCGTCATCAGCGGAATCGCGTCCAGGTTCAGCCGTGCCGCCACGCCCGAGGCGCGGCAAATGCCCATCAGGTGGCCCGCCAGGCCAAAGCCGGTGACATCGGTCATGGCATGCGCGGTCGTCAGGATACCGGCGGCCGCGCCTTGCGGAACCGACATCGCCAGCAAAGCCTCTGCGACCCAGTCGCCGCGCGCGCGCCGGGCCATTTCGCCCGCCAGGATGGTGCCGGAGCCGATGGCCTTGGTCAGGATCAGGGCGTCGCCCGGCCGGGCCGCGGCCAGGGTTATCGCCGGGCCGTCCAGCAGCCCGGTGACGCTGAACCCGATGGTCAGTTCGGCGCCGGTCGAAGTGTGACCGCCGGCAATTGCCGCCCCGGCGCTGGCAAAGACCTGGCTCGCGGCGGCCATGATTTCTTGCAGCCAGTCGCCCTGCATCCTGGCCGACATCGGCGGCAGGATGACATGCGCCAGCGCCGCCTGCGGGGCCGCCCCCATCGCCCAGATATCGCCAAGGGCGTGCACGGCGGCGATGCGCGCCATAACAAAGGGGTCTTCGGTAAAGGCGCGCAAATGGTCGGTGGTGAACACCTGCTCGGTGCCGCCCACCCGCAGGATCGCGGCGTCATCGCCGGGGCCATTGCGAATGTCGGCGCGCCCCGGTTCCGGCAGGGTCGCCAGCACCCCGGCCAGCGTTTCACCGCCGACCTTGGCGCCGCATCCGCCGCATGCCGGCTTGGTCCCCAACGCCTCGATCACGCCATCGGCGACGCGGCGGGGCAGGGCCGGCGCCGGCATCGGCGGCAGATCCGTGAACTTGCGCATGAATTTCCGGTCGATCCGGTCCTTCCAGCGCCACAGCCATGCGCCCTGCAGGCGCAGGCCGAACTTGTCGGCAACGGCGGATTTTCCGCCCAGCGAGATCAGTTTCAGATAGTCGCGCTGGGGCGCGTAGCTGCGGGGTTTGCCGCCGCCGAGAGCGGCGCGCAGATTGTGCAGCAGAACCGGCGCTTCGCGCACCGCAAAGACGCCCGCCTTGGGGCGTGGATCGGGCAGATGGGCACAATCCCCGGTGGCGTAGATCGCATGATCCGAACTGCGCAACTGCCTGTCCACGCTGATGAATCCGCCCGCCAGGTCCAGCCCGGTTCCGGCCAGCCAGCCTTGCGGGCGCGCGCCTGCAGTGCCGACCGTAAGCCGGGCGGCGACGACGCGGTCCTCGCCAAGTTGCACCGCATCGTGCAGGATCCGGCGCGGTTCGGCGCCCTCGATCAGGACCACGCCAAGGCCGGTCAGCCGGTCCAGAAGTGCGGCGCGCGCGCGCGGGCCAAGACCGGGCAGGGCGCGGCCCTTTTCGATGATGGTTACCGCCGCCCCGTGCCCGTCCTGACGCAGGGCATGCGCCATCGCCAGAGCCAGTTCGACACCGCCGACACCGCCACCGATCACGGCGATGTCCGCCGGCATTTCGCCGCGCTGAACCGCCGCGCGGAACGCCGACCAGCGGCGCGCGAACATGCCCAGCGGTTTGGCCGGCACCGCATGTTCGGCAAAACCGGGCAGGGACGGCAGGTCAGAGGTGATGCCGATATTGATCGCGGCGAGGTCATAGGCGATCGGCGCGCGCCCCTCGACATGGATGTGGCGCGACGCGCGGTCGATGCCGCTGGCCGCCCCGAGGATCAGCCGGGCATTGGCGAAACGGGCCAGCTGCACCAGGTCGATCGACAGATCGTCGCGCCGATAATGGCCGGCGACGAATCCGGGCAGCATTCCGGTATAGGGCGCGGTCGGGCCGGGG
>JAJDOB010000251.1 GCA_022340385.1 Rhodobacter sp.
GATCCGGCGGGCGAAAGATTGCGGGCATGACGATGACATACGACGTGGACATTCAGCGGTTTGGCGCGATGGCGCTGTTCGATCTGAAGGGCAAGACCGGCGCCCTGTCCGACTGGGCCGGCAACAGCCTGCCGCCGTTCCCGCAAACTCCAAACACCGCCAGCACCGCCGACGGGGCGGACCTTCTGTTCATTGGCCATGACCACTGGCTGCTGGTGGCTGATCTTGCGGATGAACCCGGGCTTGACGCGTCACTCCGCCCCGCGCGCGCACCATCCGATATCAGCATCGTGCGCATCTCTGACACCATGTGCTGGTTTGAAATCACCGGCAGGGATGCCGACCAGATCATCGCCCTCGCCAGCCCGCTTGATGTTCATCCCGCCGTCTTCCCCGAAAACGGCGCCACCTTCACCGAAGCCTTCGGACTGAAAGCCCTGATCCTGCGCCGCAAGGCTGGCCTTTTGCTGGCCGTCGAGCAAAGCTTTGGCGACATGATCGAGGATTACCTGGCCCGTGCCACCGCCTGAAACGGTGTGCCCCGGCCATCTCTGATAAACAGCAAAGGCCTAGCAGCCGCGCCCCATCGTATGGATCGGCCTGAAACACCCCAGTATCAGGCGTTGGGCGTCGAACGGTATCCCGTCGGGAACCGCGAACCTAGGGTCATCCTGCATCCGCGCCTCGGCGTCCTCGACGCTTTGCCGGTCGGGCCAGATCTGCCACGAGAATACGATCTTCTCGCCAGGCCGGGCGTCGACGGCACGGCGAAAATCGGTGGTCGTGCCATCCGGAACGTTGTCTTCCCAGGCCTCGACGATCTCCAGGCAGCCGAATTCGCGGAACAATTCCGCCGCGTTGCGCGCCCAGGCCCGGTAGGCCTCGTAGTTTTCTTCGGGCACCGGAATGACAAAGCCGGCGATATACATTGCAATCCCTCCTTGCCTTCATCGGCGCGCGGAACGTGACCTGTGACCGTCGACCCGGCGCGTCAGTTGCCGTTGGCTATGTCGCGCACAACCAGCGCCAGCATCTCGCCACGCCGGACCAGCCCGCGATTGGTATGGGCCAGAACCATGCCGGTTTGCGGAAAGACCAGCGTTTCCGGCGGGCGTTCCGGTTCGGTGATGAAATGAAACGTTCCGGCCACATCTCCGGCCTGCACATCCTGCCCGGCGCCGGTGCCGCGATCGAACAACCCTTCGGCGCGCGCGTAAAGACTGTCGCTCGGATCCGCGATTTCGACGATCCGCTGGGTCGGCGGCACAGCAACTGCGCCGTCGATCATGCCAAGGTGGCGCAGCACGTTCCTGATCCCGGCATCGGCCAGATCGGTGATCGCCGGGTCGACGCCGCCGCCACCGCCCAGCTCCGTCGCGATCATCGCCACCCCGGCGCGCGCGGCCGCCGAATTGACCGAACGGTTGTCGTTGTTCCCGCCCAGCCGCCAGATCAGCGGCAGCCCGAACACCTGCGCCAGTCGCATGTTCCTTGCCGCCAGATCCAGATCTGCCGTCAGCGTCGGCAGGGCGCAGGGCTGAAAGAACGACGCCTTGCCGCCGGAATGCAGGTCGATCGCCGCATCGCAACGCGGCAGAATCCTGGTCTCCAGCCAATGCGCCAGCATCGCGGTCGGCCCGCCGTCGGCGTGGCCGGGAAACGCCCGGTTCAGGTTTGCGCCATCCACCGGGGTCACCCGCGACGAGGCCGCAAGCGCCGCCATGTTCAGCGCCGGAATCGCGATGATCTGGCCCCGCAGATCACGCGGATCCAGCCCATGCACCAGCCGCATGATTGCCGCCGGCCCCTCAAACTCGTCGCCGTGGGTGCCCCCCGTCAGCAACAGCACCGGGCCGGGGCCGCCGTTCAGCGAAATCACTGGAACCGGATGATATCCCAACGGGTTGGCGTTGTCCGACCAGCGCAGCATCGCATCGCCGAACTGCCGCCCCGGCGCGGCAAGATCGGTGGTCAGGGTGATCCGGCTTGCGGCAGCGTCGGCGGGCATTTCAAGCGTCCTGTTGGCGGGATGGCCAAGGCTAACACAATGGTTTTGAAAGTGAATTGAAAAATCCGGCAAACCCGCACCGGTATCCGCCGCCCCGCCCGGCGCCAGCTAGACCGGGCGCGACGATACCGTGATCATGCTGACCGCGTCGCTGTGGATCTCGGCAAAACCATGCGACAGCTTGGCGTCGAAACTGAGTGATGCGCCGGGGGCCAGCGCGAATGATTCGCCGCCGCAGGTATAGGTCGCCTCGCCTAAGATGACGAACAGGAACACATGCCCCTCGTGCTGATAGCGCGGCAGATCGCTGGCCTGATCGCGCCGGATCGTCACCCGCGCGGCATCGAAGGTGCCGCCGCGGTCAACATGTCTGCCCAGCAGCATGTAGTCATGGGCATGTCCCGGCGTGATCCGCCTGGACGCCAGCCCGGTACCGGCAGCCACATAATGTACATCCGCCACATCAGAGGTATGCGCAAACAGCGACATCAGTTGCACCTGCAAGCCCCGCGCCAGCGCATCCAGCGTGCTGAGCGAGGGCGAGACCTGCCCGTTTTCGATCCGCGAAATCATGCCCGGCGACACCTGCGACATCGACGCAAGCTGGGTGACGGTCAGCGCCTTGTCGCGCCGCAGCCGTCGAAGGGCCTGACCGATCTTGGCGTTTACATCCTGCTCTGCCACCTTTGCCCTGCTCCCGGCGGTCGCGCGGTGCCCGGGTTTTGCGCATGCGCCGCCGCCACCGCCGATCATTGCATCGCCGCGCGCTGCGCCCGGCGTGGAAATCAACTGGATCCAGACGCTTCGCCCTTGCCATGACGGCGAACCCACATACAATATTTTTACTGCTATGCACGAAATGCTGCAATGGGGCCGGGCAAATCCGCCCGGGCCTAGCGAAAGTTTTTGTTGCGTGTCCCGGTCAGTTGTTGGTTTGTTGGGACAACCAAGGGGGAAAATCGCCTGATGCGAGCCATTGCATGACCACCGGTGTGCCGATGATCTCGTTTGAAAACGTCGACAAGTTCTACGGCGATTTTCACGCGTTGAAGGATGTCACCATTTCGGTCCGCGAGGGCGAACGGATGGTGATCTGCGGCCCCTCGGGGTCCGGCAAGTCGACGCTGATCCGCTGCATCAACGGGCTGGAATTTCACAATTCCGGCACGCTGACAGTCGACGGGATCGAGGTTTACGAAGGCTCGAAGGATATCCTGAACCTGCGCCAGGAAGTCGGCATGGTGTTTCAGCAGTTCAACCTTTTCCCGCATCTCACGGTGCTGGAAAATCTGATGATCGGCCCGATGAAAGTGCGCAAGACTCCCCGTGCCGAGGCAGAGGCGACCGCCCGCAAGTATCTGGACCGCGTGCATATTCCCGAACAGGCCGCCAAATACCCCTCGGCGCTGTCGGGTGGCCAGCAACAGCGTGTCGCCATCGCGCGCAGCCTGTGCATGGAAAGCCGGATCATGCTGTTCGACGAACCCACCAGCGCGCTCGATCCCGAAATGATCAACGAGGTGCTGGACGTCATGGTCGAACTGGCCGAAACCGGCATGACGATGGTCGTCGTCACCCATGAAATGGGTTTCGCCCGCAAGGTCGCCGACACGATGGTGTTCATGGAAGACGGTCGCATCGTCGAGGTGTCGCCGCCCGAACAGTTCTTCACCAACCCGTCGAGCGAGCGTTGCCGGATGTTCCTTGAACAGATCCTGGAACATTAGATGACCGTCGCGCCCGACAGTTACGCCCCAAGGGGCCGCCCGTTGCCGCAACCGGCGCGCGCGACGCAGGTGATCAACTCGGTCACCTTCTCGGTCGCGCTCTACGCGCTGATCATCGGCGTCATCACCTACGGCGCCTACACCGGCGCGCAGGCGATGGGCTATAACTGGCAATGGTATCGGGTGCCGCAGTATTTCTACAGCGTCACCGAAGACGGGTTCCAATGGGGCGAGATCGTCATCGGGCTGATGAAGACCCTGCAACTGTCGGCCACCGCCTTTGCCTTTGCGCTTGTCCTCGGGCTGGTCGTGGCGCTGCTGCGCCTTTCGGGGCTGATCATCTGCACCGCGGTCGCAATCGGGTTTCTGGAACTCATCCGCAACATCCCGCTGCTGGTGCTCCTGTACCTGTTCTACTACGTTCTCGGCCCGATCTTCGGCTTCGACCGCTACACCGCCAGCATCCTGTGCCTTGGCGTGTTTCACTCGGTTCTGATCAGCGAGATCTTCCGCGCCGGGATCGAGGCCGTGGCCCGCGGCCAGTGGGAGGCGGCAACCTCCATCGGGATGTCGCGCGGGCAGGCCTATCGCTATATCATCCTGCCCCAGTCGATCCGCTTCATGCTGCCGCCGATGACCGGCGAGGTGGTGCATATGGTGAAATCCTCTGCTATCGTCAGCGTCATCGCCGTGGCCGAACTGACCACCATCGGGCGCAACATCATCTCTGACACCTACATGAGCTTCGAGATCTGGTTCACCATCGCCGCCGTCTACATGGTGGTGACGCTGATCCTGTCGGTCGGCGTATCCTTCATGGAAAAGCGATATGCCGTTGCACAATAATCGGGCGGCCACTTTGCCGGACGCCCAAAACCAACTCAACAAGGGAGTTAACACATGAATATCACTCGCAGATTTATCGGCGCGGCGCTTGCGCTCGGCGTGGCAACGGGCGCGGCCCTGCCCGCGCTGGCGCAAAGCGCGACCCAGGCGCTTTCCAGCGAAAGCGTGATCGAAACCATCAAGAAGCGCGGCGCCCTGAAGATCGGGCTGTCGCTGTTCAAGCCGTGGTCGATGCGGGACCTGAACGGCGATCTGATCGGGTTCGAACTGGACGTCGGCCGTCAGCTGGCCGAGGACATGGGCGTCGAGGTCGAATTCATCCCGACCTCGTGGGATGGC
>JAJDOB010000265.1 GCA_022340385.1 Rhodobacter sp.
TGTTCTGGGCGGCGCACCGGGCGACGCCTTTGCCACCCTTGAGCGCTGGTCGCGCAGTCACGGTCTGCCGGGGCTGGATGCACTTGGGATCAGTGCGGCCGACCGCCGCGCCGCGGCTGCGGCCGCCGCGACCTCTTCTTCGATGCAGTCGAACCCCGCCGCGCTGGACGCTCAGGCACTCGAAACCCTGATGGAACATGCGCGGTGAACCCCGGGTGGCAACCAATAACCGGTTCCACGCGCCAAAGACCGTCCCGGTCTCTGCGATCAGTTACCGTCCCGGTCTCAGAACAGGAAATCTCCGGCGTTGATCAGGCTGACGTCGAAGCCTTCCAGCGTGATCGATCCTTGCGCGCCGACAAAGGTTAGGTCGATCACCGTAATCGAGGAATCGCCCGAAATTGCCCCCGAACCGTTCAGCGCGGCAAAATTCGCCAATCCAAGCGACTCCAGGTTGATCTGGTCCGCGCCGTTCTGGAAATCGGTGATCACGTTGTGGCCCGTGTTGCGGCCAAAGACGAACTCGTCGCTGCCGTCACCGCCGGTCAGCGTGTCATCGCCGCGCTCGCCGATCAGAGTGTCCTGACCTCCGCCCGCTCCGCCATCAATCATGTCATCGCCCGAACCACCACGCAGCCTGTCGGCGCCCAGACCGCCATCCAGAGTGTCATCGCCCTGTCCGCCGAAAAGCAGGTCGGTATTGGATCCACCAGACAGCTCATCATTTCCGATGCGTCCGCGCAGGGTGTCGCCTTCGGTGCCGCCATTCAGAAAGTCGTCTCCGCCGGACCCGTACAAAGTGTCGGATCCGGCACCGCCACGCACTTCTTCCGCCCAGCCGCCGCCCTGCATCAGGTCGTCACCCGAGCCCAATATGATCAGCCCGTGGGTCTGCCCGGTTCCCAGAAACACATCGTTGCCATTGCCCATATCGACATCGCCGAAGATCTCGCCGTGATTGACGATAGTCTGGGTCAGGTTGCCCGAGGTCACATCGCCGTTGATCACGCCCGAGTTCTGCAAAACGCCGGTGTCGCCTTCCAGCCGCACATTGCTGATGAAGACACCATCATTGACGATCTGCGCCCCAAAGCCGTTGACGTCTATGCCAAAGCTGGTCGTGGTGGCCGCGATCTGACCGGAATTCGACAAAAGCGCACTGTCCCCGGCAATTCCAATCGACGAATCTGTGCCGATCAGGGCGATTTCACCGGTATTGAGCATCGTCACGCTGACGCCGGACATGCCGACACTGCCACCGCCAGTCATCAGTCCCGCGTTGGAAAATTGCGCAAAGTCGCCGTTCAATTCCGCGATTACAACGCCGCCCGAAATCGTGCCGGTGTTTGAAACACTCGATTGGGCGCCGCCGAAGATCGAAATGGCCCTATCCCCAGAAGTGATCTGACCACTGTTGACCAGCTGGACCTCGCCGGAGGTGGAATAAAGTCCGTAAACAGAACCGGTAATCTGCCCTGTATTTGTCAACTGATGCCCGCCAGTGCCGAGATAGACGGCGTAGGCTCCGAAGATTTCGCCGTCATTAACAAGTTCGAACTGCCCATCCAGGGATCTGACTCCGTAAGCATTGGACGTCACCAGACCTGTGTTGCGCAGCGTCGTGTCAATACCATCCAGATCGATCCCGATTGTCTCGCCGCTCACCACGCCTGAATTTGTCACGATTGTGTTGTTTCCGGTCAGGTCCATACCGTAACTGTTGCCCACGACCGACCCGGTCACCGTGATCTGTGCACTCGGCCCGTCAAGTTCGATTCCATCGCCAGTTCCGGTCACCGAACCGTGCACCACGATCACGTGGTTGTCGCCGTTCAGATCCATTCCATCGAGCCCGGCATAGATGACGCCGGTCTCCTCGACCACAACTGTCTGAGCCGACCCGGGCGTCGAAAGGTTCGACTGGATCCCGTTGGAAGAGGCCACCAATGTGCCGGCGAGAATGTAGTCAACTATACTCGTCGAAGCGAAATTCACGCCAGTCCCGGTGACCGCAATTGTTTCGCCCGCAAGCGTCACATAGATATCGCCCGCCACATTCGCATTCAGCGTGGTATTCAGGTTTCCTGTGAGCACGACTGCCATTTGACACTCCCTCCGGCACTAAGTGGCCGCCTGCATCAGGCGGGTGGGTCGCAGGGCACCATATGGCAACTCAGTAGAAGAGCGCCGTTCCCCGCTTCACGAAATGATCCTGCCCCAAAGCCCGGCGGCAGGCAAAAAAAATATGGCCCGGCGATTGCCGCCGCGCCAAAATCGAATTGCCAGGAAACAAAGTCTACGAATCTCCGGTTCCGGGCAGGATCGGCTGAATCACTGCCCGTTGCCGGACTCTGTCTGACCTGCGTCAGCTCGCCTTGCGTTTGCGCTTTGCCGCAAATCCAAGTCCGCCAAGCGCGCCCATCAAAAGAAAGCCCGCGGCCGGAAGTGGCACTTGCGGAACGGAGGTTGCGAAACTGTCGGACGCGTCATTGGGCAATCCTTGAAGGTGGATTCCAAAGCGCAGGTCACCCGAATTCAGCGACGCCAGAATCCCTGAAAAATCGCCGCCAAACACAAAGCCGCCGGTTTCGCCCTGTTGAATGGCATTGCCGTTGCCGGGCGTATCGCGATTGAAGTTGAACTCTGTCGAGAAGCCGACATTGTTGCCTTGCGGCAGGTTGCCACCCGACGAATACGTCATGGCCACCGTGCCAACGGAATAGGTTGAACTGTTGGTTGTCGGCAGCGACGTGAACGACGACGGGTTCGTGTCATCGATGAAAATCGTGCGAATGAAGTAACTCAGGCCAGGTGCCACAGCACTTACAATCTGGAAAAGCACATTCCCGCCACCCAGATCCGACACTTCAAGCGAAAAATTTCCCGCATATGCGTCGCCGGCTGTGTCTGCACCGGGAATGTTCTGGAAATTTATCGTAACGGCGTTTGCCGGTTGTGAGAAACCCAAGGCTCCCACCCCGGAGACTGCAACTGCAGCCGCCAGCATTTTCAGTCTTCTATGTATACTCATAATGACGCTCCCCCATTCGCGCGTCTCAGGCCACATCCAAACAGGCGGATGTGACAACCATTCTTAGACAGTCCATATTGTTAGCATTTTTTACCTATTTGCAAGAAAATGGTGAGTCCACCCTCAAAGTTCTACCCTCGGTTGTATTGTCTGCGCCGCGGCCTTCGCGACTTTTCGTTTTAGGAGAATTCTTTGAATTTCACCGCATTCCCAAGGCAGTTTGGGTGATTCGGGAATCACCCGATGCCGGGGCAAATACAGCGCCTGGAATGGCCTTCGCGCTGGCTTTGCGCCGCCTCCGGGACAACACGTTCTGTTGTCCCGGGGGTGCCGTATTCGTCAAGGTCCGCGTGGCTTTTGAAACAAGCTAGCCGAGCCGTTCTGCAAGGAATTTCGTGGTGCGTTCATGCGCAAGTTCTGCCGACGCCCTGTCGTACATGGCAGGGCGCGCGTCGTTGGCGAAGGCGTGGCCGGTGTCGTACATATGGACCTGCAACCCGGGCAGATAATCCTTTGCCTGCTGCAACATTTCAGGCGGAACGTGATCGTCCCTGCTGCCGAAATGGCCCAGAACCGGAGCCTTCAGCGGGCAATCCAGGTATTGCGGCAGCCGGGTGCCGTAGAATGACACCGCGCCGGCGATGTCCAGCTTCTGTGCCGCCCGTATGGCCAGACCGCCCCCCCAGCAGAACCCCATCACCGCGACCTTGCTGCCGCCGGCCGCAAGCGCGTCGACCGCGGCCGCGATGTCCAGCAACGTCCGGGCCGGATCAGAGGCCAGCATCAGGTCGCGCCCGGGGGCGGCGGCATCGAACGGGATCACGGCGCCGCGCTGCTGGCGGTCGAACAGCGCGGGCACGGCCACGGTGTAGTCAAGCGCGGCATAGCGCCGGGCCAGGCCCTTCAACTGGTCGGTCACGCCGAAGATTTCCTGCAGGATGACCAGCCCGCCCTTGCTGTCTCCGGAAGGGTTTTCGATCCAGCAGTCAAGTTCGTGCCCGTCAGAGGCGGTGAGGGTGGTCATCATCTGCGGCGTCTCCGTGATCGCGAGCGTTGGCGGCGGGCGAAATTGTCGCCCGCCGCGATTGAAATGTCAGCCGCCGACCTTGATGCCGGCTTCCTCGAAATAACGCATTGCGCCCGGGTGATAAGGCACCTCGTTGGCCGGCGCCATGGTTTCCGGCTTGGCCAGGCGGAACAGGCCAAAGCTTTCGGTCAGTGCCTCGTTGTTTTCCGCAACAATCTTGGTCAGGTCATAGACCAGATCCTCGCTGACATCGGCATTGGTCAGCATCATCCACGGAATGCGCATGATGTTTGCGCCGTATTGTTCCAGCCCAAGGATATTTTCGTTCTGCTTGAAGGGCGCGACGGTTCCGGCGGGCAGGAATTTCTTGAACGCCGCGACCGCGTCATCGGATGTGTCGAGCGAGACATAGCACAGCCCGCCCCGGTTTTGCAGCTTGACCGCAGCCTGTTTCCCGGCGCCGGCGTTCAGGCTGACCAGCGCAACATCGACCAGACCGTCACCCAGCGCGTTGATCCCGGCGACGAAACTGGCGACCGGCACCTGCTGAAAATCATCATAGGTCATGCCGCCGTTGGCCAGCCCGCCGCCGATGTAATAGGGGATGATGGTCGAGGATGTGTATTCCGATGCGATGCGCAGATCGCCTGCCTTCGCCTTCAGTTCCGCAACAGAGGTCAGCCCCAGATCGCAGGGCGCCATCAGACCGGTGGTCAACGGAAACATCACGCCCACCAGGCGCAAATTCGGGCTTGCACGATCGTAGTTGCCGGTTCCGGTCAGGGCAAAGGCGGCCTCGACTCCGTTCGAAAAGCCGAAATCGACCTCGCCCGAACTGATCAGCGGCAGGTAGCCGACCAGCGGCTGGGTGCGCACGGTTATGCCGTTCTCGTTGGCGACTTTCGCCACCGCCTGACCCGAGTTGAACGCGACAGAACCCTGTGCCCCGGTGGCCATTGTCACAACCTGTGCGCTGGCGGTCGTGGCGATGAATGCCGCGCCGGCAAGGCCTGCGCAGATGGCGCGTTTCAGGTGCCTGAAGTGTTTCATGTGTTCCTCCCATTTGGATTGGCGCCTTGTTTCGGGCGCCGGTGTTTCAGGATGTCTGGCCGTTCCCCGCGGCCATTGGTTTGGTGAATTTCAAAGCCGCCGCCAATGCGATCAGCACCAGCACGGCCGCAATGTGCAATGCCTGGTTCGCCGGCAGGAATCCCAGCGGCAGCGCGCAAATCCCTGCCACGGCGATGATCAGCCGAAGCGCCGGATTCAACCGTCGTGACCAGTACCCGACAATGCCGGCAGTGATTGCGATGATCCCCGCGCCGGTCAGGGCCGTGGCCCCGGCAATTTCAGCCCAGCTGCCGTTCATCAGCAGGGCAGGCGATGCGACAAAGGCGAAGGGCAGCACGAAGGCCGCCCAGCCGACACGGACCGCCGCCAGGCTGGTACTTAACGCGTCGGTCTTGGTGATCGCTGCCGCCGCAAAGGCCGCCAGAGCCACCGGCGGCGTGATCATCGACATCATGCCGAAGTACAGAATGAACAGATGCGCGGCCAGCGGCTGGATGCCCGCCGCCACCAGCGACGGCGCCACCAGGGCGGCCAGCAGCACGTAAACACCCGATGTCGGCATTCCCATGCCCAGAATTATGCAGATCACTGCGGAAATCCCCAGCAGAAAGATCACGTTCTGCCCCACCGCATCGACCAGGACCAGCGTCAGGGCAAAGCCCAGCCCGGTCACGTTCAACACCCCGATGACGAATCCCGCCGCCGCCACCACCAGGATAAGATCGACCATCGATGTGCCGGTTTCGACGAAGACTTTTCCAAGCGCCCGCAAGGTCAGCCTTTGCCCCCGGTACGGGAACAGGAAACCGACGATCACGATGGCGACCGACGCCATCAGCGCCGAATCCTCGGGGTCGTAGCGCCACCAGAACAGTGCCGCCAGCAGCACGCCGAATGGAAAGACGAAATGCCAGCCCTCCGCCAGGACGCCGGCGGTGGTCAGGTCGTCCTCGTCGCTGGCGCTGATCCCGTCGCGCGCCGCGATCAGATCGACCTGGGCGAAGACTCCCAGGTAATACAGCAGCGCGGGAACGATCGCCGCCGCCGCCACGGTGACGTAGGAAACTTCCAGAAACTCCGCCATCAGGAACGCGGCAGCCCCCATGATCGGGGGCGTCAGCTGCCCGCCGGTCGAGGCGACCGCCTCTATCGCGCCGGCATCGCGCGCCGAATATCCGCCGCGCCGCATCAGCGGAATCGTGACGACCCCGGTGGTCACCACATTCGACACCGCACTGCCGGATATCGACCCGAACAGCGCCGATCCGACAACAGAGATCTTGGCGCTGCCGCCCCGGGTGCGCCCGGTCGCGGCCATCGCAAGGTCGGTAAAGAAGGCGCCGCCACCCGCCGCAAACAGCAACTGGCCGAAAAAGACGAACAGCAGCACGATGATCGTGCCCACCGCCAGCGGGGTCGAGAACACCGCCGAAGGATCGAACCCGACATATTGCACCAGCCGCACGGGGCTCAGTTCCTTGCCGATCAGGCGCCCCGGCACCAGGTCGGCAAACAGCGCATAGGTCAGGAACACCGCGACGATCACGAACAGCATCCAACCGGCGCGGCGGCGGATGCCTTCCATCACGGCAACGGTCACGACCGCGCCGACCATGGTGATCTGCCAGGGCCGGTAGGCCTGTTCGCGCAACAGCCACGAAAAATCCCAGGCCGCATACATCAGCACGGCGAAGGCAATCGCGGCGATGGCCCCGTCGACCAGGCCGATCCGCGCCTTCGCCTGTCCGGTCGGCCCGAACCGCAGGAATGCAATCGTCAGCGCCAGCCCAAGCTGAAACGCCATGTATTGCTGTTGCAGGATCGCAAAACCCAGACGGGTCGGGGCCTCGACATTCCACAGGAAACACGCCACGCACATTGCCGTGGCCAGCGCGGCAATGGTCCCTTCGACCCACGCGTTGCCCGGATGCGCGCCCGCCATCAGCCGGCCACTTCGGGCCAGTAAAGCCGCATCGGATTGTCGACCAGCAGCGCCTGTTGCAACGCGGGCGTCGGCGCGATGCGCGCAACGACATCGACCAGGGCGCCGTCATCGGGCATATGCGATTTCATGTTCGGATGCGGCCAGTCGGTGCCCCAGATCACCCGGGACGGGTATCGTTCCACCAATGTCCGGCCAAACGGGATCACGTCATCATAGGGCGGGCCGGCGACTGTCAGACGCTCGGGGCAGGTGGCCTTGACCCAGATGTCCGGGTTGGCGTCCATCAGGCGCAGGAAGCCTTGAAACCCCGCGCCCTGCACGCCCGCCGCCACGTCGGGCCGTCCCATGTGGTCGACCACGATCACGCCCGGCAGCGAAGTCAGGAACGGCACAAGCGGTTGCAGGTCGGCCGCCTCGAAATAGACGACGATATGCCAGCCCAGCCGGACCACACGCTCTGCGATCCGGCGATAGGTGTCCTTGGGTGTCGCATCGACAAGCCGCTTGACGAAATTGAACCGCACGGCACGAACCCCGGCCCGGTCAAGCGCAACCAGGTCATCGTCGCTGATTTCCTCGCCGACGATCGCAACGCCGCGTGCGCGCCCGTTTGCCGCCGCCATCGCATCGACCATCGCGCTGTTGTCGCGGCCGTGACAGGTGGCCTGCACGATCACGTTGCGCGCCAGACCCAGATGGTCGCGCAGCGCGAACAGCTTTTCCTTGGGCGCATCGACGGGCGTGTATTTACGCTCTGGCGCAAAGGGGAAATCGCGCGCCGGGCCAAAGACATGGCAATGGGCATCCACCGCACCCGGCGGCAGCATGAATTTCGGTACCGACGGATCGGGATGAAAGGCCAGATAGTCCGCATCCATGGCGCCTGTTCTATCGCACCCGCGAACATTTCACAAATTGATGCTGGCGTTCTGCAACATCATTTCGGATGATATAGAGAAGGGCCGCACATATTCGGAAACGTCGACATGAACCTGTTTCCGGTCCTGCACACCTTGCTTGAGGAACGCAGCGCACCGGCCTGCGGCTGGGGCGCACGCAATAGGCGATCTCCAACTCGTCGAAACGGCTGCGCGACATCTCTGACGATCCGCTGTTCGTGCGCTCGCCCGGTGGTCTTGGCCCGACGCCGAAGGCGGTTGAACTGGGGCAGCGCGCGGCTGATACCGTGCGCGCTGCGGATCATTGCCCGGCTGAAGGTTCATTTCCGGGAGGATAAGACCATGCAATATGACGCCGGGAAGCACTGTGTTTTCTGCCACCGGTACCGTTTGGTCTGGTCAACGAAATACCGCTACAAGGTGTTGCTCGGCGATGTCCGGCTGCGGGTGCGCGACATCATCCGGCAGGTCTGTGGTGAGAATGGGGTCGATATCATCCGTGGCGTGCTGTCCAGCGATCACGTCCACCTGTTCGTGTCCGTGCCGCCGAAGCTGGCGATCAGCGACCTGATGCGCCCCATGAAGAGGCGCTCGTCGCACAAGGTGCGACGCGAAGTTCCACACCTCAAAAAGCGCTACCGGGGCCGTCATTTTTGGGGCAGGGGCTACTTTTCAACCACCAACGGTGCGATCACCGAAGACATCGCAC
This sequence comes from Rhodobacter sp., assembly GCA_022340385.1. GTDB lineage: Bacteria > Pseudomonadota > Alphaproteobacteria > Rhodobacterales > Rhodobacteraceae > CALGTJ01. Next base: position 8,683 of record JAJDOB010000265.1, read on the forward strand.
TTCGGTTCCTGGAAAATCACATCGAACATCCTGCCTGCGCCAGTCGGTGGTGGTTGAGTCTTGACCGGTTCCGGCCCCGACCGGCGCCTTGCCAGTCGGGAGGGATACGCAATTTCTAGTTCGCGTACACCGG
>JAJDOB010000068.1 GCA_022340385.1 Rhodobacter sp.
CACCGATTCACATTGAAAGGACGCCGCTCTAGCCGTCCTCGAACGGATCCCACTCTTCCTCGACTTCGGGCAAGGCCCCTGCCTGCGCTTCGGCTGCGATGTCTTCGAGGGTGCGGATTTCGGTGATTACCGCCTCGGGGAAGGCGTCGAACACTGCCTGCACCAGCGGGTGCTGCCTGGCCTGATTTTCCAGCGCCAGGCGGTCGGCGTCGCGCAGTTCGGCGATGGTGTCGGCGCCGCCTTCGTTGACCAGGGTGACGGCCCAACGCACGCCGGTCCACAGTTGCAGGCGCTGGCTGAGCCGCGCGGCAAGGTCGCGGGGCGCGTCGGCAGTGGGCTGAAACTCGATACGTCCGGGTTGGTATCGCGCAAGGCGCAGCGTGGTTTCCACCTCGACCAGCAGTTTGACATCGCGATTGGCGCGGATCAGTTCGACGACCTGTTCGAAACGCGCGAACCGGGCAAGCGCGTCATCCGGGTTCAGCGCCAGCGCGGTGGCGGCCCCGCCGGAAGGTCCGCTTTCCATGCGGGCGGCATGGTGCGCAACGGCGCTGGCGCCCGCGCTGGAACCGGGACCGGCGCCGGATGGGGCGGGATTGACCGGCGCGGGCGCGGGTGTTTCCTGCAGGTTGCGGATCAATTCCTCTGGCGAGGGCAGATCGGCGACATGGGTCAGCCGGATCACCGCCATTTCGGCGGCCATCATCGCGTTCGGCGCCTGTGCCACCTCGTCCAGGGCTTTCAGCAGCATCTGCCACATGCGGGTCAGCACCCGCATCGGCAGGCGGGTTGCCATGTCGGTGCCGCGGGCGCGCTCGTCAGGTCCGATGGTGGGGTCTTCGGCGGCCTCTGGCGTGATCTTGATGACGCTGACCCAATGGGTGATCTCGGCCAGGTCGCGCAGCACCGCCAGCGGGTCGGCCCCGTCGGCATATTGCGCCGACAGTTCCTGCAGGGCCGCTGCCGCGTCCCCCTTCATGATCATGTCGAACAGGTCGAGCACACGGCCCCGGTCGGCCAGCCCCAGCATGGCGCGGACCTGTTCGGCGGTGGTTTCACCGGCGCCATGCGAAAGCGCCTGATCCAGCAGCGAGGTGGCGTCGCGCGCCGACCCTTCGGCGGCGCGGGTGATCAACGCCAGGGCCTCGTCGGCAATCTCGCCGCCTTCGGAATCGGCAATCCGGCGCAGCAGGGCAAGCTGGACCTCGGGCTCGATCCGGCGCAGGTCGAACCGCTGGCAGCGCGACAGCACAGTGACCGGAACCTTGCGGATTTCGGTGGTGGCGAAGATGAACTTGACGTGTTCGGGCGGTTCTTCCAGCGTTTTCAGCAGCGCGTTGAACGCCGAGGTGGACAGCATGTGCACCTCGTCGATGATGTAGATCTTGTAGCGCGCCGAAGCCGCCCGGTAGTGGACAGAGTCGATGATCTCGCGGATGTCATTCACCGACGTGTTCGAGGCCGCATCCATTTCCAGCACATCGACATGTCGCCCCGCGGCAATCGCCACGCAGGCCTCGCATTTGCCGCAGGGGTCGGTGGTCGGGCCGCCGCTGCCATCCGGCCCGGTACAGTTCATGCCCTTGGCGATGATCCGCGCCGTGGTGGTCTTGCCGGTGCCGCGAATGCCGGTCAGTATGAATGCCTGCGCAATGCGATCGGCCTGAAACGCGTTTTTCAGCGTGCGCACCATGGCGTCCTGCCCGACGAGATCGGCAAAGGTTTCTGGCCGGTATTTCCGGGCGAGGACCTGATAGGCGGGCGCGCGGGTTGCGGCCATCGGGGTGTCGGGTGAATCGGGCACGGGCCGACACTAATGCATGCGCCCTCCGCCCCCAACCCCCCACCTGAGCGGTTGCCGGATTTCCCCCGCCAGGCGGTCCGCGGGCGATGCGCGTCATCTTGATTCCGATGCTTTCGGCGGCTAGTATCGGGCTGCCGTTCAGGGGCGGCATCCGGGTCCGCGGACAGCTGTATCAGCACCTCTTCCTCCGACCGATTCATGACCTCGGTTGAACTCATGCCCGATAGCGGACCGGCGGGCGGTGATGGGGGAAACCGATGACGTTATCACTTGAACATCTGCGCCGTCAGGCCAAGCAGCTGAAACGCGCCCACGAGGCAGGCGAAGCGCAGGCGCAAGCGCGCCTGGCACTGCATCCACCACGAGACAACCCGCCTTTCAAACATGCCGACTATCTGCATGTCATTGCCCTGGAACAGAATTTCGAGTCGTGGCCAAAGCTGAAGCTTGCGGTCGAGACCATCGGCATGGACCGGGCACAGAAACAGCAACGGCTGAAGGTTGCGCTGTTTCACGGGCAGAACCATGTCGTGCAGCATCTTCTGGCGGACACACCCGATCTGGCCAGGGGTCTGCTGGGACTGGAAATCGCGCTTTATGATCTTGATGCGGTGCGCGCCGCACTGGTGCGCGATCCGGGCGCGGCCACGCGCGATCTGGGGCCGCGCCGCCCGATGCTGCACCTGGCCTTTTCGCGGTATTTCCAGGTGCGTCCCGATCTGACGCCGCAGATGCTGGCGATTGCGGAACTGCTGCTGGCGCAGGGCGCGGACGTGAATGACGCCTATCTGCACGAGAACGACCCCAACAGCCCGTTGTCGGCGCTGTACGGGGCACTTGGCCACGCGCATAATCTGGTGCTGGCGGAATGGCTGCTGGACCATGGCGCCGATCCCGATGACGGCGAGTCGCTGTATCATTCGACAGAGCTTGGCCATAGCGACGGGTTGCGGCTGCTGTTGAAACATGGCGCGCGGGTCGAGGGAACGAACGCGCTGCCACGGGCGCTGGATTTCAACGACCACGAGGCGGTGGAGCTGCTGCTTGCGGCGGGCGCCGATCCGAACGAGGGGATCGTGCAGCATGCCTCGGGAGAGCCGCCCTTTGTGATCCCGGCGCTGCATCAGGCGGCGCGGCGCATGTGCGATGCACGGATGATCGCGTTGCTGCTGGCGGCCGGCGCCGACCCGTCGCTGCGTTACAAGGGGGTGACGCCCTATGCGATGGCGCGGGTTTACGGCAACGCCGGGGCCGCGCGCCTGATCGCCGAGGCTGGCGGCGACACCGGTCTGAGCCCCGAGGAAACGCTGTTGGCACAGGCGGCCGACGGCCCGGTTCCGGGCGCGCGCCACCTTGATCCGGCGAGGCTGCCCGAGGAATTTCGCGGGCTGATCCGGTCCGTGCTGCATCTGCCGGACAGGCGCGGCCATGTCGAGCGGCTGGTGACGATCGGGCTGGAATACGACCGCCCCGATGCAATGGGCGTGACCCCGGTGCAGATTTCAGGTTGGGAAGGCTTGCCCGACCTGATGGCGTATTTCCTGGGCCTGAAGCCGGATCTGGACCATGTGAACAACTATGGCGGCACGTTGCTGTCGACGATCATCCACGGTTCGGAAAACTGCCCGGCGCGCGACCAGCGCGACCATATTGCCTGTGCGCGGCTTGCTCTGGAACAGGGTGTGGCCTTGCCCAGACGCGCGGTCGAGTTTGCCGGAGAGCCCGGAATGGCGGATTTTCTGGCCGATTGGGCAGCGGCGAAGCCCGGGCAGGTGGTGGACGCGGGTGCCGGTTAGGTCATTATTTGGCCTTTTTCGGCTGGCATTGTCTGCGCCACTTGTGCCGCCTGCGTGAAGTTGAGGACCGAAGTCATGAAGAAACTGCTGATGTTGTTGTTGCTGTGCTGGGCAATCGCCTTTTTCGGGTCGTTCGCGGCGCTTCTGCTGCTGCCCACGGTAGACAACGGGCTGACGGCCGGGCTGAACCGGGTCACCACGTTTTTCACCTGGCAGCTTGTCGCTGTCGGTCTGGCGATGGCCTGCATGGTGCTGCGCTGGTCGTCCAGCAACATGCGGTTGCGCAGCCTGGCGGCGGTGCCGGCGATTGTCGCCGGGCTGATGGCGGTGGTGGTCGGCGGGATGTATGTGTGGGGCAACATGCAGCATCCCATGACCGAGGCCTCGGGCCTGCCGGCGCAATCAGAGCGGTCCGCCGACGGTTGACCCCGCGCCATCTGATCGCGCCGACGCAAAAAGCCGCCCCAGCAGGGGCGGCTTTTGATTGAGGTGAGAGGCTGGACATCGACCCAAGCGGGGCTCGTTGTGGCTGCTTCCTTCCGGACCTGACCAGGTTGGCGAGGTGCTTGCCCGCGCCAACCTCTCGGGGGGAGATATAGCCATCCGGCGACCCGATCGCAAGACTGTCGCGACCCATTTGCGCCAGGTTTGAACGCCGGCGGGCCCGGTTTTCGCATAATGCAGTGAAATGCTGGGGAATCTGTGCTATGGTCGCCCTACGAAGCGAGTCTGCAGCGCCTCAATTCCAGGTTATCCCTCTTAACATGCGCGCCCGAGACGCTTCCGAACCGCCGCACAAGACGCGGCGGTTCGTGTGTCAGGGTATCTTCTGTTTCATTCGAAGACATGCAAGGCGCGCCGGCGGTGCGATGGTTCAGGCGGCATAGCCGCGGATCGCAAAGGCTTCGTGCGATTTCAGAACCATTGCCGCGGTCTTGCGGCTGGCAAGAACCGCCTGCAATTCGGGAAACACCAGGTTCAGTTCGGTTTTGGTGGGGCTGTCCAGCGCGTCCATTGCCATTTCGCCGGGGTGCAGGCTTTCGGCCCATGTGCCGTTTGCGCTTACCATTTCGTGCCGGTCGAACAGCAGGTGATAGTAACAGACCGACGCGGCATCGTAATCGACGGTGATCGAGTGGTCATTCACCAGGTATTTGATCGCGGTCAGGACCGAGGCCTGGCCAAAAAGATACTCGGCCCGCCAGTCAGCGAATTGCACGCGATGCTGCGGGGAAAGCACCAGTTTCTTGTAGGGCTTGCCACGTCCCAGCGCACCGGGTGCGACGTGAACCGGGCAAAGCTGCGGATGGCGCGTCAGGTCGATGCTGTCCAGCTGGCGTTTGCCGATCCAGCGCACCGGCTGCATTCCGTTGCCCTGGGTTCGAACCAGATCGGACACCACAAGGCTTTCGACCGGGCGCGGCCCGAGATCGGTGTCGATGGTCGTGCCTTTTGCGAAACATATGATGATCGGGCTGGGATCGGCGTTGAAATCGGATTCTCCACCGTCCTTGGCGTGCACGAATCCGTTAAAGGTGTTTCCGGTGGCCCCGATGTAGCTGTACGAGAATTCGTCATCGTTGTCCGGATCGACCCCTTTGTTGAAGCCGCCGATCAATTCGACCGTGTCGGTCGGATCATAGTGCTGGATGTCGATGTGAAGGTCGTTCTGGGCGAAGGTCGCAAGGTCGATACTGGCGGTATCGGACTGGTTGTCGCCCTTGAAGAAGACCTTGAATTTATTTACGGAACTGGACTCGGCCTTGATCGTTACCGCACCGCCACCGGGGATATTGATCTCTACGATATCGTTGTTGCCTACATAAACCGTTGTGTTCGGTTCAGTTACGACAATTTTGACCATGGCCTGCCCCGGGACATCGTCTAACGCGATGCTTACAGAACAAATGCCGTCAGATGATTGCAGGCTTCAACGGAAATTCCCGAGATCCGGCAAGTATTTACGGACTGAATCCGGATGGACACAGTTCAGGGTGTGGTTATTTCAGGTGCATGTGGCAGCGACCCGCGGCGCAAGGCCGCTGCCGTGTCTGGCCGGTCCGGCCTATAGCTGGATGCGGAACCGCGCGAATCCGTCGGGGCCTTCGCCCGCCTCTTCGATCTTCACGCCCTTCACATCGTCGACATAGGCCTTGGCCGCCGGGCCGGTATCGAACAGGACCGTGGTGCCCGGCAGCGATTTGAAGCGCCAGTTGGCATCGGCTGACGGATTTATGGTTCCCTGCTCGACGATATAGCGCACGATCACGTCGCGGTTGGTGTCGGGCGCCTCGAAGATGATGGTGTCGCCGGTGCCGGGGAAATCGCCCCCGCCCGAAGCGCGGTAGTTGTTGGTGGCAATGACGAATTCCATGTCATCGCCGACCGGCGCGCCGTCGTACATCAGGTTGGTGATGCGGCTGGCGTCGGGGTTCAGCGGCTCGCCCCCGGCGCCGAAACGCGACGGCTGGCTGAGGTCGATCTCATAGGTCACCCCGTCGATCACGTCGAAATTATAGCTGGGGAAATCGGGGTTCAGCAGCACCTGATCGCTGGCCCCGGGTTCGATCTGATTGAACATGCCCGCCGATCGTTCCAGCCAGCCCTTCAGTTGCGCGCCATTCACCTTCACCGCGCGCACCGTGTTGGGAAACAGGTACAGGTCGGCGACATTCTTGATCGCCACGTCGCCGGCGGGCACATCGGTGAAATAGTCGGGTCCGCCACGGCCACCGGCCTTGAACGGGGCCGCCGCCGACAGGATCGGCAGGCTGGCATATTCGCTGCCTTCCAGCATCTGGGCGATGTACCATTTCTGGGCAATCGACACGATCTGGACGCTTGGGTCATCGGCGACCAGCGCGAAATAGCTGTGCAGCGGGGCCGAGGTCTTGCCGACCGCGCGGCGAACATAGGCCAGCGTTTCATCATGCTGCTGCTGGACGCTGGCGATGACGGTGGCGTCGCTTTCGACCAGCGCGGTGATCGAGCGGTCCTCGTTGCGTCTGGATATCGGGCGGGTGGTCGATTCAAAGCTGACGACCTGCCACGCGCCGCCCGAATTTTCCAGCATCAGGTCGATCAGGCCCAGATGGCTGCCCCAGAAACCGCCCATCGTCGCCGGCTTGCCGTGCAATGTGCCGCCTTCGGGGTCGACCGCTGCGGTGGCCTGATATTTCGCGCCGGGGAAAACAAGGTGGTGGTGGCCGGTCATGATGGCGTCGATGCCGTCGATTGCGGCCAGCGGGACCGAGGCGTTTTCCATCCCGTCGGAATGCGCATCCGCGCCGATGCCGGAATGCGACAATGCGATGATGATGTCGGCCCCGGCCTCTTTCATCTCGGGGATATAGGCTTTGGCGGTGTCAACGATATCGCGGGCCTGCACGTTGCCTTCCATATGGCGGCGGTCCCAGTTCATCACCTGCGGCGGCGTGAAGCCGATAATGCCGACCCTGATGGCATGTTCATTGCCAGCGCCATCCTTCACGTTGCGGTCCAGAATGACGTAAGGCTTGAACAGGGTCGTGTCGTCGCGCGGCGTGGCGCCCTGCCGGGTGGCGATGTTGGACAGGACCACCGGGAAATCCGCCCGGGCCATGGATTTGGTCAGGAAATCGAGACCGTAGTTGAATTCGTGGTTGCCGATGGTCGCCGCGTCATAGCCCACCGCGTTCATCGCGGCGATCATCGGATGCAGGTCACCCTCTGCCATGCCACGTTCGTAGGCGATGTAGTCGCCCATCGGATTGCCCTGAATCAGGTCGCCATTGTCGACCAGCATCGAGTTGGTCGCCTCGGACCGGATGTCGGCCACGATCGACGCGGTACGTGCCAGCCCGACCGTATCGACCGGCTTGTCCGAGTAATAGTCATACGGGAACACATGCACGTGCAGGTCGGTGGTTTCCATCACGCGCAGATGCACCTGATTGGCCGCTGCCTGTGCGGAAAAGGGATGGAGGGCGATCAAGGATGCTCCTGCGGCGGTGCCGTACAGAAATGTCCGGCGCGATAGTTGGGTCGGTTTCGGTTTGGTCATAGCCAAGACTCCCATATCCATGAGCGAATATTATGGGCAGGGCGTGACCGCTGGATGACAACCGGGCACGCCCGGAACATCCGCTGATAGTATCTTGGGTGACAAGGACAATCCAGAGCGGTTTTAGCACCGTTCGGCGGTAGCGCGAATTGTCTTGCGCGGCGCCGCGTGCCACAGAGACCGCAAGCGCAGGAGGCAGGGCATGAAGATAGCGGAAACGGTGACATTCGGCGGCTCGGGGCTGAACCGGGCCGGGGAATTGCGCGGCCAGCCACAGGAAATCGCCCGACTGCTGGGCGATACAGGCGCGCGCGGCGTGCCGGTGTGGCGTGGCAAGCCGTTGTTTTGCGGCGAGGCGCAGGCGCAGGCGGGCTGGCTGGAGATCGACCATGACGTGCTGACGCTGGCCGCCGAGGCGCCGGTGTTCCTGGGGCTGGACGACGACGGCCCGAGGTTTGCATATGACATCTCGGGCTGGGAGCCAGAGGAGTTGCCCGACACGCTGGGCGCGTTCTTCGATCCCTCGCACCAGGGGCACCCGGATTTGCCGCCCGATCACGTTTTTGCAGAGCTGCGCGGAGTCATGACCCGGCTTTCGCCGCGCGACGCGGAACTGGTCGCCACCGGCAAGGCGGTTCTGAACTGGCACCAAAGCCACGGGTATTGCGCAAAATGCGGCGCGAAAAGCAACGTGGCGATGGCCGGCTGGCAGCGCGATTGCGTGGCCTGCGGCGCACATCATTTTCCTCGCACCGACCCGGTGGTCATCATGCTGATCACAAGGGGAAATTCGGTGCTGGTCGGGCGCAGTCACGGCTGGCCAGAGGGGATGTATTCGCTGCTGGCGGGGTTTGTCGAACCGGGCGAGACCATCGAGGCGGCGGTGCGGCGCGAGGTGTTCGAGGAATCCGGCGTTCGCGTCGGTGCGGTGGATTATCTGTCCTCGCAGCCCTGGCCGTTTCCGTCCTCGCTCATGTTCGGCTGCCGGGGCGAGGCGCTGAGCGACGAGATCAAGATCGACCCCGAAGAGATCGAGGATGCCGTCTGGATGACCCGCGAAGAGATGATGGAAGTGTTTGCGGGCAACAGCACGCGGATGAAACCGGCCCGAAAGGGTGCGATTGCGCATTTCCTGATTTGGAACTGGCTGGCGGACAGGTTAAGATAAGTTAACAAAACCAAGAAGACCGGGCAAAGCATGAGATTTTCCACCCGCGAGGACATCGAAGCGCCGATTGATCATGTGTTCGGCGCGATTTCCGATTTCGAAGGATTTGAACGACAGGCGCTGCGGCGCGGTGCCGAGGTGCAGCGCCAGGATACCTATGGCAAGCCCGGAGTCGGGTCGCAGTGGCAGTTGCGGTTTCCGTTCCGGGGCAAGCAGCGCGACGTGGAAGCGCGGATGACGGAATATGACGCGCCCAACGGGTTTCGCGCCGAGACGGAATCGGGCGGGATCGAGGGCAAGGTGGCGCTGGATCTGGTCGCCCTGTCGCCGCGCCGCACCCGGTTGCAGGTGTCGATAGACCTCAAGCCGCGTTCGTTGTCGGCGCGCCTGCTGATCCAGTCGCTGAAATTCGCAAGATCCATCCTGACCAAGCGGTTCTCGAACCGGATCTGGCAGATGGCACAGGATATCGAGACGAAATACAGAGCCGTCGGTTGACGATCCTGATATTTGTCAGCCGCCATTTCAAACTGGCGGCATTTCTGGTCGGGATTGGCGCATTCGTTCAGCATTATGCCGGGTCGGGTTTCGGCGTGGATGCGTTTCTGAAAGACCGGCTGTGGATGATCACCCAGTACCTGGTCAACTATGTCGATCATGGATTCGCGCGCCGGGCCTTGCTGGGCACCGTGCTGCGGCCGTTCATCCAGGCATCGGGCGATCCCGAAGTCGCGGCCGTGGTGGCGCTGCTAATCGTTTTCGCATTGTGCTTTGCCATCTGCGTTTTCGCGATCGACTGGCTGTTGCCGCATCACGAGACCAGGACTGCCGATCTGTCGCACGGGTTGCGGGTGGCGTTTGTCATCGGCAGCGCCGGTATCATGCAGATGATCCGCGATCACGGGCGCTATGATCTTTCGAATTTCTGCCTGCTGTTCCTTGCGATCTATCTGGCGCTGAATCGCCGCCTGTTCTGGACCGGGCTGGTGGCGGCGGTCGGCGTGTTGCATCACGAAGCCTTCGCGGTTTTCGCGCTGCCACTGGTGTTCGCGCTGGTGGCGCATGTTTCCGCGCAGAACGGTGAATCGCGTTTCAACCGCGCTGTCCTGTTGTTCCTGACGCCGGTGCTTGCCGCGATCATCGCAGTGGCGGTTTTCGGGAATTCGGAACTGGCCGCGGATATCGACCTTGGCGAGGG
>JAJDOB010000124.1 GCA_022340385.1 Rhodobacter sp.
ATAATGCAAGCCTTCGTTGATTACCCCAAAGCCGTTTCCGATCGACGCCTCAACCAGCTTTCGGTGGTAGTCTGTCAGGCAAGCCAGGCCGCGTTTGTCATTGATGAGTTCAAACGCGCAGAAGTGTCTCAGTTCGAATCCGTCGACATATTGAAGCCAGGTTTCGAAACCGCCCCCACAGGTCATGGGCTGACGGTTCAGCTGCGGAAGATCTTCATCAAATGTCATGGACTCTTTCCTTGCAGTCTAAATCAATGAATACACCCTACCACAGTCTGACTTCTGTCAGGTCATTTTACGATGTCCGCCTCGGGCTCATACCGGACTTCACCCTTCAATAAGCCAGCGGATCCTTACGCCAGCGCGGGGTCGTCCAGATACATCCGCCAGCGGTGTTGCGGGGCGTAACCCAGCAGGCGTTTGGCCTTGTCGTTGCAATAGAACGTCTCGTGATCGCCCATCTCGCGGGTGATCTGCACGTCGTCGTAATAGCGCGCGATCAGTTCCGGCGTGGTCAGGTTGACCGAGTGGTCATCGTTGGAGACGTTGAAGATCTGGTTGCCCAGCCCGTCTGTCTTCAGGCAGCAATCGACCATGTGGCCCAGATCGCGGGCGTCGATATAGGCAAAGAAATTGCGCCGCCGCAGGTCGGGCTCCGCAAGGTAGGCGGGAAAATTCGCCTTGTATTCATGTGGTTCGATCACGTTGTTGATGCGCAGCCCGTAGATGTCAAAGCCGCTGCGGCGCTGAAAGCTGCGCGCGGTCGCCTCGTTCACGACTTTCGACATCGCATAGCTGTCCTCTGGCACCGTCGGGTGATCCTCGTCCAGCGGCAGATAGTCGGGGCGGCGTTCACCATCGGCGAAACAGACGCCATAGGTAGTCTCGGAACTGGCGTAGATGATCTTGCGGATGCCGAATTTCACCGCCGCGTCGATCACGTTGTAGGTGCCAAGGGCGTTGACGCGGAAACATTCGTTGTCGGCGGTCATCATCACCCGCGGCACGGCGGCGAAATGCACCACCGCGTCGAACCTCGGCACGCCGGTGCCACCGTCCAGTTCGTCATACCCGGCAAAGCTGGACATCACGTCATAGGCCTGACCGGCATCGGTGATATCGGCCAGCCGGTTGTCGACGCCGTCCAGCGGGATGCGATCCACGTTCAGCACCCGGTGCCCCTGCGCCTGCAGATAGGGAATGACGTGACGACCGGCCTTGCCAGTGCCACCGGTGAACAGAATACGCATGTCAGATGCCTTTCGGTTTGCGGGCGACGAAATCTATCAGGGCAGAACAGCCCGAGTGCCCCGTTCCTTCGTCGATCACCGCATCATGGTCAACCTCATGCAGGACGTCATATCCCGCAAAGGCGGTGTGCAGCATCGGCAGTTCGTACATGTTTTCCGATTGCGCCGGCCCGCCGGTGCCATAGCCGACCTGCCGGGGTGCATAGCCATGCAGCAACAGCAATCCGCCGGGTTTCATCGCCTGATCGAAGCCTTTGAACATCGCCGCGCGCAGATCGGGCCCGGCAAACTGGACGAAGATCGCGACCACGGCGTCATAGGCGGTTGCCTGCCAGTCCCATGTGGCAACATCGCCAAGGCGGAAATCGATACTGACGCCGTTTCGCGCCGCCAGCGCGCGGGCCTTGGCCTGCCCGACGGGCGAACTGTCCATCGCCGTCACCCGCATCCCCTGCCCCGCCAGCCACACCGAATTGCGCCCCTCGCCATCGGCGACGGCCAGCACAAGACTACCCGGGGTCAGGACACCGGCCTGCAGGGTCATGAATGCGGCAGGCGCGGTGCCGAACAGATAGTCCTGCCCGGCGAAACGGCGATCCCATCGTTGCTGAGCTTCGCTCATCGCCACATCTCCCGGGTGCCGGTCACGCCTGATCCGCCGGCGTCATCAGTCCGATCAGCGCGCCCGAGGGATCCTCGGCAATCGCGATCCGGCCCACACCGGGAACATCGAAAGGTTCGGCTTTCAGCCTGCCGCCGCCCGCCGTCACCGCCTTGGTCGCGGCGTCGACATCATCGACACCGATATAGGTCATCCAGAACGGCGGTGTGCCCGCCTCGGCCCCCGATCTGGCCATGTCCATGATTCCGACAGTTTGCGTGTCACCCGCGCTGCCGATGACATAGTCAAAGCCGGGCATCGGGACCGCCTGAAACGTCCAGCCGCAGACCTTGCCGTAGAATTCCTGTGCCCCGGCCACATCCCAGGTCATCAGCTCCGTCCAGTGGACCGATCCTTGAATATCGCCCATTTCGCTCTCCATTCGGTTGCGTTCGCGCAAACCAGTCTACCAGACCCGGCGCGCGCCGTCGCCTCTTTCCCTTGGCCCGGGCTTCTGGCAGTCTGCGGCCCGAAGGAGATCCGCGAATGCCCATCAAAGCCTGCGTATTCGATGCCTACGGCACGTTGTTCGACGTCGCCGCCGCCGCGCGCGAGGCCGCCGCCGAACCGGGGCGCGAGGCATTTGCCGCCGTCTGGGCCAAGGTCGCCACCGACTGGCGGCTGAAACAGCTGCAATACACCTGGCTGCGCGCCGTTGCCGACGCGCATACGGATTTCTGGGAGGTCACGCAAAACGGGCTCGACTGGGCGCTGGAGGCGTCGGGGCTGGACGATGCGGACCTGCGCGAGCGCCTGCTGGCGCTGTATTTCGAACTTTCCGCCTATCCCGAAGTGCCCGCCATGCTGGCAACGCTGAAGGCCGAGGGTTTTGCCACCGCGATCCTGTCGAATGGCGAGCCGAACATGCTGAAGGGCGCGGTGGACAGCGCCGGCGTCGCGGACGTGCTGGACGATGTCATCAGCGTGCAGGATGTCGGCGTCTTCAAGCCGCACAAGTCGGTCTATCAACTGGTCAACAACCGCTTTGGCACCCGGTCCGACGAGGTGCTGTTCGTGTCGTCCAACGGCTGGGACGCGGCGCATGGCGCCGGCTTCGGGTTTATCAGCGTCTGGGTCAACCGCGCCGGCGAACCGATGGACCGCCTGCCGTGGAAACCCGCGCATGTGCTGCATGACCTGACCACGATCCCCGATCTTGCCAGGGCCGGCTAGTGCCGCGATTTCAGACAGCCGACGGGATTTCGCTGGCCTACCGCGACGAGGGCGCGGGCCTGCCGGTGCTGTGTCTGGCCGGGCTGACCCGCAATTCCAGCGACTTCGACTATGTCGCACCGCATCTGGGCGATGTCCGCCTGATCCGGCTGGATTATCGCGGGCGCGGCGCCTCTGACTGGGCCGATCCCGCGACCTATACGCAACTGGTCGAGGCCAGCGATGCGCTGGCGCTGCTGGATCATCTGGGGCTGGAACGCGCGGCCATTCTGGGCACTTCGCGCGGCGGCATGATCGCGATGCTGCTGGCAGCCACCGCCGGGGACCGGCTGCTGGGCGTCTGCCTGAACGACATCGGCCCAGAGATTTCTTCCGACGGGCTGGCGGTGATCCGCACCTACATCGGTCGCAACCCGATCGCAAAGTCGCTGAAGGATCTGGCGGTGGCGCGGGCGCGGTTCCTGCCGGGGTTCGCGAATGTGCCCGCCGATCGCTGGCTGGAAGAGGCACGCAGGCACTATGTCGAAACGCCCACCGGCATCACCATCAACTATGACCCTGATCTTGCGCGCATATTCGACGTGCCCGCGTCCGAACCGCTGGACCTGTGGCCGATGTTCGAGGCGCTTTCAGGCCTGCCGACGGCACTGATCCGGGGCGCGAACTCGGACATCCTGACATGCGAAACCGCCGCCGAGATGCAGCGCCGCCGCCCCGACATGCTGTTTGCCGACATACCGGACCGGGGTCATGTACCGTTTCTGGATGAACCGGCAGCGATTGAAACGATCCGCACCTGGCTGGAGAAGATGCGATGAATATCGACATGATCGAGGCTGCGGCCCAGCGACTGGCGGGACATGTGCGGCGCACGCCGCTGCTTGGCTCACCGTTTCTTGACGAGATCGCCGGGCGCCGGGTTTTCGTCAAACCCGAATGCCTGCAACACACCGGCAGTTTCAAGTTTCGCGGCGGCTATTCGGCAATGTCGGCGCTGGACGCGGAAACCCGGGCCCGCGGTGTGCTGGCCTATTCATCGGGCAACCACGCACAGGGGGTCGCGCTGGCCGCGCGCCTGCATGGGGCGCCTGCGGTGATCCTGATGCCGGCCGACGCTCCGGCGGTGAAACTGGACAACACCCGTCGTCTGGGCGCCGAAGTGGTGACCTATGATCGCGCCAACGGCGAAAGCCGCGAGGCGATAGGCGCCGCGCTGGCGCGCGAACGCGGTCTGACCCTGATCCGGCCCTTCGACGAACCGCAGGTGATCGCCGGGCAGGGCACGACCGGGCTGGAAATCGCCGAACAGGCCGCCGCGGTGGGGGTCAGCCAGGCCGATGTGCTGGTCTGCTGCGGTGGCGGCGGGCTGACCAGCGGCATTGCCCTTGCGCTGCAGGCGAAGGCCCCGGGATTGCGCGCCCGCCCGGTAGAACCCAGCGGGTTCAACGATACCGCGCGGTCGCTGATTTCGGGCCGGATCGAGCGTAACGACAGGATTTCAGGGTCGATCTGCGACGCGATCATCACGCCGTCGCCGGGCGAGATCACCTTTCCGATCCTTCGGCGGCTTTGTGGCCCCGGGCTGGTGGTCAGCGAAGACGACTGCCTGCGCGCCATGGCTGCCGCATTCGCCCGGTTGCGTATCGTGATCGAACCGGGGGGCGCGGTGGCGCTGGCGGCGGCACTGTATCACCCCGAAACCGTGGACGGCGACGCCGTGATCGCGGTGGCATCGGGTGGAAATGTCGATGCCGCAATGTTTACCCGCGCCCTTGACAGTTTTGGCGACGGATCCTGATCGCCGCGTAAAGCTTCATTCACTCAACAGAAACGAATTGCACCTGCCGGTGCGTGCCTGAAAGGAACCAAGCGTTGAAAACATTGATATTGGCCGCCCTCTGTCTGCTGCTGCCCGCCCAGATCTGGGCCGCAGAGCGTGTTGTCGGGGTGAACACATATGTCCGAAAGCTGGAATCCTGGCCGCTGGATCAACAGGGCACATTGGGCGTGTACTGGCGGCAGAACAACTATGGCTCGTACAAGATGACCCTGGGCGATATCGGCCCTGGTATTGTCGAATGCATCGGCGCGGGATTTGGCACCGCGGCAGGTGTGCGCGGCGAAGGTATTTGCCTTTTCGAAGCCGACGGCGCCACTTTCACCATGACCTGGCAAACCAACCCGGGCGATCTGAACACCTGGCAGATCGTCAGCGGGACCGGCCGGTTCGAGGGCATTCGCGGCGAAGGCACCGCCAAATCGCGGATACTTTCCGAATTCACCGCCCTGCAGCATCTGGAATCCACCTGGGAAGGCGAGATTACGCGGCGCGAATAGCCGCCTGATTGACATCGCCGGGCCAGCCCCCGAAGGTTCGCGCAAGTGTTTGTGCAAAGCTCTGGAGGGCCCGGCGTGACCGATTTCACCATCGCCAGTTTCAACGTCAAGAACCTGATCGGGGCGGACAAGGAATATTACAGGTTCGAGAAATACACGCCCGAGGAATACGCTTGGAAAGAGGACTGGCTGGCCGATCAGCTGCTGTCGCTCAGCGCGGATATCGTCTGTTTCCAGGAAATATTCGAGGAAGACGCCCTGCGCGCCGTTATCGCCGAAACCGATGCGCGCGGGCAGGAATTGAACGCAGCTTCAGTTCCTGACCGCTCCAGGGGCTACGCCAAGAAGGCGATCTTCCGAAAGCTGAAATACCGGGCCTATGAAAACGCGGCGCTGGCCTTTGCGCCCAACGCCAATGACGGCGAACCCGGACAGCGCCGCCCCGGGCTGGCGGTGCTGTCCCGGTTCGGCTTTGCCGAAGCGCCCGAGGTGATCCAGACGCTGGACCCGCCGGTGGCGATCCCGTTTCAGGAACTTGGCGGCGCCGATGGTGGCGCGGTCACGCTGAGCCGCCTGTCGCGTCCGATCCAGAAGGTCCGCGTCGCGATCGGCGACAGCGTGATCAGCATCTTCAACTGCCATTTGAAATCGAAACTGGGCGAGTTCATCAAGCACCCGGCCGCCCCCTACCCTTCGGAAGCGGACCTGCTGAACTACAACCCCTATGGCCGCGGCCTTGGTTCGCTGCGTGCCGGGCTGCGCCGGATGGCAGAGGCCTGGGTGTTGCGCGGACTGGTACTGGACGAGTTGGACCGCGGCCGCCCGGTGATGGTGCTGGGCGACATGAACGATGGCGAGGACGCGGTCTCGACAGAGATCATCACCGGCGAGGCGCCGTTCCGGAACTACGCCTGGATGCGCCGGCATGACGCCGAACAGGCACATGAACGCTATACCAAGGAAGAAGCCGCGCGAATCCTGGAAGACATCCAGCGCGTGCGCCTGCATTCCGCCGAAAAGCTGTTCGTGCGCAAATCCCTGCGCGATATGGTCTATACGGCGGCCTTTGGCGGAAATTTCGAAAGCATCGACCAGATTTTCATGTCGCGCCATTTTCATCCGGATTTTTCGGGCCGCATCGGCGAGATGGAATATTTCAGCGTGCTCAACGACCACCTGACCGACGGCAGCCACCCCGAGGCCCCCTACAACAAGCTGGCCAGCGACCACGGCCAAATCATGGCGCATATGCGGATGCATGATCCGGCCTGAAACCGGCAATGGTATGGAATACCGGGCTTGCCGGAAGCACCGGTGACGTGGCAGCCTGTGACAACAATCTGACAAGATATTCCATTGAACAAGGGAGGCGCAACATGGCTGCGCTGGCCTCCAAGCCTTTATTGCTGCTTATTATCTGCGGGTTTGCCTATGCGCTGGCGACTCTGGCGATGAAAGCGCTGTCGCACAGCCCGACCATCTTCGCGCTTGGCGCGGTTGCGCTTTGCCTGGCCGGCGCGGTGCTGCTGGAGGTCATCGTGCTGCAACGCATGGAACTTGGCACCGCCTATATCGCCATCATTGCGACGGAATCGCTGATCGTCGTCTCGATTGCCGCCTTTATCGGCGAGGGTCTGGGCCCGAAGGAACTGGCAGGCGCGGCTCTGGTCCTGATGGGGACGGCGCTGATCGGAACCTGAAGGGGGCGCGGTTGGCGCGGCACCAAAATAATTGACAATGCCAACTAGTTTCGCCACACTTCCCCTTGGGGAGGATCGCGATGCGCACGCAGGTCTGTATCATCGGCGGCGGACCGTCGGGTTTGCTGCTTTCACAGCTTTTGCACCTCAAGGGCATCGACACGGTCGTGCTGGAACGCAAAAGCCGCGACTATGTGCTGGGCCGCATCCGCGCCGGTGTTCTGGAATTCGGCATGATCGAATTGCTGCGCGAAGCAGGCGTCGGCGCGCGGATGGATCGTCAGGGGCTTATCCATGACGGCGCATTCATCGCGCTTCAGAACCGCGGTTTCCGGATTGATTTCAAAAAGCTGACCGACAAACAGGTGATGGTCTACGGCCAGACCGAAGTGACCCGTGACCTGTACGAGGCGCGCGACGAATGGGACGCGCCCACGGTTTTCGATGTGCGGGCGGTCAATCCGCAGGGTATCGACACCGACGCGCCTTTCGTCACCTATCTGCAGGGTGGCAAGGTGCACCGGATCGACTGTGATTTCGTTGCCGGCTGCGACGGGTTCCACGGGGTCAGCCGTGCCGCCATCCCCGCCGATGTCCGGCGGGAATACGAACGGGTCTATCCCTTCGGCTGGCTTGGCGTGCTGTCCGCAACCCCGCCCGTCAGCC
The DNA here is from genome assembly GCA_022340385.1 of Rhodobacter sp. Classification (GTDB taxonomy): domain Bacteria; phylum Pseudomonadota; class Alphaproteobacteria; order Rhodobacterales; family Rhodobacteraceae; genus CALGTJ01. The sequence continues at coordinate 7,788 of JAJDOB010000124.1, forward strand.
ACGAAATCATCTATGCCAACCATCCGCGCGGTTTCGCGCTGTGTTCGATGCGCAATCTCAACCTCAGCCGCTACTACATCCAGACGCCGGTCGATGATCCGCTGGAAGGCTGGAGCGATGCCGCGTTCTGGGACGAACTGAAACGCCGCATCCCCGAAAGCGCGGCGGACAAGATCGTCACCGGACCGAGCATCGAGAAATCCATCGCCCCGCTGCGCAGCTTCGTGTCCGAACCGATGCGCTGGGGCCGCCTGTTCCTGGTCGGCGATGCCGCCCATATCGTGCCGCCGACCGGGGCCAAGGGGCTGAATCTGGCCGCTTCGGACGTGCGATATCTGTATCACGGGCTGACCCGGCACTATCTGGACCACGACGATCACGAACTGGAGCAATATTCCGAAAAGGCGCTGGCCCGGGTGTGGAAGGCGACGCGGTTCTCCTGGTGGTTCACCAACATCATGCACCGCTTTCCCGACCAGTCCGAATTCGACCAGCGGATGCAGGAAACCGAACTGGCCTTCCTCGAAACCAGCCGTGCGGCGCAAACCGTTCTGGCCGAGAATTACGTCGGCCTGCCCTACTGAAAGGACTTTCCATGCAGATCGCGGATTTCGGCGACGTGCAGATCAACTATCGCATCGACGGTGACCCCGATGGCGCGCCGCTGGTGTTCGCCAATTCGCTGGGCACCGACTACCGACTTTGGGACCAGGTGCTGCCGTTGCTGCGGGACGGTCTGCGCATCATCCGCTTTGACAAGCGCGGTCACGGGCTGAGCTCCTGCCCGGCGGCCCCCTATTCGATGGGTGCGCTGGTCACCGACACAGAGCGGCTACTGGATCATCTGAACGTGCGCGACTGCCTGTTCGTCGGCCTGTCGATCGGCGGCATGATCGCGCAGGGCCTGGCGGTCAAACGCATGGATCAGGTCCGCGCCATGGTGATTTCCAACACCGGAGCGAAAATCGGCACTCCCGAAATGTGGGCAGACCGGATCGAGGGTGTGCGCAAGGGCGGGATAGAGGCGCTGGCGGATGCGGTGATGGAACGCTGGTTCTCGGGCGCTTTCCGCCAGAAGCCCGAACTGGCCGCATGGCGCAACATGCTGACGCGCACGCCGGCGGACGGCTACATGGGTTGTTCCGCCGCCATCTCGGGCACCGATTTCTACACCACCACCGCATCGCTGAGCCTGCCGACGCTGGCGATTGCGGGTTCGGAAGACGGATCCACCCCGCCCGACCTGGTGCGCGAAACCGCCGCCCTGATCAAGGGCAGCCGGTTTCACCTGATCCGTGGCTCGGGGCATCTGCCCTGTGTCGAGAACCCGGTCGAATTCGCCCGCGTGCTGAACGACTTCATCACGGAAACCGGCCATGTCTGAATCCGGCATCCCGTCGCACATACGCCCGGGGCATCCGGCAGGGGGTCCGGGGGATGAAATCCCCCGGCCGGTCGGATTGCGAAGCAATTCGAAACACGGAGCCCACCCATGACCGACCGCTACGACCAGGGCATGAGGACCCGCCGCGCCACGCTGGGCGACGCGCATGTCGATCGCGCCGAAGCCGCCAAGACACCCTTCGATGAACCGTTCCAGACGCTGATCACTGAATCCGCCTGGGGCAATGTCTGGGCCTCCGACGCGATCACCCCGCGCGAGCGTTCGATGCTGACCCTCGCGCTTCTGGCCGCCCTGGGCAATTTCGAAGAGATCGCGATGCATGTCCGCGCCACCGCCCGCACCGGCGCCAGCAGGACCGATGTGCTGGAAACCTTCCAGCATGTCGCGATCTATGCCGGCGTGCCACGCGCCAATCACGCCCTGAAAATCGCCAAAGCCACCTATGCCGAAATGGATTCCGACAATGCGTAACGCCCCGACCGACCTCGGATCGCTGATCCCGCGCAACCGCGCGATCCACCCCGTTCCCTACGATCCCGACTACAAGACGTCCGTTCCGCGCTCGCCCCGCTGGCCGCTGCTGAGCCTTGACAGTTCAGTAACAGAGGAAACCGGGCCAACCTTCGGCCACAACATGCTGGGGCCATATGACAACAACCTGATCGCCAATTTCAGCCAGGGCGAACGGCTGGCCATCGGCGAGCGGATCCGGGTGCACGGGCGCGTCCTGGACGAGACCGCGCGCCCCGTCGCCAACACCCTGATCGAAGTCTGGCAGGCCAATGCCGGCGGGCGATACCGGCACGTGCGGGATAGCTATTTCGCGCCGCTTGACCCGAATTTCGGCGGCTGCGGACGCACGATGACCGACGAGGACGGCTATTACGAGTTCATGACCATCCGCCCCGGCGCCTACCCCTGGCCGAACCGCGCCAATGACTGGCGCCCGATGCATATCCATTTCTCGGTCTTCGGGTCGGGTTTCGGCCATCGCCTGATCACCCAGATGTATTTCCAGGGCGATCCGCTGATCGACCTTTGTCCGATCGCGGCCACCGTGAAAACCCGCAGCCAGCTTGATCGGCTGGTCGCGCCGCTTGACATGGCGCGCTCGAAGCCGATGGATTATCTTGCCTATAAATTCGACATCGTGCTGCGCGGCCGCCGCCAGACGATGTTCGAGAACAAGATGGAGGGGATGTAATGCAAGGCCTTGAAATGCTGCAGGAAACCCCCAGCCAGACCGCTGGTCCCTATGTTCATATCGGTTGTATCCCGACTTTCGCCGGGGTCAATGGCGTCTATCCGCAGGATCTGGGCCTGTCGCCCATCGAGGACGGCGCCAAGGGCGAGATCATCACCATCACCGGCCAGGTCATCGACGGCACCGGCTGGGCGCTGCGCGACGCGATGATGGAAAGCTGGCAGGCCGATGCCGCCGGCATCTATCCCGGACAGCCCGGAGCCGACCCGGCAGTGACCGGCTTCTGCCGCTTTGCCGCCGACAACGAAAGCGGCGAATATACCCTGCGCACCGTAAAGCCGGGCATCACGCAGGCCCGCTCGGGTGCGCCGCAGGCCCCGCATATCGCGGTCTGGATCGTCGCGCGCGGCATCAATATCGGCCTGAACACGCGGATCTATTTCGAGGATGAAGACAACAGCGCCGACCCGCTTTTGAAACGCATCGAACAGCGCCCGCGGGTGCAGACCCTGATCGCGAAAAGGACCGCCCCCGGGCAGTACAGCTTCAACTTTGTCCTGCAGGGTGAAAACGAGACCGTATTCCTCGACATTTGACCGAAGGTGCGGTCAACATGTCCGTGCCCACCCCAGCCACAAGAGTCCCCATGACCAAACCCTGCATCATCTGCGTCGCCATCACCGGATCGGTCCCGACCAAGGCCGACAACCCCGCCGTGCCGATCAGCATCGCCGAACAGGTGGAAAGCACGCAAGCGGCCTTCGAGGCCGGCGCCAGCATCTGCCATGCACATGTGCGCAACCCCGACCAGACCACCACCAGCGATCCCGAGAAATTCGCGCTGCTGAAGGAAGGCCTGGAAAAGCATTGCCCCGGCATGATCATCCAGTTCTCCACCGGCGGGCGCTCGGGCGCCGGACATGAACGTGGCGGCATGCTTGGCCTGCGCCCCGACATGGCCTCGCTGACCGTGGGCTCGAACAACTTTCCCACGCGGGTCTATGAAAACCCGCCCGATCTGGTGAACTGGCTGGCCAGCGAAATGCTGACCCATGACGTGAAACCGGAGATCGAGGCCTTTGACCTAAGCCATATCGTGCAGGCCGCCAGAATGGCCGAGGATGGCCGTCTGAAAGGCCCGATCTACGTGCAGTTCGTCATGGGGGTGAAAAACGCCATGCCCGCCGACAAGCCGATCTTCGATTTCTACATCGAGACGCTGAAACGGCTGGCGCCCGATGCGGAATGGTGCGCCGCCGGGATCGGGCCCAACCAGATCCGCCTGAACGAATGGTGCATCGCGCAAGGCGGCCATACCCGCACCGGGCTGGAAGACAATGTGCGCCTTGACCGCGATACGCTTGCCCCGTCGAACGCCGCGCTCGTCGAACGCACCGTCGCGCTTTGCGCCAGGTACGACCGCCCCGTCGCCACCCCGGCCGAGGCCCGCGAAATCCTTGGGCTCCGGGCGGCATGATGCGCGATCCGGTCGCTTTCATCTTGTTGCAATCAGGCATGTCCCGTCTGTTCCCGCGCGCAGCATTCAGGGCCTGACCGCGATGCCTGCCACTCCGTTCGACAGCGCCATTTACCGCGACCTGTTGCAGGACGCAGAGGTCGCATCGCTGTTCACCGACAGCGCCGAAATCCGCGCCATGCTGCTGGTCGAGGGCGCGCTGGCCAGCGCGCAGGCCGGCCATGGCCTGATCCCGGAACTCTCCGGCAGGGCAATCGCGCGCGCCGCGCAAGAGGTGCTGATCGATCCCGCCGCGCTGACCGCCGAAACCGGCCAGAGCGCGGTCGTCGTCCCGGCGCTGGTCAAGGCCTTCCGCGCCGCGATGCAGGCGCCCGAACATGCGCAATACATCCATTGGGGCGCGACCAGCCAGGATATCATGGACACCGGCCTGATTCTGCGGCTGCGCCAGGTGGTGGCGATATTCGAGCAACGCCTGGCCGGCGTGGTCAGGGCGCTCGGCAATCTGGCGCGCGCGCATGCCGATCTGCCGATGGCGGCGCGCACCTATGCGCAGACCGCGACCGTCACCGGTTTCGGTGCCGTGGCCGCCAGCTGGGGCCAGCCGCTGCTGCGCCACCACGCGCGGCTGGCGGCAATGCGCGACGATCTGCTGTGCGTTTCGCTGTCCGGGGCCGCGGGCACATTGTCGGCGATGGGCGCGCCAGGCGCCGCGATTCGCACCGATCTGGCCAAGGCGCTGAACCTGCGCGATCCCGGCGGCAGCTGGCACAGCGAACGCGACCGCATCGGCGCCTTGTCGGGCTGGGTCACCGGCGTGGCCGTCAGCCTTGGCAAATTCGGCGAGGATCTGATCCTTCTGACCCAGTCGGGCGCGGGCGAGGTGTCGCTGGCGCAGGGCGGAGGATCGTCGACAATGCCGCAGAAATCCAACCCGGTGATGCCGTCGCTGCTGGTCGCGCTGGCGCGTCACGTCACCGCGCTGAACACCGCCATCCAGGGCGCGGGCCTGCATCGCCAGCAACGCGACGGGGCGGCCTGGATCACCGAATGGCTGACCCTGCCGCAACTGTGCCAGTCACTGGCGCGCGGGCTGGTGGTGGCCGAGGAACTGGCCAGGTTGCTGACCCCGAACCCGGACGCGATGCGCGCCGCGATCGACGACAGGGCCGGCGGCGGACGCGGGCTGATCTATGCCGAGGCGCTGTCATTCGCGCTGGCCGCCTACATGCCGCGGCCCGAAGCCCAGGCCGCGGTGAAAACGCTGTGCCTGAAAACCGGCGAAACCGGTGCATCGCTGGCACAGCTGGCGGCAGAGACCTGGCCGGAACACGACCTTGGCCGCATTTTCGAGCCGCAAACCCAGCTTGGCACCGCCCCGGCCGAGGCGCGCGCATTCGCGAAAGCCGCCGCCGCCCTGTGATCGCCGGGCACGGGGGCCCGTCCGGCCTATGAGAACCCCCCTCGGGATGTCCGGTGGTACCCGCGGCCGGACTCGAACCGGCACGGCTTTTCAGCCCAGAGATTTTAAGTCTCTTGTGTCTACCATTCCACCACGCGGGCACATGCGGGCGCTGCGCGGCGACATTAGTGCGCAATCCGAAAAGTGGGAACCGGTTTTCGGTGCGAATTTCGCGGAAGGTCAAAAGGCCATTCATCTGTCGCCGCCTGCCCGCCGTGCGCTCGCCCGACGCACCGGGGCAAAAGATCGCGTGCCCTCAAAGCCCGCCCTCCTTCACCGCCACATAGGTCGATGTATTCGCCACGTAGGACAATGTGGATACATCCTCTGCCAGCACCCGCCGGCAGGCCGCCATGTCCCGGGTGCGCACACTCAGCAGATAGTCGAATGACGCCGCCAGCATGTGGCATTGTTCGATCTCGGGCACGGCGCGCACTGCCGCGTTGAATGCCGCAAGCGCCCGCTCGCGCGTATCGCTCAGCTTGACCTCGACAAAGGCGTCGCGCTGATGTGCCCGGCAGAGGCGCTGTTGCGCGTGCCCGATGCCGAAACCGTCGACGCATTGATCGAGGACAAGATCGCGCCGTCCGACTGGGGCCGCCACCTTGGGTATTCCTCGTCCAGTCTGGTCAATGCCTCGACCTGGGCGCTGATGCTGACGGGCCGCGTGCTGGAGGACGAACAGCCCGGCATCGCGGGCGCGCTTCGCGGCGCAATCAAACGCCTGGGAGAGCCGGTGATCCGCACCGCCGTCGCGCGCGCCATGCGCGAGATGGGGCGGCAGTTCGTGCTGGGTGAAACCATTGAAAACGCGATGAAACGCGCCCGCGAGATGGAATCCAAAGGCTATACCTATTCCTACGACATGCTGGGCGAGGCGGCGCGTACCCGGGCCGATGCCGACCGCTATTACGCATCCTACAGCAAGGCCATCGCCGCCATCGCCAAGGGCTGCCGCGCCGATGATCCACGCACCAATCCGGGGATATCGGTCAAGCTTTCGGCGCTGCACCCGCGCTACGAGGAAGCCCGGCGCGACACCATCACGCGCGAACTTGCCCCGCGCGTGCTGGATCTGGCGCAGCGCGCCAAGGCCGGCAACATGGGGCTGAACATCGACGCCGAAGAGGCCGACCGTCTGGCGCTGTCGCTGGATGTCATCGCCGCTGTCGTTGCAGACGAAAGCCTTGCCGGATGGGAC
>JAJDOB010000160.1 GCA_022340385.1 Rhodobacter sp.
CATGTTAACCTGCGGATTGATCGCCTTCATGATCCCGGCAATCGCCGCAGCGTTCAGCGCGTCCGTGTTCATTTCCGACGCCTGACCGTTGTAAAGAATATTGATCGCCTTGATCGGCTCGTCCGTCAACTGGCCGACAAAGTCGCCCAGATGACCCGCCAGCCGGATCCAGGGGCCCATCACCTTGGCCTCTTCGGCGGTGACAGAAGGCATGTTCAGCGCGTTGCTGACCGCGCCGTTCAGCAGATAGTCCGACATTTGCTCGGCCACCTGCAGCGCCACGTTTTCCTGGGCCTCGGTCGTGGCGGCACCCAGATGCGGGGTGCAGACAACATTCGGCAGATCGAACAGCGGGCTCTCGGTGGCGGGCTCTATTGCAAAGACATCAAGCGCGGCGGCGGCGACCTGGCCGGATAACAGCGCCTCGGCCAGCGCGGCCTCGTCGATCAGCCCGCCCCGGGCGCAATTGATGATACGCACGCCGGGTTTGGTGTGCGCTAGCGCCTCTTTCGAAAGGATATTCCGGGTCTTTTCGGTCAGCGGAACATGCAGCGTGATGAAATCCGCGCGCGCCAGCAAATCATTCAGTTCAACCTTTTCGACCCCCAGCTTGTTGGCGCGTTCCTCGCCCAGAAACGGATCATAGGCGATGACCTTCATTTTCAGACCGCGCGCCCGATCAATCACGATACTGCCGATGTTGCCGGCGCCAATGACGCCCAGGGTCTTGCTGGTCAGCTCGACCCCCATGAATCTGGATTTCTCCCATTTCCCGGCGTGGGTCGAGGCGTTGGCCTGCGGAATTTGCCGGGCTGCGGCCATCATCATCGCGATGGCATGTTCGGCGGTGGTGATCGAATTGCCGTGCGGCGTGTTCATCACGATCACGCCCTGCCGGGACGCGGCGGATATGTCGACATTGTCGACACCGATCCCTGCGCGGCCGATCACTTTCAGACGGCTGGCATTGCTCAGCAGTTTTTCGGTCACCTTGGTGGCGGAACGGATTGCGAGGCCATCGTATTGATCAATCGCGGCCAGCAGCGCGTCTTTGTCCTTGCCCAGTTCGGGGCGGAAATCGACGTCGATGCCGTGGTCACGAAAGATCTGCACGGCGGTTTCGGAAAGCTTGTCGGAAACGAGGACTTTGGGGGCCATTTGGGGCTCACTTCTCAGAATGGAAAATTCAGCGGACTGATTTCGGATCAGGCGCGGGGGTGCTGTGTCACGATTTCGGCCTCGTAGGCCCATTCGATCCACGGCATCAGCGCGGCGATATCGGCGGATTCAACCGTAGCGCCACACCAGATGCGCAAGCCCGCCGGCGCGTCGCGATGGCTGCCGATGTCAAACGCCACACCTTCCGCGTCCAACCGCTTGACGATCGCCTTGGCGAACATCGTCGGGTCGCTGATGTGGGGCTCGCTGAATTTCAGGCAAACGCTGGTGGTCGATTGCGTGGCCGGGTCGTTGGCGACATTCTCTATCCAGTCATGCGCCGCGATGAAGTCATGCACCACTGCGGTATTTTCATTTGCCCGCGCGATCAGCCCCGGCAACCCGCCGACGGATTTCGCCCAGTTCAGTGAATGCAGATAATCCTCGACCGCCAGCATCGAGGGCGTGTTGATGGTTTCACCGACGAAAATGCCTTCGATCAGCTTGCCGGCCTTGGTCAGCCGGAAAATCTTGGGCAGCGGCCAGGCGGGCGTGTAGGTTTCCAGCCGCCCGACAGCGCGCGGGCCGAGAATAAGCATTCCATGCGCCGCCTCGCCCCCCAGCACCTTCTGCCAGCTGAACGTCGTGACATCCAGCTTGTCCCAGGGCAGATCCATCGCGAATGCGGCAGAGGTCGCATCGCACAGGGTCAGCCCCTTGCGATCTGCCGGAATCACATCGCCGGACGGAACCCGCACGCCGGACGTGGTGCCGTTCCAGGTAAAGCAGACGTCATTGTCATAGTCCAACGTGGCCATGTCGACGATATCGCCATAGTCGGCGATATGGGTCGTGGCGTCGAGTTTCAGTTGCTTGACGACATCCGTCACCCAACCTGCGCCGAAACTTTCCCACGCCGCCATTTCAACCTTGCGCTGCCCCAGCAGGTTCCACATCGCCATTTCGAAAGCGCCGGTATCAGAGGCGGGCACGATGCCGATGCGATAGTCGGCAGGCACGCCAAGGACTTCGCGGGTGGTATCAATTGCCGCCTTCAGCTTGGCCTTGCCGATAGCCGCGCGGTGCGACCGGCCAAGGGCGGCGTCGCCAAGCACATCAAGGGAAAATGTCGGGGGTTTGGCACAGGGGCCGGACGAAAAACGCGGATTATCCGGCCGCGTGGCCGGTTTTTCGATAGCCATTGCTGGTATCCTTACAGATATATGCCCCTCGTTGGGGAGGGGTGTCCCGCCGCCGGACATAGCAGGTTGCGTGACTTTCACAACTGGTATTTTGCGGCTATAGCGCCGCATGAAGGCCCGGAAACGACACGGGAAGGGTGTTGGCGATGTTTGTGATCACAATGTTGGTCGATCCGGCCAGGGGCGGCCTGGATGCTGCGCTGGTCGGAAATCTTCGCAACGCCTGGGGCGGCGGTGACGTGGTCTGGCTGGCCGTCGATGAAGCGGCGGAATTCGTGGTCACGACAGCGCCGGAAAACCTGTGGGACGTTTGGGCAGACTGTCAGGCGATGGGTGTCGATCTGATACTTCAGCCACACGCGGGCCGGCGCAAGAAAATGTTGCTGGCGGACATGGATTCGACCCTGATTCAGCAGGAATGCATCGACGAACTGGCAGTCGAGGCCGGCGTCGGGGACCATGTGGCCGGCATTACCGCACGCGCGATGAATGGCGAGTTGGAGTTTGAGGCCGCGCTGCGCGAGCGTGTGGGATTGCTGAAAGGGCTGAACGCGAATGTGATAACAAAAGTGCTGGAAGAGCGGATTACCTATATGCCCGGCGGTGCCGCGCTGGTCGCGACGATGAAATCCAGCGGGGCGTATTGTGCATTGGTTTCCGGAGGTTTCACCGACTTCACCGCGCGGGTGGCACAGGTTCTGGGATTCGACGAACATCGCGCAAACACCCTGAAACAGGAAAACGGCATTCTGACCGGCGAAGTGCGGGATCCGATCCTGGGGCGGGACGCGAAAGTGGCGGCGCTGGCCGAGATATCGGGGCGGCTGGGGCTTTCGGAACATGACGTGATCGCGGTCGGCGACGGTGCGAATGATCTGGGCATGCTTGGGCGCGCGGGCACCGGTGTGGCGCTGCACGCCAAGCCGTCGGTCGCCGCACAATGCGACGTGCGCATCAATCACGGTGATCTGACGGCGCTGCTGTACCTGCAGGGCTATAGCAGGGACGAATTCGCATAGGGAGACTGTTGCGGTTCGGGATGCCACGCCATCGCCGGGTGCCAACACGACCAAATCTACACGACCGCCCCATGGAATAGCGCGACCGGGAACGACCCGCCTATCGCCTCGTTGACCTTCTGGCCCCCGAACTGCCCCTATCCGTCAACGCGGATCGCGGCATTCTGCGGATCATAGGGGCTGTCCTCGACCACTTCTGCGTCCCAAAGCCGGTTCAGCATCTTCACCTGCAGTTTCTGCCCGGTCTGCGCCAGATCGGGCGCGACATAGCCCATGCCGATCGACTTGCCGAAATGCACCGAATAGCCGCCCGAGGTCAGCCGCCCGACCTTCCGGTCGCCAAGATACAGCGCCTCGCGGCCCCACGGATCGGCGTCGGGTGGCCCGTCGATCAGCAGCGTCACGCATTTGCTGCGAATGCCCTTGTCCAGCATCGCCGCCTTGCCGTGATAATCCTTCTCCAGATCGACAAACCGGTCCAGCCCGGCCTCGAGCGGGGTGGCATCGCGGCCAAGCTCGGTACCGAAGGCGCGGTAGGATTTTTCCTGCCGCAGCCAGTTCTGGGCCCGCGCCCCGACCAGTTTCAGCCCATGCGGCTCGCCCGCCGCCATAAGCTGGTCGAACAGGTAGTTCTGCATCTCCATCGGGTGATGCAACTCCCAGCCCAGCTCTCCGGTATAGGCGACGCGGATCGCGTTGACCGGGCACATCTTCAACTCGATGGGTCGCGCCGACAGCCATGGAAACCGCTTGTTGCCCAGCGCCATCGCCGGATCGGCATCGCGGATCAGCCCGGCCAGAACGTCGCGCGACCTAGGCCCGGCCAACGCGAAAACCCCGTATTGCGAGGTGATGTCGCTCAGGTTGATCCGCCCGAATTCGCCCTCTTTGTCCTCGATGGCTTTCCTAAGGAAATCAGCGTCATAGGCCTGCCATGCCCCCGCCGAAATCAGGGTATAGCTGTTCTCGGCATTGCGCACGATGGTGTATTCGGTGCGCGTCGTTCCGGCGGCTGTCAGCGCATAGGTCAGGTTGATCCGGCCGATCTTCGGCAGCTTGTTGGTGGTGAACCAATCAAGGAATGCCGTCGCCCCCGGCCCGGTCATCAGGTGCTTGGTAAAGGCCGTCGCATCTATCATCCCGACGCCGGTGCGGATCGCCTTGGCTTCCTCGACCGCATATTGCCACCAGCCGCCGCGACGGAACGAACGCGCGTCATGGTCGAAATCCTCTGGCGCGTCCAACGGTCCGAAGTAATTCGGACGCTCCCAGCCATTGACCTGCCCGAACTGCGCACCGCGCGCCTTCATCCGGTCATAGGACGGTGCGGTTTTCAGCGGGCGACAGGCGGGGCGTTCCTCGTCCGGGTGATGCAGGACATAGACGTGGTCGTAGCATTCCTCGTTCTTGCGCGCGGCATATTCCGTCGTCATCCAGGTGCCGTAACGCTTGGGGTCAAGCGAGGCCATGTCGATGTCCGCCTCGCCCTCGACCATCATCTGCGCCAGGTAGTATCCGGTGCCGCCCGCAGCGGTGATGCCGAAGGAAAAGCCCTCGGCCAGCCACATGTTGCGCAGCCCCGGTGCCGGGCCAACCAGCGGGTTGCCGTCGGGCGTGTAACAGATCGGGCCGTTGAAATCGTCTTTCAGACCCGATTCCTCGCAGGACGGAACCCGGTGGATCATCGCCATGTACTGCTGTTCGATCCGCTCCAGATCCAGCGGGAACAGGTCGGCGCGGAAACTGCCGGGCACACCGTATTCGAACCGTGCCGGGGCCCCTTTCTCGTAGACCCCAAGGATCCAGCCGCCGCGTTCCTCGCGCACGTAGGATTGCGCATCGGCGTCGCGCACGACCGGATGCTCTGCCCCGCCGCCGGCGCGGTACTTCACCAGTTCCGGGTCCTGGTCCATCACGATGAACGTATGTTCAACCGGGATCGCGGGGATCTTGATGCCCAGCATTCTGGCGGTGCGCTGTGCATGGTTGCCGCTGGCGGTCACGACATGTTCGGCGATGATCACCACCTGCTCGTCGCTGGCGACCAGATTCCCGCCTTTTTCCTCCATCTTGGAACAGGTCACTTCCCAGGCGTCGCCATTCCAGTGGAACGCGTCCGCCTGCCATTTACGCTCGATCGCCACGCCGCGCTGGCGCGCGCCCTTGGCCATCGCCTGGGTCACGTCGGCGGGGTTAATATAGCCGTCGGTATGGTGATACAGCGCGCCTTTCAGATCCTCGGTGCGGATCAGCGGCCAGCGTTCCTTGATCTCGTCCGGGGTCAGCCACTGATAGGGCACCTCGCACGTCTCGGCGGTGGAGGCGTACAGCATGTACTCGTCCATGCGCGCGTCGGTTTGCGCCATGCGCAGGTTGCCGACCACCGCAAACCCGGCATTCAGCCCGGTTTCCGCCTCGAGCGTCTTGTAGAAATCGACCGAGTATTTGTGGATATGTGTCGTCGCAAACGACATGTTGAACAGCGGCAGCAGGCCGGCGGCATGCCAGGTCGACCCTGATGTCAGTTCGTCCCGTTCCAGCAGCATGACGTCGTTCCAGCCCGCCTTGGCCAGGTGGTACGCGATCGAGGTGCCGACGGCGCCGCCGCCAATGACCAGAGCTTTGACATGTGATTTCATTTGGGGGCCGACTCCGCCGATGTGATCTATTGCGCAATGTGCAGATTACGCGGTGATCCGGCGCTGGCAAGCCGACTGAATCGCGCTCAAAACCGACTTGCGGCCGTCGGCACGGCTACGCGGGCCTGCAATCGCCCGGCGCACGATGCCTAGGGGGCAAAAACCTCGTCGATCCGATCCACCCTGAAATACGGTTCCAGAATCTTGCGCAGCTTTGTGCGGCGTGGGTTCTTCGGATCGAATATGCCGTAGCACATGTAGTCTTCCAGCAGCGATGCCTGCTGTTCGAACCCGTATTCCAGAAACCCCGCGCCCTCGTCGGGAACGTAGAAATAAGGATCCCGGTTCAGAAAGCTTTCCAGCCCCGCCTTTGCCGGGCGATACCCGGTGCGCTTGCGGTTCTGCCATTGCCAGACATGCACCAGTTCATGCGCCATGATCAGCGCCTCTGGCAGCAGCACCTGATCCGGCCAGCCCGGCACGGTGTCGGGGCGATAGAATTCGGCCACCAGATGCACCTGATTGTACAGCGCCCAGGCCGGCGGCGGGTCGACCGGCGGATCGGGGTTGATCCGGTCGCAAACCCCGGGGCGCGGGTCGATCTTGCCCGACTTCGGGGGCAACGGCGCCGTCGTTGCCGGCTCGAAAAGACGAAACCCCGACACGACCCGAACCTGTTCGGCATCCAGCGAGCTTCCAAAGAGGTCGGCAACAAATGCGCGCTCGCCCGGTGCCATCGGGCGACCGCAGGCCGACAGCAGCGGGACCGCCAGCGCAACAACCAGAAGGGCGCGGCTAGGGATAGGTGCGCACTTTCTTTGCGGTCGCGATTATGCCGCCATTCTTCTTTTTCTGGGCGGTTGCGCGCCATTCATATCGGTGCGAGCCACCCGGCGGACACGGGCTTTTGTATTTGAAGGCGCCGGCCGCGATTGTGCTTTGCCCGGAATAGGCCACCACGCCGCCACCATGCTTGTAATTCGGGACATCCAGATCGACCAGTTTGAACCGAATGTATTTCGTGCCCGGCGGGACATCGCCCAGATGAAAAACCGGGTTCGAGACGCGGTTGGGATATCCGTTGGTGCAGGATTTCAGACCCTGCCAGCTAAAATCGAGTTCAAACGCGTTTGCGCCATTGCCGATCAGACAGGCCGCAAATGCAATCGCGAGGCATTTCTTGACGGACATTTTCGTTTACCCTTTCGATTTTTCAAACAGCTCTCCGGTCTTCCCGCCGTTCGATATGCGGCATGGCCTGCCGGAAAATCTCTGTCACAGCATCGCCGGGACCACCAGATCGGGCGGGCGGTGGCCGTCGGCGAAGGTCTTGATATTGATGATGACTTTCTCGCCCATTTCGGCCCGCCCCTCGCGCGTGGCCGATCCCATATGTGGCAGCAGGACGACATTCTGCAATTCGCGCAGGCGCGGGTTGATTCCGGTGCCATTCTCATAGACATCCAGCCCCGCCCCGGCGATCTCTCCGGATCGCAGCATCCGCGTCAGGGCGTTCTCGTCGATCACCTCGCCGCGTGACGTGTTCACGATTACCGCGCTGGGTTTCATCAGTTTCAGCCGGCGCGCGTTCATCAGATGAAAGGTGGACGGCGTGTGCGGGCAGTTGATCGAAATCACATCCATCCGGCTGACCATCTGGTCAAGGCTGTCCCAATAGGTCGCTTCCAGCTCTGTCTCGATCTCGGGGCGCAGGCGTTTGCGATTGTGATAGTGGATCTGCATGCCGAACGCCTTGGCGCGCCGCGCCACCGCCTGCCCGATCCGTCCCATGCCCAGTATGCCAAGCCGGCGTCCGCCGACACGCCCCCCCAGCAGCGCGGTCGGGGCCCAACCGGCCCAGTTGCCCGCCTGCATGATCGCCAGCCCCTCGGGGATGCGCCGCATCAGCGCCAGGATCAGCGCCATCGCCATGTCGGCGGTATCCTCGGTCAGGACGCCGGGGGTGTTGGACACCAGGATGCCACGCTGGCGGGCGGTCTGGACATCGATATTATCGACGCCGGCGCCGAAATTCGCGATCAGTTTCAGCTTGTCACCGGCCTGCGCCAGCAACCCCTGATCTATCGTGTCGGTTATGGTCGGCACCAGAATGTCGGCGCGGCGCATCGCCTCGGCCAGCGCGTCACGGGCCATCGGCGTATCCTCGTCGCGCAACTCTACGTTGAAAAGTTCGGTCATCCGGGTTTCGACGGCCTCGGGCAACCGTCGCGTAACAACAACACTCAGACGTTCAAAGGGCATGAATGGCTTTCCTTCACTTCCCAAAAGATGCGGCTGGTGGCACAGTTACAATAACCGGCGCGGGGCACAACAGGAACCCTTGATCCGGACGGGCAAAAAATAAGCCCGAGGGGTGAGATGAGTCAGGCAAGCGCACCAAGCGGATCATTCATGAATCGCCTCTTTTTTCGTGTGAGCGGGGCAGTTCTGGCTGTCTTGATCGCAGGTTCCGTTGGCGCGGTCGAACGTGGCGCGGTCACCAAACTGCCGATCCCGCGCTTTGTTTCGCTGAAAGCATCCGAAGGCAATGTGCGTCGCGGGCCAAGCCTCAGCCATCGGATCGACTGGGTGTTCAAGCGCCGCAACATGCCGCTGGAAGTCACCGGAGAGTTTGGCCACTGGCGCCGTGTGCGCGACCGGGACGGCGCGGGCGGCTGGGTGCATTACACGCTGCTGTCCGGTGTCCGCACGGTGATCGTCGAGGAAGACATGCTGCCGATGCTGATGAAGCCCGATCCGGCAGCACCGGTGAATGCCCATGCCGAAATCGGCGTCGTGGCGCGTCTTGGCGAATGCGCGGGCGACTGGTGCCGGATCACCGCCGACCGGCAGCGCGGCTGGGTGCCACGTCACGCATTGTGGGGCGTCGATGCCGACGAGGTGCGCGAATGAGCCAGATGCAGACCCTCCGCTCGGCCTTTGCCGCGCGGCGGGTTGCGTCGGAACCGCATGCACTGGTGATCCATGCAGAGGGCAGTTGGCTAAAGTCCATCCAGGAAGAAAAGTTCGACTTTTTCACCAAGCTGGTGCGCCACGCCACCGCGCAGGGCGTCAATACCCGGATCGTTTCCGCCGAGGGCAGTGCGTCGCGGTTGCTGCTGGATCAGGATCACATCAACATTCTGGTCGGGGATCTGCCGGGATACGGACGCAACCGTCTGCACGCGATGCCGACCTATGTCTGGGGATTCTGGTATCTGGACGAGGTTGGCGTTCACTGGAATTCGTCCCTGCGTTTTGCCCGGTTCTGCGCCGACGAGGTGGACGCGGGCAAGGCCGAGTATTTCTTCAACGGCGTTTCCGGCTACATGCTGCGCGAGAATGTGTCGAAATTTCCGCAGGAAGTGCGGATGAAGAACCCGATGCAGGAAGCCGCCGCAGTGATCTATTGCCAGGAGATCGAAGACTACAAGAACCGCAGCCATTTCCTGACCACCGAACAGATGATCCGTGTCACGGCCAGCACCTGCCGCAACGAACGGGTCTATGTGAAACCGCATCCCGCACAGGCCAAGGCGGTGCGCAAGACGATCATGGATGTGGCCGCCGATTACCAGAATGTCATCGTCAGCGACGCCTCGATCCACGATCTGACCGATGCGTCGCGGATGGTCGTCACCCAGAATTCCGCCGCCGGGTTCGAGGCGCTGATGCAGAAACGCTGTGTGATCACCTGCGGCAAATCGGATTTCTGGCACGCCACCCTGACGCCGCGAAAGGAAAGCGACCTGCGCGAGGCGCTGCGATTCGGACCCGAGGCGA
Organism: Rhodobacter sp.; assembly: GCA_022340385.1. Classification (GTDB taxonomy): domain Bacteria; phylum Pseudomonadota; class Alphaproteobacteria; order Rhodobacterales; family Rhodobacteraceae; genus CALGTJ01. Next base: position 9,802 of record JAJDOB010000160.1, read on the forward strand.
TGGCGGATTTTCCATTCGAGAAGTATCTTTACTGGTTTCTGGATCGAAACTGCCTTGAACCCGCCAAGGATGAATTCATCAAACGCGCCTGGACCCGGATCAGGGAAAAGGTGTTCATGTAAGGTGCCACATGTCCCGGGCTTGATCCGCGGCCGCCTGGCGGCAATGGTGAAGTCGCGAATACCGGAATGCCAGTGACCACACAAACCCGCACCCTGAACCTGTCGGCCGGTCTGATGTCGGCCACCGTCGCGCTGATCCTGGTGCTGGCGAAACTGTGGGCGCTGCGGGAAACCGGCGCGCTGTCGGTTGCCGCCAGCCTGGCGGATTCCTCGCTTGACCTGATGGTGTCGCTGGGCGGGCTGGCCGCCATCATCTATGCCGCACGCCCGCCCGATGACGACCACGCCTTTGGCCACAGCTCTGCCGAGGATCTGGCGGCGCTGGGTCAGTCGCTGTTCATCCTTGCCTCTGCCGGGGTCATCGCCTGGGCGGCCGTCGCGCGGCTGCTGGCCGGTCCGCCGGGGCCGATCATGGCCGAAGGCCGCGGTATTGCCGTGATGATGCTGTCGATTGCCCTGACGCTTGTGCTGGTGCTGTGGCAGCGCCGGGTGGTGCGCGCGACCGGCAATCGCGTCGTGCGCGCCGATCAGCTGCACTACATGGGCGATCTGATTCCCAATCTCGGTGCGATCCTGTCGTTGGGCGCATCCGCCTGGCTGGGGCTGGGCCAGATCGACAATGTGGTCGCACTGGGGGCCGCGGCGATGCTGGCGGCAGGCGCGCTGCGCATCGGCAAGGGCGCGTGGGATGCGCTGATGGATCGCGCGGCCGATCCCGAAATGCTGGCCGGGATCGAGGCGCTCGTCGCGGACTGGCCCGGCGTGCACGGCTTTCACGACCTCAAGACCCGTACAGCAGGGTCAGTCGTGTTCGTGAACCTGCATATAGAACTGGACGGTGCGCAGACGCTGTACGAAGCGCATGGCATCGGGGCCGGCTTGCGGCATGCAATCCTGAAGGCCTATCCGAACGCAGACGTGATCATACACAAAGACCCGGTTTAGGCCGCGCGACCGGTATTCCTGTCAGCCCAGCAGCAGCTTCTTGCGGGCGGCGTATTCCTCTGCGTCAAGCTCGCCCTTGGCAAAGCGCATGTCCAGCGTGGCCAGCGCGCCGGATGTGCCTGGCCCGGCGTGCGCCTGATCGGTGCGGCGAACCAGCCAGATCACGCCGGCAACAACAAGCCCCAGAACAATCAGCCACAGGACCGGACCGAACATCATACCGACACCGTAGCCATAGCCCCAATCCATCATATGGTTGTACCCTTCGGCATCAGCCAGCGCCGGGGTGGCAAACAGACTGGCGGGCAGAATCATCCGTAACATCTGAACCTCCATGACCTGCGCGAATGCGCATGACTACAGATTATCCGGAAATGTGCCGACCCGCGTTGATACAGGTCAACCGACGCCCTGTTTCACACGGATTCCAGCAACCCCCGCCCTTTCAACAGCGCCTCGACCCCCGGCATCTTGCCGCGAAACTTCAGGTACAGCGCATCGGCCTCTTCCGACCCGCCAGCCGACAGGATGAAGCGTTCCAGCTTGTCTGCCATCGCGGGGTCAAACGCACCGCCGGCCTCTTCGAATGCCTCGAACGCATCGGCGTCCATCACTTCGGACCACATATAGCTGTAATAGCCGCTGGAATAGCCGTCACCGGCAAAGACATGCGCGAAATGCGGTGTCGCGTGGCGCATGCCGATGGCGTGCGGCATGTCCAGATCGGCCAGCACCTCTGCCTGCCGGGCCATCGTGTCTGCCGGGGCGGCACCAACGTGAAACCGCAGATCGACCAGCGCCGAGGCCACATATTCCACCGTATTGAACCCCGCGTCATAGGTCGTGGCGGCCAGCAACCGGTCAAGGAGCGCCCGGGGCATCGGTTTGCCGGTCTCGGCATGGGTGGCGAATTCGGCCAGGACCTCCGGCACCTCCAGCCAATGCTCGTAAAGCTGGCTGGGCAACTCCACGAAATCGCGCGCCACCGAGGTGCCCGAAATGCTTTCATAGGTCACATCCGACAGCATCTGGTGCAGCGCGTGGCCGAATTCGTGGAACAGCGTGCGCGCATCGTCGTAACTCAGCAACGCGGGTTGCCCCGCGCCGGGTTTGGCGAAATTGCAGACGTTGACGACGATCGGGCGGACGTCGCCCGCAAGTTTCTGTTGCTGGCGCATGGCTGAACACCATGCCCCCGACCGTTTCGAACCGCGCGCGAAATAGTCCCCGATGAACACCGCCAGGTGCTTGCCATCGCGGTTGACATCCCAGGCGCGCACGTCGGGGTGATACAATGACACCGCAACCGGTTCGAAC
>JAJDOB010000180.1 GCA_022340385.1 Rhodobacter sp.
CGCGATTGCGCGCAGCCTGTGCATGGACCCCAAGGTGATGCTGTTCGACGAACCGACAAGCGCGCTTGATCCAGAGATGATATCCGAGGTGCTGGACGTGATGGTCGAGCTTGCCGAAGAGGGCATGACGATGATCGTGGTGACACACGAGATGGGCTTTGCGCGCAAGGTTGCCGACCAGATGGTGTTCATGGACGCCGGTGAAATCGTAGAGACCGGCCCGCCGGCCCGGTTTTTCGAAGCACCGAAATCGCGTCGCTGCCAGACGTTCCTCAGCCAGATCCTGCAGCATTGAGGAACGTCATGCGGTCTTTCATCCTATTCACGCCGCTTCTGCTGCTTGCGGGCTGCGCGTCGAACACCAACTGGGGCTGGTATGTCATCAACCCGATGACCGCGTCGGGCTGGATCAACGTCAGATTCCTGATCAACGGCATGGGCGCGACGATCCTGATCTCGGTGATTGCGGCCGCGATTTCCATCGTGCTGGGGCTGATGGTGGCGTTGCCGGGCCTGTCGAAAAACCGCTGGGTGCGGCTTATCAACCGCATCTATGTCGAATTCGTGCGCGCCATCCCGCTGCTGCCGATGCTGTTCTGGGTGTTCTACGGGCTGCCGATCATCTTCAAGTCGATGGGGCTGAACATCCCGATCGACCCGTTCTGGGGCGCGATCATCACGCTTGCAATCAGTGACAGCGCCTTTACCGCGGAAATCTACCGCGCCGGTATCCAGTCCATCGCGCGCGGCCAGTCAGAGGCGGCGCAAACCATCGGGCTGAATTACTTCCAGACCATGCGTTATGTCATCCTGCCGCAGGCGATCCGTCGGATTCTGCCGCCGCTGGCCAACCAGTTCATCTATATCGTCAAGATGAGCGCCTTTGCCTCTGTCATCGGCATGCAGGAACTGACCCGGCGCGCCAATGAACTGGTGGTGACGGAATACCGCCCGCTGGAAATCTATTCGCTGCTGATCCTGGAATATCTGGTGCTGGTGCTGATCATCAGCGCCGGCGTGCGCTGGCTGGAACGGCGGATGGGATCGGACGAGAGGGGGTAAATGGCTGGAAGTCCTGGCGCTGGCCGGTGTGAACAGCCGGGCTATCGCGGCGCAAAGCTCCGTGCGGACATGAATCCATGGCATTCGAGTTGGACAAACCGCTGCCCTTGGCCAATTCTCCCCAGACATGATGTGGCCAGAGGATTGCCTGAATGAAATTTCAAAGATTGTTTTCCGACGCCCAAGGCGAAAGCCATTGGGAAGATATTGATGTCACTTTGGAAGAGCGCAGCTTTGCGCCACCGGCACAGGATATCGAGATTTCCGAACCGGAACCTGTCAGACAGGCCATGTTCTTGAGGCTGAAGGCAGGCTGGAACGAGCCAATCCACCCGACGCCGGTCGCACAAAAGCTCATCTGTCTTGCAGGCGCCATTAGGGTGACCGCAAGTGATGGCGAAGCCCGCGACATCGGTCCGGGCGATGTCTGGCACATGGAGGACAAGCACGGAAAAGGTCATCACACGATGGTGATAAGCGAAGAGGATTTCGAATCCATGATCATTCAATACGAGTGAACTTTTTCCAGGATCTCTCGATCGGCGGCGATGTCGCGCACAGTTTCCATTGGCATCCGGCGCGAGCCGCCCTAACGATTGCCATCATGACAATGCAGTGGGGGTGTGATGGACTGGGAAGCATTCATGGATGGGACGCTGGCAAATATCGCCACCCTTTCGAAAGAGATCCCCGATACGGTCAAGGGGTTCAACCAGATGAGCGCGGCCGCCAAAAAGTCCGGCGCGCTGGACGAAAAGACCAAAGAGATCATGGCACTGGGCATTGCGATTGCCACGCGCTGTGACAGTTGCATCGGGTTCCATGTGAAATCCCTGATCCGGCTGGAGCTGACGCGGGCGGAACTGTGCGAGGCGTTGGCGATGGCGACCTACATGGGCGGCGGGCCGTCCTATGCCTTTTCGGCCAAGGCGCTGAAAGCCTACGATACGTTCAAGGGGACAAGCGCATGACTGCATGGATCGAGATGATCGGTGACGATCAGGCCGATGCGCGGCTGAAGGCGCTGCTGGATCGCGCGCGCACCCCGCATGGCACGGTCGATACGGTGATGCGGGTCCATTCGCTGCGGCCCGGCACGATGGAAGGGCATGTCACGCTGTACCGTTCGGTCCTGCATTCCGACGACAATACATTGCCGTTCTGGTTTCTCGAAGTGGTCGCCAGCTATACCTCCATCCTGAACGACTGCACCTATTCGCTGACGCATCATTTCATGAACGTGCGCAATCTGCTGAAGGATCAGCCGCGATCCGACCGGATCTTCACGGCGCTCAAGGCGCAGCGCCCCGAGGACGTGTTCGACGGCAGGGAACTGGCCCTGCTGCGCTATGCCGGCAAGCTGACGACTTCGGTGGGCAATATGGTGAAATCCGATTTCGAGGCGCTGAAGATAGCCGGATGCGACGATGGCGAAATCCTGGAGGTCAATCAGGTGTGCGCCTATTTCAACTATTCCAACCGGCTGCTGAACGGGCTGGGCTGCACCACGGATGGCGACGTGATCGGGTTCTACAAGGGCGACTGAGGGGCTGTTCCACCACCGGACTCGCACGGCACGGAGAACCACCGTGGCCCGCCGGAAGGCCGGCTGTTGCCCGATCACTCGTCCGGCGGGACCAGCCCAAGCCCGCGCAGATAGATGCCGATGCCGCTTTCCAGCAGGTCTTCGGCGGTGAAGGGAGAGCGGCTTCCGGCAGGGCCGCGCGCGAACAGTTCCACGACCCCGTGGCTCATCGCCCAGATATGGGCCGAGAACATCACCGCGGGCGGGCGTTTTGCCGGCGGGATATGTTCTGACAGCGCAAGCGCGGCCTTTTCCAGCACGCCGCTGGCGCGGCCCGCCACCCGCGCCAGTTCTGCGGTCCGGTTGATCGAAATTCCGGATTCGAACATCGCCACGTAATGCCCCGGATACTTGCGCGCAAAGGCCAGATAGGCGCGCCCGGTTGCCTCGAACGACGCCAGCGCCGAGGGCTGGCCGGACTGATAGGCATGTTCCATCAGATCGGCGAAAATCTCGTATCCCTGCCGCGCCGCCTCTGCGATCAGGTCTTCGCGCCCCTCGAAATGCCGGTAGACGGCCGCCGGGGTAACGCCGGCCTGCTTGGCGGCCTCTGACAGGGTGAACCCGGTGGGGCCCTTCTGCTCGATCAGTTTGAATGCGGCATCGACCAGCGCCTGGCGCAGATTGCCGTGATGATAACCGCGCTTAGGCATCCCAGATGTCGGGGCCTCCGCAGATCTTTGAGTCTGGCGCGCTGGCGACATTGGCGATCTTGCCGGCATAGTCGATGCCGTTCAGCACCGCCCGGATGGCGGCGATGCGTGCACGCCGCTTGTCGTCGCTGCGCACCACCGTCCAGGGCGCCACATCGGTGTGCGAGCGCGCGAATGTTTCCTGGATGGCGTCCGTATAGGCATCCCATCTGGACAGGCCCTCGACGTCGATCCAGCTGAGTTTCCATTGCTTCAGCGGGTCTTTTTCCCGCGCCAGGAACCGGCGCAGCTGTTCGGCGCGCCCGACATTCAGCCACAGCTTGACCAGATGGATGCCTTCGCTGACCAGCATGTCCTCGAATTCGGGAAGCTGCTGGAAGAACCGCGCGCGCTGATCGTCGGTGCAGAAATCAAACACCTTCTCGACCACGGCGCGATTGTACCATGACCGGTCGAACAGCACGAGCTCGCCCGTGGTGGGCAGATGCTGGGCATAACGCTGGAAATACCATTCGCCGGCTTCGCGGTCTGATGGTTTCGACAGGGCGACGGTGCGCGCCACACGCGGGTTCAGGTTCTCGCGCATGCGTTTGATGGTGCCGCCCTTGCCGGCGGCATCACGGCCCTCGAACACCACGACCACGCGTTTGCCGCTGGCTTTGACATCGGACTGCAGCTTGACCAGTTCCATCTGCAGATCGGTCATGGTTTCATCGTAACTGTCGGATTTCATGACGGCCGGATAGGGATAGGTGTCTGACAGGATGTCATTCTTGCCCGCCTCTGCGATCGCGCGCCGGATTTCTTCGGGGGCGGTCTCCTTGTAGAATGTACTGATGGCTCCGTCGAAGGGCAGCGACATGTTTACCTCTTTCACTTGTTTGCCCTCAGTATGCCCAACGGCGACGTCAACGCAATCGGTGTGCGGCATTGATCCTTGCGGATATTCCGACAGGCGGGCAGGTGGCCCCGGGCCGCCCTATCTGCCGATTTCGTCCATGTCATACGGGGTCGACTGGTAAATCTCGTTTATCCAGTTGCCATAAAGCAGATGCCCGTGGCTGCGCCAGCGGTTCAGCGGCGTCTGGCTGGGATCGTCGTCGGGGTAGTAGTTCATCGGAATGTTGATCGGCGTGCCGTTTGCCACGTCACGATCATATTCCTCTTTCAGCGTGCGGCTGTCATATTCGAAATGGTTGAATATATACAACGCCCTATGGCCCGGATCCTCGACCAGGCAAGGGCCCACGTCCTCTGAGCCCAGCAGGGTCGTCAAACCGGTTGCCGCGTCGATCTCGTCCTGGCGCACCTCGGTCCAGCGGCTGACCGGAATCACGCAATCATCCGAAAAGCCGCGCAGATAGGGCGAAGCGGGCGCAAGATTGTGATGCCGGAAGCAGCCGAACGCCTTGGCCTTCAGCATATGTTTCCGGATGCCGTGGAAATGCGCCATCATCGCCATGCCGCCCCAGCAAACGCCGAAGGTCGAATGCACGTTGGTCTGGGTCCAGTCCATGACTTCTTCAAGCTCGTCCCAATAGGTGACATCGGTGAACGGCAGATGTTCGATCGGGGCGCCGGTGATGATCAGGCCGTCGAATTTCTCGTCCCGGACGTCGGAAAACGGGCGGTAGAACGCTTCCATGTGTTCGGGGGCGACATTCTTGGATTGATGTTCGCTCATCCGGATCAGCCGCAAGTCGATCTGAAGCGGGGTCGCACCGATCAGGCGACCGAACTGGTTCTCGGTCTGGATCTTCTTGGGCATCAGGTTCAGCAGCCCGATGCGAAGCGGGCGGATATCCTGCCGCGCGGCCTGATCGTCTGCCATCACCATTACCCCTTCGCGGCTGAGCACGTCGAAGGCAGGCAGATCTGAGGGCAGGGTGATGGGCATCGCGTCGGGTTCCTTGATTTCGGATTCTGCAGATAGTGGGAAAGGCGGCAAATGACCAGATCAGGCTGTATCACACTGCATTAACGGATGTTTAACGCTTTGGTCACGCGGGTGCGTTTACAACTGAAATCACAGAGAAATTCGTAGGTGGTTAGGTGTTAAACTAGGGGGAATGTCTGGTCGGGGCAGAAAATTTGCGTTGTTGAGTGGACGGTATTCAAACCCACCCCGCACTGTTTTTATGAGTGTTTAGCCAATTCTCCCGGCTCCATGCGTCGCGTTTTTGTGGCTTCGGCCCGAAGGTTCGACGCATGGAGTTTTTCGGTTCCCATGATTCTAGCCGGGCAGGGCCGAGGCGATCAGCGCCTCGAACTCCTGAGGCGACTTGACCTTGCCGACCTGATCGGCACTGACCCGGATGCCCCATTTGTCGGCCATCGCCGCATAGCGCGGCTGTCGATGCGCCAGCGCGCGCCCATAGGTCCAGCGCACGAACGCATCGGGATCGACACTCGCCTCGCTCGCGCCGGTTTCCGCCAGATAGGTCTCCCAGCACGCCAGCAGGAACGCCGGCTGATAGCACATCGGCTTGGGCGCGGCATCGAAACGGCGCACGAGTTCGCGGGAATGGGCATCGCTGCCCTCGATCCAGACCATGAGCACCGATTCCGAAAGCGCGTTCAGCACCGGATCGGCGGGATCGTCGGGGTCGACGACCTCGCAGATCGAGCCGCCGCTGTCGCAGACGAAATTCGCATAGCCATAGATATCCTGCGCCCGGTCTATGAAATGCCGGGTGTCCAGCAGGGCCGCGGTTTCGGCGTGCCGGTGCTGGCTCTGGCGTTGCTGGTATTCATCGAACCCCAGCCCGCCCCTTGCGCGGTCTCCGGGCTTGCCCAGATAGGTCGACAGCGGGGTAAGATTGTTGAAGGTGATGTTCGACCCGATATAGATCGAATCCGACATCAGTAGATCGCGCAGAAACGGCACCTGCATCGCCTGCCGCTTGAAATTGTCGACGATATGCTCGCCCATGTACCGCGTGCCGATGCGGTAATCGATCGAGTAGTGATACCATTCGCCGCCGGCGCGCAGAAGGTTCGACAGGTAGGTCTTGCCAAGGCCCGACATGCCGAACAACAGCACCTTCTTGCGCGGCGCTGCCAGCCAGTCCTGCGCGTTCTGATAGATCATCCTGCGTCCCCCCGAAGTCGCCGCCGCTACCTAACGCAAAAGCCCGCGCCGAATCCAGCACAGGTTTTCAGCTTTTCCGTCGGGGCAGCACAAGGCGGGCCGGGCACGGCGCGCGCCTGAAACGCCGGGCGGTGCCGTCTTAATATGGCTCAGTTCGCAAACAGCCGCCGCGCAAGGCGCCCGTCCAGCACCAGCAGCCCCAGCGCAAGCAGACCGAACCCAAGATAGGCCTGCGGCAACAACGCCTCGCCGCGCACCAGCGCGCCCAATCCGATGGCAACCGGCGGGATCAGCAGGGTGCACAGCATCAGGTTGCCACTGCCCGCCATCGCCAGCACCCGGTAATACAGAAGATAGGCAAAGGCCGTGGCCGCAAACGCGTAATAGGCGATGGCGATCAATGTGCCGGGTTGCAGCGCCAGGCCGGGCACGCCTTCCAGCCACAGCGCCGCCGGCATCATGATCAGGCTTGATCCGGTCAGCATCCCCGCAGCGGCGACCTGCGGCGGCAGTCCCGACAGCGTGGCGCGCGCCCAACTGCCCGCCACCGCATAGCTGAGCGCGCCGCCCAGCACCGCCAGTTGCGCCAGAGAGCGGGGATCGAACCGGGTCAGGTTGTCCAGCCCGATGGCGATGGCAACGCCCAGGAACCCAAGGCCGACACCCAGCCCGCGCTGCCAGGTCAGGCGCTCGTCGCGGAACACGGTTGCCGCCACCACCACGCCGAAGATCGCCGTCGCCGCGTTCAGGATAGAGGTCAGCCCGGTCTCTATGTACAACTGCCCCCAGGCCATCAGCGAGAACGGGATCACGTTGTTCAGCAGGCCCATGACCACAAATGCCGCCCAGATCCGTGGCGTGCGGGGCAGGGGCAGGCGCATCGCCAGAACCACCAGCCACAGGACAATCGCAGCCCAGAACACCCGGTGCAGAACCGCGGTGACAAAGCCGATTTCATCCAGTGCAATGCGGATCGACAGGAACGAGCCGCCCCAAAGCGCGGACAGCAGCAAAAGCTCGGCCCAGGCGCGGCCCGACAGGGTTTTCTGGTCAGTCATAGTGGGGGTCTATGGCGTTTCGCGTTTGGTTTGACAGATAAGGCATCATCTAACGCGTTGAAATCTTTGATTTCAGGCAGCGTTAGGTGAATCAGGTTTAACGCGAATTGGTTTAGCGCCGCAATCCGCACCCGGCGACCCGAAACCTGTGGCAAAGAAAAACCCCGCCCGATATGGGCGGGGTTTATCAGCAAGCCGTGAAAGAGAATCAGAAGCTGAAGCCGACTTTCATGCCAAAGGCGAGGGCCGAGTTGCCCGTGAACGCGCCACCCGGCGCGCCGAAGACCGAGGTGG
>JAJDOB010000215.1 GCA_022340385.1 Rhodobacter sp.
CGTTCGGCGGCGTATTCGTCGATGGTTGTCACCAGCACGATGGAATCGTTGATGATGATTCCGGTCATCCCGATCAGGCCGACGATCGAGAACATGCTCAGCGGCACATCCCAGGCGATATGGCCGTAAAACGCCCCGACCAGCCCGAAGGGGATGATCGCCATCACCACCACCGGCCGCGTCCAGCTGGAAAAAATCCAGGCCAGGCACAGGAAGATGCCCAGCAGGCACAGGATGAATCCGGTGCGCGCATCGTTCAGAAAATCGCTTTCCTGCTCCGCCAGTCCGGACATCGCCGAGGCGACGGAAAAGCGTTCCTCAAGCTCGGGCAGTATCTCCTTGCCCAGCGTCTCGATGATCTCTGCCGCGCGCGCCGGGTCGTCCTCAGAGATATCCCCGGTGACCGACACCAGCCGCAGCCCGTTCTCGCGCCGCACAGTGGAAAATCCCGCGCGCGTGGTGACCGACACGATGTCGGCCAGCGCCACGTATTGCCCGGCCTGCGTGCGCATCCGCGTGCGGTCCAGAAAATCCGCCGTCAGTTCGCCGGCCGGCAGTTCCACCCGGATCGAGGCCGACCGTGGCCCGTCGGGATAGGTCGCCGCCTCGATTCCGTTCAGCCGGTTGCGCAGCACCCGGCCCAGCGCGTCGATGGTGAATCCCAGCGCCTGCCCCTGCGGCGTCAGGTCCAGCACCAGCTCCTCCTTGCCATAGGCCAGGCTGTCCTCCAGCGCCGAAACCTCGGGGAATTGCGACAGTGTCTTTTTCAGTTCCTCGGCGGCGGCCTTCAGCCGTTCGCTGTCGGCGCCATAAAGCTGCACGTCCAGCGCATCGCCGCCCGGCCCGGACCGCCAGCCGCGAAAGCTGACCGTTTCGACCAGCGGGTGCTTGCGCACCTCGTCCTGCAGATCGGCGACGAACTGAAAACTGGAATAGGGGCGCAGATCGGCGTCGATCAGTTCGATCGCGATTGACCCAAGCTGGAACTCTTCCTTGTTTTCCACCCCCGACAGCCCGCGCCCGGTGTTTCCGCCAACCTCGGCGATCACGTAATCCAGCGGGTTGCGCCCGTGCTCGGCCTCCAGCCGCCTGGCGACCGCATCGGTGGCGCGCTGCATTTCGCGCATCATCGCCATCGTGTCCTCGCGGGTTGCCCCCGGCGCCATCGCGAAATTGCCCGACACCGACCCCTGCTCGGGCGAATTGAAGAAACGCCAGGGCAGATCGCCGGTGATGAACGGGGCCACCTGCATCGCCAGGATCAGCAGCGCGCCGGCAAACACCGGATAGCGCGCCCAGACCACGAATTGCATGATCCGGCGAAAGATCACCTCGCGGAACCAGCCGAACCCTCTGTTCACCACCCGGCTGGGCAGATCATACCAGTGCTGCTTGCTGGAATGCCCGATGGAATGCGCCATGTGGTTGGGCAGGATCAGGAAACACTCGATCAGCGAGGCGGTCAGGACCACGATCACCGTGAACGGAATATCCGCGATCAGGTCGCCAAAGCGCCCGCCGATCGCAACCAGCCCGAAGAACGCGATGATCGTCGTCATCGTCGCGGAAAACACCGGCGGAAACATCCGCCGCGCCGAGTTTTCCGCCGCATCCATCGGGCTTTCGCCAAGTTTTCGCGCCCGGAAATCGGCGTGCTCGCCAACCACGATGGCATCGTCCACCACGATGCCCAGCGTGATGATCAGCGCGAACAGGCTGATCATGTTGATGGTCAGCCCGAAGGCATACATCATCGCGATCGTCGCGGTCATCGACACCGGAATGCCCGCCGCCACCCAGAAGGCGGTACGCGCGTTCAGGAACAGGAACAGCAGCGCAACCACCAGCCCCAGCCCCAGCAGACCGTTGTCCAGCAGGATGTTGAGCCGCCCGGTAATCGCCTCGGCCCGGGTGCGGATCAACTCGATATTCACCGCTTCGGGCAGGGTCAGTTCCAGTTCGGCGGCGACCTCTTCGACCTGATGCTGAATCTTGATCGCGTCCCCCCGGTCAGACCGGTCGATACGGACCGAAATCGCCGGATGCTCGCCCACGTAATAGGCGCGGTCGCGGTCGACCCCGCCGACGAAAATACGCGCGACATCGCCCACCAGCAGCTTCGAGCCATCGGGGTTGGAGCGCAGCACGATTCCGGAAATCTGATCGGCGTTGGTCTTGGCCACGCCGGTGCGCACCCGCGCGTTGGCGCCGCCGACATCGCCCGCCGGGTCGGCCTCGGCCTCGGCGGCGATGGCGTCGGCGATCTCTCGCATCGTGATGTCATGGCGGACCAGCGACAGCGACGGCACCTCGACCACGGTTTCGGGCGCGGCAATGCCCCGGATCGTGGTGCGCGTCACCCCGACGGCAAACAGCCGTGTGACAAATTCATCGGCAAACCGGCCCAGTTGATCGACGCCCACCGGACCGGTGATCACCACATCGGTGACCCGGTCGCGCCACGCGCCGCGCCGCACCACCGGATCGTCGGCATCCTCTGGCAGGTTGGTCACCACATCGACTGCCGCCTGCACATCGTCCGCCGCGCGCCCCATGTCCCAGCCCGGTTCGAATTCCAGCAGGATGCTGGTTGACCCTTCGCGCGACGTCGCCTCGGAACTTTCGACGCCCTCGACCGAAATCAGCGCCGGTTCCAGCAATTGCACGATGGCGCGGTCGACATCCTCGGCCCCGGCGCCATCCCAGGCGACGTTGATGCGCACATTGTCGATGATGACATCCGGGAAGAACTGCGCCCGCATCCGCGGGAACGCGGCGATCCCGGCGGCGATCAGCACCACCAGCAGCAGGTTGGCCGCTGTGCGATGCCGGGCAAAATAGCTCAGGATGCCGCCGACCCGGTTGAACCGATCTGCCATCGGTCAGCCTCCCATCCGGGATTCGATCCGCTCGATCATCTGGGCGGGCACCTGCGGTTGCGACAATTGCGCCAGCACGCGCTTCTTGGCCTCTTCGGGCATCCGCGAGTTGCCCTCGACAAAGGCCACCAGCCGGGCGCGCCGCTCTTCGGTCAGTTCCACCATCGCGGGGGCTTCGGGTTCGGCGTTGTCATCGGGGCGGATCGGGCGCACCTTGATGCCCGCGCCCAGCAGGGGCGAGCGTTCGGCGACGATTTCACGCCCGGCCAGGTCGCGCGACCGCACGATCACGTTGTCGCCCTGACGCCGCAACAGTTGCACCGGCGCGATTTCCAGCCGGTCTTCGTCGCCCAGCACCAGAACCTCGCTGGCCGAATCCACCGCCGCCGCCGGCAGCACCGCGACGAACCGCAGGACCGGCTCCTGCACCTCGACGGTGACGAAATCGCCGGGCCGGAAGCCCTGTGGCTTTTCGATGCGCGCGAACAATTGCCGCCCGGTCTGCCCGTCGCCGACATTGGCGCTTTCGCGGCTGATCACGCCCTTGCTGGTCAGGTCGATGCCCAGCACGTCCAGCTTGACCTCGACCTCCGACCCGATCAGGCGGCCGGCCTCGTCCAGCAGGCGCGCGTATTCCGTGGTCGATACCCTGAACGACACCTCAAGCGCCGCCGGATCGACCAGTTGCGCCAGCCTTTCATTGTTCTGGACCAGCCCGCCCTTGACCACCGCGACATCGCTCAGCGTGCCGGAAAACTCTGCGTTGATCGCCGTGTCCGCCAGCCGCCGCCTTGCCTCGGCCAGGCCGATATTGCGGCGTGCGACAGCGGTGCGGGCCATTTCCACCCGCGCCTCTGCCTGTGCCAGCGCCTGACGGCGCGACAGCACCGCCTGCTTGGCCCCGGCCTCGGCCAGTTCCGCGCCTTCGACCGCCGCCTCTGTGCCCACACCGCGCGATTGCAGGTTGCGCTGCCGGACCAGCGCCTGCGTGCGCAGCGCCTGTTGTTCGCGCGCCGATGCGACATCCTCGCCGGCCAGTTCCAGCGCCGCCACCGCCTCGCGCAGTTCGGCCTCGGCCTCGGCCAGATCGGCCTTCGACACGTCCAGCGCCGATTGCGCGTCAGACGGATCGACCTGCACCAGCAGTTCGCCCGCGTTCACCTGGCCGCCGTCCTCGAACCCTTCGGCAAGCTCCACCACGGTGCCGCCGGATCTGGCGCGCACTTCCAGCGTCCGGGTGCTGCGCACCTCGCCAAAGCTGGTCATCACCGGGGTGATCTGCTGCGGCGCGAAGTCCAGAACGTTGACCGCGAACACCCGCTCGCGCGCCGGGCGCGAAACGGCTTCCTGTGCCCACAGGGTTTCCAGAGAGACCCGCACGGTTTGCACCGCATAGGCCAGAAAGCCCACCGTCACCGACAGCAGAAAAAGACCGACAAGGCTTCGGCGCAGAAATCGCATGGTGGGCGGGCCTTTCCGAGGACGCACAATTGACAAACTAACATAGCGCCAAGCCGGTCTACGTCCAAGCATAACGCGTGTCGCGAATCCTTGATACGTGCGGCGTGGCTATTTCCGTCGCTGATGTTCGTCCAGCCGCGGAAATATTTCGACAAAGTTGCAGGGGCGATGGCGGTAATCCAGTTGCCAGCGCAGGATCTCGTCCCAGGCGTCCTTGCAGGCCCCCGGGCTGCCGGGCAGCGCGAACAGATAGGTGCCGCCCGCCACGCCGCCCGTGGCGCGGCTTTGCACGGCGCTGGTGCCGATCTTCTGATACGACACCATGGTGAACACGGTGCCGAAGGCGTCGATTTCCTTTTCATAGACGTCGCGATGCGCCTCGACCGTCACATCGCGCCCGGTCAGCCCGGTGCCGCCCGTGGAAATCACCACGTCGACGCCGGGATCGGCGCACCAGTCGCGCAGTTGGGCGGCGATCTCGGCACGCTCGTCCCGGATGATCCGGCGGTCGGCCAGCACATGCCCGGCGGCCTCCAGCCGGTCGACCAGCACCTGGCCCGACCGGTCGTCGGCCAGCGCGCGCGTGTCCGACACCGTCAGCACCGCGATGCGCACGGCCACGAATTCGGCGGTTTCGTCAATCCGGCTCATGTTCTCTCCATCACCGCAAGCTTCAGCGCCAGCGCCGCGAAGACCCCGGCGCTGACATATCCCAGAACCCGGGCAAATCGTAGCGAGCGCGCCATGCGCCGCCCGAGTCCGCCCGCGAACACCCCGACCGCGCCGTTGATCACCAGCCCGCCGGCAAACATCACCAGCCCGAAAATGATGAACTGCACCAGCACCGGCGCGCGCGCGGGGTCGACAAACTGCGGCACGAAGGCCAGCACGAACAGGATCACCTTGGGGTTGGTCAGGTTGACGATCATCGCATCGCGAAAGGCGTGGCTGGTCATCGCTACAGCGGTGCCGCTTACCGGCCCGGCGCGCAACGTGCCCACCGCCAGCCACAACAGGTAGGCGACCCCGGCCCAGCGGATCACGTCGAACGCCCCGGGCAGCGCGGCCACCGCCGCACCAAGGCCCAGACCGGCCAGCACCGTCTGGATCAGCCCGCCCGCGGCGATCCCGAAATTCGCCGCCATCGCGGCGCGCGGCCCCGATCGCAGCCCCTGCCCGAGGCAGAACATCATGTCCGCCCCCGGTGTCAGGTTCAGTGCCAGCGACGCCGGAACGAACGCCAGCAGCACCAGCGGATCGACCGGCATCCCGGCGGCCATCATGGGCCGACCTCGAACCAGTTCGGCTGCGGCCCCAGATTGACCACCCGCGTCGCGCCGATCATGCCCTCGACGCCCCAGCTGTCGTGGATATGCCCGCACAGCGCCAGCCTGGGCTGCACCCGCTCGATCGCCGCGCGGATTGCGGTCGAACCCACCGAATGCCCGGCAGAGGTCATGTCGGCCACGCCCTTGGGCGGCGAGTGGATCACCAGGATATCCGCCGCCGCGCAGCCCGCCAGCAGCGCCGCCGCCTGCACCTCGTCCAGATCGCAGGACCATGCGCCAAACGGCGTGACCGGCACGCCATAACCCAGCCCGAACAGCCTGATACCCGCGATCTCGAAGCTTTGCCCATGCAGGACATGGGTGCCCGCATGCGCGGCCTCGCGCAATTCATCGGCACTTTCGGCATTGCCCGGCACCACCACCATCGGCGCGGCGATTCCGCCCAGCAGGTTCATCGCCTCGGGCAATCCCTGCCGGTGATTGCAGAAATCCCCGGCACCGATCACCAGATCGGCCTGCGCGCTTGCAACCACCAGCGCCTCGGCCTTGCCGCGCGCGTGATGCAGGTCGGAAAACGCCAGTATCCTCATCCGGCCTCCCGCAGCCGCGCCTGCAACATCAGCAGATCGTGCCACGCCTCGCGTTTCGCCGACGGGGTGCGCAGCAGGAAGGCCGGGTGGAACATCGGCAGCGCCGGCTTGCCCAGCACCTGCACCCAATTGCCGCGCAGCCGGCTGATCCCCTTGCGCCCCAGCAGCGCCAGACAGGAAATGTTGCCCATCAGCACCAGCACATCCGGATCCACCAGTTCCACATGCCGCGCCACGAAGGGCAGCATCATCGCGATCTCGGCCGGCAGCGGATCGCGGTTCTGCGGCGGCCGCCACGGCAGGATATTGGTGATATAGACCGATTTCATCGCGTCCGGCACATCGCGCCCCAGGTCGATGGCCGCCAGCATCCGGTCCAGCAATTGCCCGGCCCGGCCCACGAAGGGCCTGCCGGCGATATCCTCGTCGCGCCCCGGGGCTTCGCCGATCATCATGACCCGCGCGCCCGGATTGCCATCGGCGAACACCGTGGTCTTGGCGCCGCGCGTCAGCTCGCAATGGCCAAAGCCTTCGATTGCCGCGCGCAGTGCCGCCAGGTCGCCGGCGCCGGCCGCTGCCGCCGTCGCGGCCGCAACCGCATCCTCTGCCACGGGCGCGGCCACGGCGGCAACCGGTACAGGCGCGGGCGCAGGTGCGGGCGCGACTTTCAGCTTCGGGGCTTCGGCGGGCACCTCGTAGCGGTTGACCGGCACCTCGCCGATCGCCTCGTTAACGCCCAGTTCGACCTGCCATTCCAGCAGGGCCCTTGCGTCGTGATATCCCAACCCCGATTCCATGCGCCAAGGCTACGCCTTCCCCGCGCCCTTCGGAACCGAAAACCGATCCGCCGCGTCACCCGGCTTGTCGCCCGCCCAATCCGCCCCTATAAGCCATGAAAATCCGGACCCGAGGCGCCATGACCTTTCGCCAGACCCATCTTTTGGGCATCGAGCACCTGGACCCCCAGGATATCACCGCGATTCTCGACCTGGCCGACCATTATGTCGATCTGAACCGCAGCCCGCTCAAACGCTCTGACGTGCTGGCGGGGCTGACGCAGATCAACATGTTCTTCGAAAACTCGACCCGCACGCAGGCCAGTTTCGAAATCGCCGGCAAGCGTCTGGGTGCCGATGTGATGAACATGGCGATGCAGACCAGCAGCGTCAAAAAGGGCGAAACCCTGATCGACACGGCGCTGACGCTGAACGCCATGCACCCCGACCTGCTGGTGGTGCGGCATCCGATGTCGGGCGCGGTCAACCTGCTGGCCGAAAAGGTAAACTGTGCCGTACTGAACGCCGGTGACGGGCGCCACGAACACCCCACGCAGGCGCTGCTGGACGCGCTGACCATCCGGCGCGCCAAGGGCCGTCTGCATCGCCTGAACATCGCGATCTGCGGCGACATCGCGCATTCGCGCGTGGCGCGGTCCAACATCCTGCTGCTGGGCAAGATGGAAAGCCGCATCCGCCTGATCGGGCCGCCCACGCTGATGCCCGCCGGGGCCGCCGACTGGGGGGTCGAGGTTTTCGACGACATGAAAGCCGGCCTGCGGGATGTCGACGTGGTGATGATGCTGCGCCTGCAAAAGGAACGCATGGACGGCGGCTTCATCCCGTCGGAACGCGAATATTTCCACCGCTTCGGGCTCGATGCCGAAAAACTGGGCCATGCCAGACCCGACGCCATCGTGATGCACCCGGGCCCGATGAACCGCGGGGTCGAGATCGACGGCACCATTGCCGACGACATCAACCGTTCGGTCATTCAGGAGCAGGTCGAAATGGGCGTCGCCGTGCGCATGGCGGCGATGGACCTTCTGGCCCGCAACCTGCGCCGCACGCCAGAGCCCGTCCATGCCTGAGCCTTCGCCCCTGCATGTCACCGCCAACGAGCGCGAAGTCGTGCGGGTGTTCACCTTTCCCGCCGACGATGCCGCCGACACCGTGCCGCTTGGCGCGATGCTGGGGGCGGATCCGCTGGACATGGCGCATGTCGAAAGCTTTCATTCCCGCGATCTGGCCGGCGTCGGCCTGCCCGGCTATCTGACCGACGGGCTGGGCATCGACCCGGCCGACATCGCCGATGACCTGGCCAGGCTGAAGGCGGCGGACGGCCAGATCGTGATCCTGCACAGCAAGGCGTTCTGCGGCGTCACCCAAACCCTGGCGCCGGTGCCGCCGCTGACGCATCTGGGCACCTATCGGCTGATCCCGCCCGAAATCGCCGCGCCGTTGCCGCCCGCGATCGGGTCCGGCACGATCCCTGCCGCGCGCGTCGCCCCCGGAACCGGCGCAGGTGCGCCCAGATTGGCGGGCGCCGCCATGCTGTCGCTGGTGGTGGTCGCCGCGGTGGTGGTGCTGGCCGCAATCTGGCTGCTGGGAGGGTTCGCACCATGACTCCCCCCGACGGCTGGCAGGGCATACTGGACAAGGACGAGACGATCCTGTGGCAGGGCCGCCCCGACGCAAAAGTGGTCTGGAAGATCTCTCACCTGTTCACCTTTCTTTTCGGCCTCGGCTTCGCCGGCTTCGCGCTGGTCTGGATGACGATGGCCGCCAGGTCCGGCGGTGTTTTCTGGATGTTCGGTCTGATCCATTTCTCTGTCGGCCTCAGCCTGGCCTTCGGCACGCCGTTCTTCAGCGCGTGGAAGCGGCGGCACACCTGGTACACGCTGACCAACCATCGCGCCTTCGTCGCCACCGACCGGCCCTTTGTCGGGCGCCGGCTGAAAAGCTATCCGATCACCGCCGAAACCCCGCTGACCTATGACGCGGGCGATCCCGCGACGATCCATTTCGCGCATGAATTCCGCCGGTCCCGGAATCGCTCGACCCGGCGGGACATCGGGTTCGAGCGCATCGCGGACGGTGCCGAGGTCTACCGCCTGATGCGCAACGCGCAAAGGCAGCGCACATGACCGAACCCGCCAGGGACGTGCCCGCCGAATGGCGCGGCATCCTGCGCCCGGGCGAGCGGATTCTGTGGCAGGGCGGCCCGAAGCAGGCATTCTACTGGCGCCGCCAGTACAACAGCGGGCTGTTCGGGGCAGGCGCTGTTCTGGTGATCCTGTTCTTCTTCCTTGGCGAATCCGAAACCTGGGTGATCTGGTTCATGCTGGTGCTGGCCGTCGTTTCGGTCATCGGCATCCCATTGCGGGACGCCGTAATACGCCACCACAGCTTTTTCACCCTCACCAACCGGCGCGCATTCATCGGCACGGACATGCCGGTGCTGGGTCGGCGGCTGAACAGCTATCCCATCGGCGCGGAAACCGAACTGCGGTTCGAAAGGGATCTGTTCTCGGCAATCTATTTCGCCCACGAAATGAAACGCACGGAACATGGCGAATACCGCGTCGACATCGGCTTTGAAAACATCGACGATGGCGACCGGGTGTATGACCTGATGCTGCAAATCCAAAAAGGTGCTCTATGACAGAGTTGCTGCTGACAAACGCGCGCCTGATCGACCCCGAGGCAGATCGGGAATTTACCGGTGCAGTCAGGATTTCAGACGGAAAGATTACCGAAGTCTTAACGCAAGAGACTGAAATAAAAGAGCAAATGTTTCGCGCGCGAAACATTTTCGACTGCGCCGGCAAGGTGCTTGCCCCCGGCATCGTCGATCTGGGCGTGAAGATTTGCGAACCCGGCGAACGCCACAAGGAAAGCTTCCGCTCTGCCGGGCGGGCGGCGGCGGCGGGCGGGGTGACCACGATGATCACCCGCCCCGATACGACGCCGGTCATCGACAGCCCCGAGCAGCTTGAATTCGTCACCCGCCGCGCCGCCGAGGCCGCGCGCGTCAACATCCACCCGATGGCGGCGCTGACCAAGGGCCGGCAGGGGCGCGAAATGGTCGAGATCGGCTTTCTGCTGGATGCCGGGGCGGTCGCCTTTACCGACTGCGATGCCGTGGTCGCCGACACCAAGGTGTTCTCGCGCGCGCTCACCTATGCCCGCTCGCTTGGCGCGCTGGTCATCGCGCATCCCCAGGATCCCGGGCTCAGTTCCGGGGCCTCGGCCACCTCTGGCAAATTCGCCTCGCTGCGCGGGCTTCCGGCGGTGTCGCCGATGGCCGAACGGCTGGGGCTGGAACGCGACCTCGCGCTGATCGACATGACCCGCGCGCGCTATCACGCCGACAATCTCAGCACCGCCGCCGCGCTGCCGGCGCTGCAACGTGCCAGGGCCGCCGGCCTGGATGTCACCGCCGGGGTCAACATCCACCACCTGACGCTGAACGAACTGGACGTCGGCGACTACCGGACCTTTTTCAAGATCAAGCCGCCGCTGCGCGCCGAAGACGACCGGCTGGCGATGATCGAGGCGGTCGCGTCCGGCCTGATCGACATCATCAGTTCGATGCACACGCCCCAGGATGAAGAAAGCAAGCGCCGCCCCTTCGAAGAGGCCGCCAGCGGCGCGGTCGCGCTGGAAACCCTGCTTCCCGCCGCGCTGCGGCTTTGCCATGCCGGCCAGCTTGGCCTGCCGCAACTGTTTCGCGCCCTGTCGCTCAACCCCGCGCGCCGGCTTGGCCTGGCCTCGGGCCGCCTGTGCCCCGGCGCGCCTGCCGATCTGGTGCTGTTCGACCCGGACGCGCCGTTTGTTCTGGACCGCTTCGCATTGCAGTCGAAATCGAAGAACACGCCCTTCGACGGCGCGCGCCTGCAGGGCAAGGTGATCAAGAC
>JAJDOB010000225.1 GCA_022340385.1 Rhodobacter sp.
CATATCAGAGGCGCGCATGGCGCTGGTGCCGCTGGCCTGCGAAGTGCTGAGGGCGCTGCTGCGGCGCCTGAAACCGCATGAGATTGCGATTTCAAGCTATGGGATCCGCGAGGGGATGCTGTACGAACAGATGCCGGATGAACTGCGCCATCGCGACCCGCTGATCGAGGCCTGCCGCTTTGCCGAAGACAAGGACGCGCGCCAGCCCGGGTTCGGCCCGGTGCTGGACAAGTTTCTGGCGCCGCTGTTCAGGTCGGTGCCCGTCGGGCGGCGGCGGGTCATCAAGGCGGCCTGCCTTCTGCATGATGTCAGCTGGCGCGCGCATCCCGACTACCGTCACGAAGTCTGCTTTGACAATGTGACCCGCGCCAGCCTTGGCGGCCTGACCCACTCCGGCCGGATCTTCCTGGGGCTTGCCCTGCTGCATCGCTACAAGAACAGCCGGTCCGGCACCCGGTTCGAACCCCTGTTCGATCTGCTGAGCGAAAAGGACATCGCGATGGCCGAGGTGCTGGGCAAGGGGCTGCGGTTCTCGTCGATGCTGGCAGCCGACGACGCCGATCTGATTGGTGAATTGCGCTGGTTCCCGAAGAAGAAGAAGCTTGAACTGCGCCTGCCCAAACGCGCGATGGGACTGTTCGGCGAAGTGGCAGAGGCGCGGTTTCAGGCGCTTGCAGAGGCACTGGGCGGCGAACCCGTGGTCAAACAGATACGCGCCTCCGCCTGACACGGCACCGATCCGACCCCGGCAGAGACCTCACGCCAAGTTATTGTTCCTAAAGCCCATTCATTCCGAAAACCGGTGCCCACTTTTCGGATTGCACGCCCCTGTTGTCGCGCAATTCATTCCGAAAACCGGTGCCCACTTTTCGGATTGCGCTTTACAGGTCGATCTCGCCGTCTTCCGACAGCGGCGGTGTCAGCATCTTGGGCGTCTTGCGGCGGATGATGATATCACCGTTCGGCAGCACCTCTGGCGGGTGATAGGCGTTCCAGTCCTGCAACGCACCTTCCAGTTCCCGCAGCGCAGGCTCGATCTCGCCCATCAGGCCCTTCAGCAGCAGTTTCGTGCCTTCCGACAGCAAATCCATCCCCTCGCGCAGATCCTGACGTTCATCGGATTGCGCGAAAGCGAACGCCGGTGAGACCGCCAAGGCAGCGCACAGCGTATATGTGGCAAATCTTGTCATGCGACCAATATAGCACGTCTGCGCGACGTTTTTAAGAACCCGGCTGAACTTCGCCCGGCAAATCCAGGCTGACCGGGAAATGATCGGACGCCGTCAGCAGGGCTTCGCGCAGTTCAGGCGTGCGATAACAGACCGGATCATCAAAGGGATGCCAGATGCGCCAGCGCGGATTCATCGCGTGCAGCCCCGGCGACACCATCACGTAATCCAGCAACGCCTGCAAATAGCGTTCCTCGTGGCGCAGATAGAATCGCGCGGTGGACGGCATGGCGCCGACCCTTTGCGACAGCGCCATGCGGGCATGCGGATCGTAAAGGCAGGGACAGCCATCGTCGCCCAGCACGATTTCCACGCCCGAGCGTCCGAACAGCTTTTCATATTCGTCCAGCCCCGGGCCATCGTTGAAATCGCCCAGCACGATCAGGTTTTCGCCCGCCTCCAGGTGATGTTCCACCCGCTGGCGCAGCCAGATGCATTGCGCCAGTTGCTTGCGGCGGTTGTCGATGGCGATGCGCATGATGTCCTCGGCCCTGCGGGCGCCATGCGGCGCTTTCGACTTGATGTGCACCCCGATCAGGCGCGTCTGCAGGCCGTCGCGGCTTTCCAGCGCCACTTCGAGCGGCGGCTTGGAAAACGTCACCTGTTCGGGGGCGGCATCGGTGTCCAGGTCGATGCGAAAGACGCCGTCAAATCGCGGCGCATCAAAGGCGCCATGCTTTCCCGTGGGATCGCCCTGCGGATCGTGCCGTGCCGTGATCACGGCCGGATCGTACAGCAGCGCCAGTTCCTGCTGGGTGCCGTTGGTAAAACCGGTCAGGGCCACGCTGGCGCGCAACCCGACGCTGCGCGCAAAGCCTTCCAGCGCCCGGATCGTATTGCGCCGCCGGTTCGTGTCAGGGGCTTCGACCACCAGCACCGCGTCCGCGTCAAGCGCCGTGAAAACGATGCCCAGCGCCTCTGTCTGCTGGGCGCGGGTGATGTCCTGACGGCCCGACCAGCCGTTGCCGCCGATCAGCCGGCCGTCGTCGTCGAACAGGTTGTCGAACCATTCGACATTGTAGGTGGCAATCCGCATCACGCCGCTTCTTTGTTGATGTCTTCCCAAGCCCGGTTCAGCGCGATCAGGCGGGTTTCGGCCATTTTGACCGCTTCCTCGGGCAGCCCGCGCGCGATCAGCCGGTCGGGATGGCTGTCCAGCACCAGCCGGCGCCAGACCTTGCGGATATCATCCAGCGGCATGTCGGGCGTCACGCCAAGCACATCATGCGGATCGGGGGTGGCGTTGGGCACGAATCGCGCGCGCAGGCGGGCAAACTGATGCGCATCCAGCCCGAAGATATCGGCGACCCGGGCCAGAAAGTCATTCTCGTTGTCATGATAGGTGCCGTCGGCCAGCGCGATGTGGAACAGCCCCTCCATCAGATCGCACAGCACGCCGGAATCGGGCGGGAACATCGCGCCGATGCGGCGGGCATAATCGTCGAATCCGGCGACGTCCTGACGTGCCAGGTCGAACACGCGCGCGGCCTCGGGCTCTGCCTCGGGCGGGATGTGGAACACTTCGCGGAACGCCCTGACCTCGTTGCGTGTCACCTGCCCGTCGGCCTTGGCCATCTTGGCGCCCAGCGCAATCACAGCGATGGTGAAGGCAATCGAGCGTTCCGGCGGCTTGCGCAGCTTTTCGAATACCGCGCTCAACCCCTCGCCGGCAGCAAGCGAGGACAAGGCGGCGGATATGCGGGTCCAGATCGACATGCGGGCGACCATATCGGGAAATCCGGCGCGGGTGTATCCGAATTTGCGCACGGATGCGTCACAGTTCTGGCAGACCCGTGCGCTACAGCCGCTTTTGCATCAGGTGCAGATCGTACAAGCGGCCGAATTTCCGCCCGGTCTCGGGCAGCACCCCGACTTCGACATAGCCCAAGCGCGCGTGAAATCGCATCGCGTCCGGATTGGCAGAGCTGATCCCGGCGATCATCGCGTGAACGGATCGGGCGCGGGCGTGATCCTCCAGCGCCTGCATCACGGCGCGGCCCAGACCAAGCCCCCGGGCGGCGGCGGAAAGGATCACGGTGTGTTCCATGGTGTGCACGTAACCGCTGCCGCCGCGAAACTGGCTGTAGCTGGCGAATCCGCGGACGGTGCGGTCGGTCTCTGCCACCAGAAACGCATGGCCCGCCGCGTGGCGCTCCGCGATCAGCGCGGCGACTTCGGCCGCGGATTTCTCGACGGAATTGAAGGTGATTTCGCTGTCGCGGATCACCGGGTTCCAGATCGCGGCGATGGCGGCGGCGTCGGCCGCGGTAGCATCGCGGATCGTCATGTCAGCGTGACGGAGCCGCAGGGGCACAGGACGGTCGCGCGGATCCCGAAAGCCGCGCCCGCTTCGATCCGGGTGCCAAGACCACCCTCGAATTTGCCAAGATCGGCGCGCAGATCCTCGCCCCGCGGATGGGTAATGTGCAGCGCGCTCAACCGGCAGTTGGCCTTTGGCAGCAACCCGGTTGGATGCACGTCGCCCTGCCAGGAAATCAGGCCCGGAAACCCACCGTCATAGGGCAGTTTTCCGTTGCCGGGCACCGCCATCTTCCAGCGCAGATCACCGCGGCTGAGCGCGCGCGCCGTGCCGGTGCCGGGCGGCGCCAGCGCCAGCGCACCCGCAAGATCGTCGGTGCGCGCCACCCAGTGGGTCAGCCGGGGCGGGCCACTGAAATTGTCCAGATCGAACCATCTTGCATGGTCGGGCCCGGGTGCGTCGGGGTCGATCGCGATCACCTCCAGATAGGTTTTTCCAAGATTTAACAGTGCATTATGCGTCCCCATGTCCGGATGCTTGCCGCCCGGCGCCAAAGTCAGGTTCAGCAGTTTTTCAACATGGGCCCGGCCGTCTTCCAGCCGCTCTGCAGAGATCACAATGTGATCGAGTTCCAGATGTGCCATCCGCCTGCCCCTGCTATCGCACCACCCACCACAGACCGGACCAGATCACCGCGATCACGCTTGGATAGAAGGTGGCGGCAAACCCGAAGGCCCGCAGCGGCGGCGAGATGTGATAGCCCACCCAGAACAGCACCCGTGCGATCAGGAACCCGATGCCCAGACACATCACCACCCCCGGGCCGTCGGTGGCCAGCACATAGCCCGTGACCGGCCACAGCACCAGCGCCAGCACGATCTGTTCGATGGTGTTCTGCAAGACCCGCGCGTCAATTTCGGCGCCACTGCCGACACGCAGCGGTTCGCCGTCGATGATCGCATCGTCGAAGAACCGGCGCTGCGCGATACGGCCGATGACAGCCGCCAGAAACAGCCCCGGAAACAGAAAGGCCAGCGCCAGCGTCCAGGTGTAGGTGAAGATCGGCAGGTTGACATAGACCGTGCCGATCCAGACCAGCGCGATGCCCCAGCCGACCCCCGCTGCCATGCCCAGCAGGATCTTGCCGCGCTTGGTCATGCCGCTCTCGCCTTCTGGATCAGGCGCAGGATATCCTGCGCGGCCTCGGGGATATTGGTCCCGGGGCCAAAGATTGCCTTTACGCCCGCCTTCCTCAGGAATTCATAATCCTGCTGCGGGATCACCCCGCCGCAGATCACGATGATTTCCCCCGCGCCCTGCGCGTTGAGCGCCTCTATCAGTTTCGGCGCAAGCGTCTTGTGCCCCGCTGC
>JAJDOB010000233.1 GCA_022340385.1 Rhodobacter sp.
CGCCTCGATACTGATGACCACGGCGTCGGGGGCGCATTGCACGATCTCCAATTCACGCCGGGCCACCTATGGCTATGACCAACGGATCGAGGTGCACGGATCTCTGGGTGCGGTCTCTGCCATCAACCACGCCGAGGCACGGGTCGAATTCGCCGGGCCCGACGGCTATACCCGCCCGCCCAATCAGCATTTCTTCATCACCCGCTACATGAACGCCTATCGCGCCGAGATCGAGGCATTCGTGAAGGCCGTGACCGATGGCACCCCGCCGCCCGTGTCGGGTGAAGACGGGTTGCGCGCCCTGGCCCTGGCGCTGGCGGCGATGAAATCTGTAGATGAGGGGCGTGCAGTGAAAGTGGCCGAAATTCTGGGCTAGGTACACATTCCGGGAACCGTAAGGCGGAGGTCGGGAGGATTTGCACGAAAAACCGGAATCCCAAGGCGACGCCACGGTTTCACTGTCAAAGGATGGCACTCAATCGCGCAATCACCTTGACCTGACCCACGCATGGTGCTGTCTGATGCCCTGGGTGCAGCAGGCAAGGAAGCGACAACATGAGAATGATCCGACCGAATGCCACACTGGATACATGCGCCGCAGATTTGGCGGAACCGGCAGATCGGGGCGCACAGTGAACAAGTTCTTTGACGTCCAGTCGCCGATGTTCAAACCGCTGTGGCTGCGGGTTCTGATTGTCGGTTTCTGCGCTGTCTGGACAGTGTTCGAACTGGTGGGCAGCAACGTTTTCTGGGCAATCCTGTTCGGCGCGGCGACGGTATTTCTGGGCTATCAGTTCTTCGTCGTCTTCGACCCCGTCGCGCCTGATCGGGACGACGAGAAACAGCCCTGAAAGACGCGATCCGCGCGCCGGCCAATCCATGAAGGACCGCGACTGCGGGCCGTTACGGCGAGACCACCTGCAGGCTCAGATCAAAAACGCCACCCGGAACGATATCGGCAAGGCTGGGTGGCAGATTGTCTGTCGTCACCACGATTTTCGCGCGATCAGCCCCGTCCGCAACGGCAAAACTGAAGGTCTGGATCGTGTCGGTCCCCGCAATCCGGTCGGGAGAGTCAAACGACCCTTCGCCGGTCAGCGCCACGTTGCTGCTTTCACCGGCATCATACACCCATACGCCCGGCCCGGCGGGCAGTTGTACTTGCACCGGAACGCCCGCACGGATCGGTTGCATCCGCCCGGGCGGATCAGCCGGGTTCTTGTAGGATTGCGTAAAGACATACTGAAATATGCCGGCGTCCTGCGCCTGCGCAACAGCGGCGAAACACAGGGCAGGAAGGGTCAGGAAGATACGCTTTTTCATCAGTGGTGCCCCCCTTCAGGCCCAAAGCCCTGCGGCAGGTCGGCCCCGTAAAGCAGGATATTGGCCATCATCCCGTTATCCTCGTGCGGCAGGATGTGACAGTGATAAACAGTCAGTCCGGACACGTCGGGCCGGAAATACATGCGTATCTTGGCCGACCCTTTCGAGGGCAGCATGAACGTATCCCACCAACTGTCGTCATTCGTGGGCTGGCCATTGATTTCGATCACCTGAAACGGATTGACATGGATGTGGAACGGGTGACGAAACACGTCCTCGTTGATCAGGGTCCATTCCTCGGTGGTGCCGACCAGCACCGCCTGGTCGATCCGGCTGCCACTGAACGGCTTGCCATCAAGAAAGAACTGCACCGGCTGGGTCGAGATATCGCCGGAAAACCGTACCGTGCGCTCGTTGACAACCTTGCGCGCCTTGGCCGGGATCGTCAGCGGTTCCACAAGATCGCCGGGCAATTCCCCGTTCATCGGTTCGCCCGCCGAAACCAGCGTGCCCAGAATTTTCTCTGGCCGCGCGCCACCGGGATGGCCTTGCGAAAACGCAAGGGCGCGGAACGCGTAACGGCCCGGTGCACCGCCCCTGATGATGAATTCGGCACGGTTTCCCGGGGCCAGCACGATGGACGAAACCTTGCGCGCCTTGGCGAAGGGGATGCCATCCTGGCTGATCTGCCACATGTCGTGCCCGTCTATCTTCAGGTGAAACACCCGGTGCGGTCCGGCGGCCAGAACCCGCCAGCGCTGGGTTTCGCCCGGACGGACGTCAATGTCGGGGCGCAGCACGCCGTTGACGGGAAACAGGATATCCATCGGCATCGCCGGAACCGAGGTGAACGGCACCGGTCCCGCGGTGGGAACGATGCCCGCGGTCGGCGTTTCGCCCTGATCGTTGATCAGGATTTCGTTCAGAACCATCACCCGCTCGCGCGCAGCCGCGACGGCGCGCACCCTGTCGATCTCGCCCTCGATCACAATCGGTCCGGCCAGCCCCTGCCAGCCCTGATGGCTGGTCGATCCATGCTTGTGCGGGTGATACCAGTGGAGCCCGGCAGGCTGCGGTCGCCCGGATTCCGGCCCGGGAATCTTGTAGGTATAGGTGTGTTTCTCGCCCGGTTTGATGACGCGATAGACATTGTCGGAACCGTCGCCGGGCGACACCTGCAACCCATGCGTATGCACGTTGGTATAGTTCAGCGCCTTTTGAGCCTCGTTTGCCCCGGTCGCGCCCAGTGGCAGGCCAAGATCGTCCGTCATGTTGTTGCGCAGCGTCCATTTCAGCGTGTCGCCGGGACGCAGACGGTACAAAGTGCCGGGCATTGTGTCGTTGTAGGCGGGAAGGCGCAAGGTGCGTCCGCCCACATCGAAACTGCCGGTGGCCATGTTCAGCACGGTTGTCAGTTTGCCATGCTTGCTTTGTTTCTCGGGCAAGGCGCGATAGGGCGGACCGGATTGCAGGGTTTCCAGTTCCGCAGCTGCCGCCCAGCGGACCTGCGCCAGAACAAGCGCGGCGGTGCCACCCAAAAGCTCTCTTCTGTGCATGGCGTTCTCCAAAAAACTTTCGGCCAATTCGCCAAGTCTACACGCAAAGCGCGAATTTTCCAGATCAAGATCTTGCAATGCCTATGGAAACTACCTTCGTTCGCCGCAGGTTTCAGCCGCCAAACGCCCTTTCCGAAATGCGCAGCAAGTCGTCAAACACGCCCGGCAGGCCGACGATCACGCGCCCGCCATCGGCGATCATGCTGTCGGCGTCCTGCACCTCGACGCGACCGCCGGCTTCTGCCACGATCAACTGGCCCGCCAGACAATCCCAGGCATTCATGTGCTCTTCGCTATAGCCCAGCAGCCGCCCCGAGGCGACATAGGCCAGCGACAGCGCCCCGGTCGCGTTGCGCAGAAATATTCCGCCCTCGTCGAAAATCGCCTGCATCAGCCGCAGCACGCCGTCGTATCCGACCCGGTTGGAATACCCGATCCCGACCGTGCCGTCCTTCAGGCCGCGGCCTGCGGACAACTGCAGCGGCGCGCCGTTCAGCGTTGCCCCGCCGCCGCGCTGTGCCACCCATGTTTCGCCATGACACGGGTCGTGAATGACGCCGACCTGGGTTTGTCCGTCCGCGACCCCGGCAATCACGACCACCCACGCCGGAATACCGCTGATGAAATTCGCGGTGCCGTCGATCGGGTCGATCACCCAGCTGAAGCCAGAGCTGCCCGGCGTTGGCGCATGTTCCTCGCCAACGATGGCGTCGTCCGGGAACGCATCCGCCAGCTTCCGGCGCACCAGCAGTTCAACCTGGCGATCCGCCTGGCTGACGTAATCCTGGTGCCCCTTGCGGTCGATGCGCAGGCTGTCCTGCTTGCGGAAATAATCCAGCGCCAGATCGCCGGCGGCACGGGCGATGGCCAGGGAAGTATCGCGTCGTTCGGTTATTCGCATCGCATTCGCCTTTCTGGAATTTCGGTCATGGCAATTTCCGGTTTGACCGGAAAAATGCCCGGATAGACACCTGATAGCCGGAATCCCGCGCGCGCAACATGTGAAGTGCAGAAATATTGCAAGGGCCGCGCCTGCGCCCGGACTGACGCAGACGTGACCCGCAAAAACCGTTTCCCTGGCGTCTGGCTATTGGCAATTTGCCCCGTCAGGGGCCATCTTGATGCAATCAACCAGGAAGAGCGCAAAAGATGACCACTTACCAGAAGACCGAAGCGGCGATTGCCCGGCTGAACCCGACCCAGTTCCGCGTTACCCAGCAAAGCGGAACCGAGCGCCCCGGCACCGGCGAATACCTTGATAACAAGGAACCCGGCATCTACGTGGATATCGTATCGGGCGAGCCGCTGTTCGCCTCGTCCGACAAGTTCGAATCCGGCTGTGGCTGGCCCAGCTTTACCAAACCCATCGAACCGGCCCATGTGAACGAATTGCGTGACAACACGCTCGGCATGATCCGTACCGAGGTTCGGTCCACCCACGGCGACAGCCACCTTGGCCATGTGTTTCCCGATGGGCCACGCGACCGGGGTGGGTTAAGGTACTGCATCAACTCTGCCTCGCTGCGGTTCGTGCATCGCGATGATATGCAGGCCGAAGGCTATGGCGACTACATAGATCAAGTGGAGGACGTCCAATGAACGAAGAACGTGCCGTTTTTGCCGGCGGGTGTTTCTGGGGTATGCAGGATCTGATCCGAAAGCTGCCCGGTGTGCGCGCCACGCGCGTTGGATACACTGGCGGCGATGTGCCCAACGCCACCTATCGGAACCACGGCAACCATGCCGAGGCGATAGAGATACGCTATGATCCCGCCACGATCGGTTATCGCAAGCTGCTGGAGTTCTTCTTTCAGATACACGACCCGACCACGCCGCTGCGGCAGGGCAATGATCGCGGGCCATCCTATCGCTCGGCCATCTACTATGTCGACGAGGCGCAAAAGGCCGCGGCGCTGGATACGATCGCCGATGTCGATGCCTCCGGCCTGTGGCCGGGCAAGGTGGTGACAGAGGTCGAACCGGCGAGCGATTTCTGGGAGGCAGAGCCAGAGCATCAGGACTATCTGGAACGGGTTCCCAATGGCTATACCTGCCATTTCGTCCGTCCCAACTGGGTGCTGCCGCGCCGCGAGGCGGCCGAATAACCCGGGCAACAAGACACGTTGGACAGCATGAACACCCAGCCGCCGCAATTCGTCTTTGACAACACCTATGCCACCCAGCTGGAGGGATATTACGTGCCCTGGCAGGGCGAGGCGGCACCGCAGCCGGAAATCGTCGCGCTGAACCGCGACCTTGCGGAAGACCTGGGCCTGGACGCCGCGGCGCTGGACAGCCCGGAAGGGGCGGCGATTTTTTCCGGCAGTGTGGCACCGGAGGGTGCCACGCCGCTGGCGCAAGCCTATGCCGGGCATCAGTTTGGCGGCTTTTCCCAGCAGCTTGGCGATGGTCGCGCGTTGTTGCTGGGCGAGGTGATCGACCGCAATGGCAATCGCCGCGACATCCAACTGAAAGGGTCCGGGCGCACACCGTTTTCGCGCGGTGGCGATGGCAAGGCGGTGCTTGGCCCGGTCCTGCGGGAATACCTGATCGGCGAGGCGATGCACGCCTTGGGCATTCCCACCACCCGCGCATTGGCGGCGGTGACCACGGGCGAGAAGATCGCGCGCGAGGGGATGCAGCCCGGCGCGGTACTGGCGCGTGTCGCGTCCAGCCATTTGCGGGTTGGAACCTTCCAGTTCTTTGCGGCGCGCGGCGAACAGGACAAGGTCAGGACGCTGGCCGACTATGCCATAGCCCGACACTACCCGGATCTCGCCGACAGCCCGACAAAATATCTCGAATTCCTGAAGGCGGTCATCGACGCTCAGGCCGCATTGGTGGCGAAATGGTTGCATGTCGGGTTCGTGCACGGCGTCATGAACACGGACAACGTGACGATCTCCGGCGAGACGATCGACTATGGCCCCTGCGCCTTTGTCGATGCCTATGACCCCAACGCGGTTTTCAGTTCGATCGACCAGAACGGGCGCTATGCCTTTGCCAACCAGCCCGGAATCACGCAATGGAACCTGGCGCGGTTCGCCGAAACGCTGTTGGCGCTGCTGGATGCAGACGAAGACAACGCCGTGCGGATCGCCACGAACCAGATCAACGCATTCAAACCGCGGTGTTCGGCCTTTTGGCTGGACGGAATGCGGCGCAAGATCGGGCTGGTTTCGTCAGAACCCGGGGACGCCGACCTGGCGAATGACGCACTTGCAACCATGGACGGGCAGAGTGTCGATCATACATTGTTCTTCCGGCATCTCGCCCGGGCCGCGAATGGCGATACCGGGCCGGTTCTGTCGCTGTTCGACAATGCCGGCCAATTCAGCGAATGGCTGCCGCGCTGGCAGGACCGGTTGTCGCGCGACCCGCAAACACCAGAGTCCCGAGTGGCCGCGATGGACGCGGTCAACCCGGTCTACATCCCGCGCAATCACATGGTCGAGGCGGCGTTGACCGCCGCATGGCAGGACGGCAATCTCGCCCCGTTCCATGATCTGCTGGATGTGGTGAAACAGCCCTTCACCAAACGCGATGGGCTGGACGCCTACGAAGGCCCGGCCACGAAGGATTTCGGCCCTTACAGAACCTTCTGCGGGACTTAACCGGGCAGAACCTTCACATATTCGGCCAAAGCCGCCTCCAGCGTTCGGCTGCGGTCCATGTCGGCCCGGGTTTCACTGGCGAACGGGGTCCGGGCCAACAGGCGGAAAATCTCTGCCGCGCCGTCGTGAAATCCTGAAGGAACGCCGACACCGGCGAATGTTCTGGCGATCTCTTCCATCTCGCCGACCCAGCGCTCTGAATCCGCCGGCAGGAACGGTACATTGGCGCGCATCGCCTCCAGCGCGCCTTTCTGGCTGTACTCGAATTCCTCGAACAGGGTTTCCGCCACGCCCAGCTTCTGGGCTGCCATCAGGACGGCAGTGTGCAGCGTCCGGGTGCCTTTGGTCAGCCCCGCATAGGCCATCTTCAGCGCCGATGCGTCACCGATATTCGCTCCGGCCTGTTTCACCAGGAACCCCTGGCCATCCAGCGCCAGCATCGCGGTCACATCCGCGCCCGAAACGTAGATCCTTGGCCCCGCCCCGCGCCCCGGCGGAGCCCCGATGATGCCCGCATCAATGAACGGCGCGCCGGCACCGGCGATCACCTCGCCCACCGATTTCGCGGTTTGCGGAGAGATCGCGTTGCAATCGACGTAGATCGGTTGCCTGCGCTCCGCCTGCATTGCGGCCGCGATATTCTGTGCCTGCTGCAAGGCCGCGGCGGGCGGCAGGATCGACAGGATCATTTCCGCCTGGATCGCCACGTCGGCAAGCGTAGCAACGGCGCGCAGACCGCCTTGTTTTGCAAGCGCGTGGCTGTGCGGTCCGCGCCCGGCCAGACAGGTGACAACATCATGCCCATGCTCGCGCAGCGCCCGGCCGACCGCATGGCCCATATCGCCGGGCATCAGAACCGCTATCGTTCTTTGTGTCATGGCTATCTGCCTCCGACCCTCTTATTGCGCTGTCACAGTTCATCATTCTAAGCCATTATTCAATGACGTGGGGCGTGCAGGCATCGGAGGCTGACAGATGAATGATGACGTGATCCGGCTGGCAATGACCGGGCGGGCCGCCCTGTCAAAAGCGGTCAAAACAGTGCCACTGTTCCTGTTCCCCACACCGCCCGACGCATTGAGATAGCCTGAAAGTCTGCAGATGAAATTTCCGTCCACTCCCCCCTATGGCTCGCGGCGATCTGCGGTGATGGCCGACAACATGGTCGCCACGTCGCAGCCACTGGCCACGCAGGCCGGGCTGGCAATGCTGGCGCGCGGCGGCAATGCGGTGGATGCTGCACTTGCCACCGCGATCACGCTGACGATTGTCGAGCCCACGGGTAACGGTATCGGGTCCGATGGATTTGCCATCGTCTGGGATGGCACCGAACTGCACGGGCTGAACGCGTCGGGGCGCGCGCCGGCGGGCTGGACGCCGGACCGGTTTGCCGGACAGGCCAGCATGCCCGAACGCGGTTGGGAATCGGTAACCGTGCCCGGTGCCGTCGGTGGCTGGGTCGCGCTGTCCAGACGCTTTGGCCGTCTGCCCTTTGCCGATCTGTTCGAGCCGGCGATCCGCTATGCGACGGATGGATTCGCGGTTTCCCCGGTCATTGCGACGCTTTGGGCGAATGGCGCCAGACTGATTAAGGATCAGCCCGGGTATGCCGAACATTTTCTGCCAAACGGGCGCGCACCCATTGCCGGTGAAAGATTTGCCAATCCCAATGCCGCCGCCAGTCTGCGGCTGATCGCCGATACCGGGGGCGAGGCGTTCTATCGCGGGGAACTGGCCGCAGAGATCGCCGCCGAAGCCGCCCGCCACGGCGCGGCGATGCGGGTCGATGATCTGGCGGCAAATGCGCCGGACTGGTGCGGCACGGTGCAGAAATCCTTTGACGGTTTTGAACTGCACGAGATTCCGCCCAATGGTCAGGGCATTGCCGCCTGCATGGCTTTGGGAATGCTGCGGCACACCGCCATCCGCGATCTTTCGCCCGAAGACCCGCGCGCGCTGCACCTGATGTGGGAAGCGATGAAGCTCGCCTTTCGCGACATCCAGGCCTATGTCGGCGATCCGGCATTCATGTCCGGCGTCCGCGCCGACGATCTGCTGGATGACGCCTATCTTGAAACCCGCGCGGCACTGATCGACACGACCCGGGCGCAGGATTTCGGGGCAGGCGCGCCAAAGCATGGCGGCACGGTCTATCTGTGCGCGGCCGACAGCGACGGCATGATGGTGTCCTATATCCAGTCAAACTATTCTGGTTTCGGGTCGGGTGTGGTGGTGCCCGGTACGGGTATCCACCTTCAGAACAGGGGGTTGGGCTTTAACCTGAGCGCCGGTCATCCCAATCAGGTCGGCCCCGGCAAACGCCCGTTTCACACGATCATTCC
>JAJDOB010000245.1 GCA_022340385.1 Rhodobacter sp.
GCTATGCCGCGGTTTCCGACGTGACCATCACCGATTTCGAACCTGGCATCGACACGATGCTGATCGAGGGCGTCGATCTGGGGCTGTACCTGTCATCCTCTGCGACGGTCATTTCGGGCAACGAAACCGTGACGGTTTTGGCGCTGGATACCGGGGATTCGATCACGCTGGACGGGCTGGCGCTGTCTGATTTCAACGATTTCTATTTTGGTGTCGGTTAGGGTCTGACCGACTCGGAGTAGTGCAATTCGAACGCAGTGGGGCGTTCCGGATCGAATGGACCTGGTCCAGGCCTGGCGCCCCGGAGTGGATGCGCAATACCTTGCTGTTGCCCTGAAACGCTGCGATCCTTTGGCGAAGGACCAAGGTGGACCATCCAAATGCCAGATGTCGCTGGAACGGCTTACGAAATGATTTCGGGGATGACGCCGGTTGTGCAGCCCGGGCTTTTTGTCTTCATCACGACCGGTGATCCGGCTCTTGTTGCCTCGCTTTCGTGCGATGCGATTTCGACCTTCCGGGAACAAGAGGGGCTTTCGATGCTAATTCCGCTCGAACTGGCAAGAAAATCAATGCTGGATGTGGATTCACCAATGCGGTGGATAGCGCTCGACGTATTTTCTTCGCTGCACGGGGTCGGGTTGACGGCGGCAGTGTCATCCGCGCTTGGAGAGCACGGAATCCCCTGCAACATGGTTGCCGCATTTCACCACGACCACGTATTTGTGCCAGCCGAAATGTGCGATCGGGCAATGGGGGTTCTGACAGCCTTGCAGAACCAGGCGGCCAGATACGCCTAGCCCAAAAGGGGATTGCCCCATGAACCGGACACTTCGCGGAATAAGCGCGGTGCCCGCATTACCATCGGACGCCGTATTCCGGGCCGCGCCCTGGCCTCAGACGCCGAGGCACCAGCGCATGATCGCCTTCTGGGCGTGCAGGCGGTTCTCGGCCTCGTCGAAGATGACAGAGTGCGGGCCGTCCATGATCGCGCTTGTCGCCTCGTCATCGCGGTGCGCGGGCAGGCAGTGCATGAACAGCGCGTCCGGTTTGGCGTGGCGCATCAGGTCCTCGTTGACCTGATAGCCGCGCAACTGGTTGTGGCGGCGTTCGCGCGCGCTTTGCGGATCGTGCATCGAGACCCAGGTGTCGGTGACCACCAGATCGGCGCCGGTGACCGCCTTTTGCGGGTTGCGCTCGATGGTGATCTGGTCGCGCAGGCCGGGTTCGGGATCAAGGGTCTCGGGGCCGGTGAAGGTCAGATCGAAGTCGAACTGCCGGGCGGCATGGGCGAAACTGGCGAACACGTTGTTGCCGTCGCCGGACCAGACCACCTTCTTGCCCCGGATCGGGCCGCTGTGTTCCTCGAATGTCATCACGTCGGCCATGATCTGGCAGGGATGGGTGCGGTTGGTCAGCCCGTTGATCACCGGCACGCTGGCGTGTTCGGCCATTTCCAGCAGCGTCGCCTCTTCGAAGGTGCGGATCATGATCAGATCGACATAGCGGCTTAGCACACGGGCGGTGTCGGCGATGGTTTCGCCATGGCCAAGCTGCATGTCGGCCCCCGACAGCACCAGGGTCTGCCCGCCCATCTGGCGCACGCCGACGTCAAAGGACACCCGGGTGCGGGTCGAGGGTTTTTCGAAAATCAGCGCCACCATGTGCCCGGCCAGCGGCTGTTCCGCGTCGGGCGTGCCCTTGGGCAGACCGGCACGGGCGGTTTTCATCGCCCGCGCCTGGTCGATCATGTGCCGCAGATCGGCGGGGTCTGTTTTGTGGATGTCGAGGAAATGGGTCATTGGTTTTCGCTTTTTCGGTAACGGAAGCGGGGGGCCGGCCCCCGCACCCCCGGCGCATATCGGATGGGATGAAACGGATCAGGGCATCAGGCGGCGGTGCCGGAAGAGACGGCGGTTGCCGCGCGGTCCAGGCGGCTGACGGCCTCGGTGATGTCCTCGTCGGTGATGTTCAGGGCCGGCAACAGGCGCAGCGCGTTGTCGGCGGCGGGGATTGTCAGCAGGTGCTGGGCATAGCCCGCCGCGACCACGTCGAGATTGGACGCCTTGCAGACGATGCCCAGCATCAGCCCCGATCCGCGCACCGAGTCAAACACGTCGGGATGCGCGGCAACCAGACCTTCGAGTTTCTGGCGCAGCAGGCCGGCCTTGCGGTTGACCTCGTCCAGGAACGCCGGGTCCGAGACGATTTTCATCACCGCCAGCCCGACCGCGCAGCCCAGCGGGTTGCCGCCATAGGTGGACCCGTGCGTTCCGGCGGTCATGCCGCTGGCGGCATCCTCTGTGGCCAGCACCGCGCCAAGGGGAAACCCGCCGCCGATGCCCTTGGCGACCATCATGATATCGGGCGTCACGCCGGCCCATTCATGGGCAAACAGCTTGCCGGTGCGCCCGACGCCGCATTGCACCTCGTCCAGCACCAGCAGGATGCCATGTTCATCGCACAGATCGCGCAGGCCCTTCAGGCATTGATCGGGCAACGGGATGATGCCGCCCTCGCCCTGCACCGGTTCAACCAGAATCGCGGCAACCCGGTCGTTGATGGCGGCATTCAGCGCGTCGTGATCGCCCCAGGGCAGGTGCACGAAGCCGGGCAGCAGCGGGCCGAACCCCCGGGTCATCTTTTCGGAACCGGCGGCGGCTATACCCGCCGACGAGCGCCCGTGAAACGCGCCCGAGAAGGTGATGATATCGACCCGGTCGGGCTGACCCTTTTCAAAATGGTACTTGCGGGCCATTTTCACCGCCAGTTCGCAGGCCTCGGTGCCCGAGTTGGTGAAGAACACCGTATCGGCAAAGCTGTGTTCGGTCAGCGCATCCGCCAGCGCCCGCTGGTTCGGGATGTCGTAAAGGTTCGACGTGTGCCAAAGCGTCTGCGCCTGATCGCACAGGGCCGCGACAAGCGCGGGATGCGCATGGCCAAGTGCGTTCACCGCGATTCCGGCGCCAAGATCGAGGTATCGGCTGCCGTCCTGTTCGATCAGCCAGCTGCCCGCCCCCTTGATAAAGGAAAGCGGCGCCCGGTTATAGGTCGGAAGAACAGACGGGATCATGGCAAGTGTCCTTGTTGGAAGTCGTCAGACGTGCCGTAACGGCAGCATCGTGTCAATGGGTTGGGAAGGGGCGCGCAGGCGCGCGGATCACACGGGACAGCGGACGCAAAGTCAGCGTCGGCGTCGCAATTCGGTGGGGATGCGCGTGATCATGGCGCATCGCATAAAGCAACGCGGCGCGTTTGTGAAGATGCAAGTTCGACGCCGGATCGCAGCCCGCGAAACCATCGGTTGCGGGTTTGGTACGGGATGGTAGGTCTGATGTCATGGACATCACACTTTTGCGCACCTTCCTGGCGGTCTCTGCCACGGGGTCATTCGCCGACGCCTCGCAGCGGCTGTTCGTGACGCAATCCGCGGTCAGCCTGCGCATCCGGCGCCTGGAGGACTCGCTGGGACATGCGCTTTTCACCCGCTCGAAAGCCGGGGCGACCCTGACGAACGAGGGCCGCGCGTTCGAAAGCTATGCCACTTCGATCATGCGCATCTGGGAAGAGGCGCGCCACCAGATCGCGGTGCCCGAGGGATTTCGCACCACGATGTCGATCGGGGCGCAATACTCGCTTTGGCAGCGGATGGGGTTTCGCATACTGGATGAAATGCGCGCGGCGGCGCCGGATGTCGGCCTGCGGGCGGAAATGGGCATGCCCGACCGGCTGACGCGCATGCTGGTCGAAGGGGTGGTTCACTGCGCGATCATGTTCACCCCGATCCTGCGCCCGGGACTGGCGGTGCGCAAACTGGCCGAAGACAAGCTGGTTCTGGCAGCGTCCTGGCCCGATCCGACACTGGATCTGGAAGGGCGCTATGTATTCGTCGATTGGGGGCCGGAGTTCATTCACGCCCATGCGCAAAGCCTGCCGCACCTGACAAACCCCGGTCTGACGATGACAACCGGCGTTCTGACCGCCGATTTCATTTCGCGCCGGCACTTCGCGGCATACCTGCCGGCGCGCAATCTGGCGCCATATCTGGAATCCGGCCAGTTGCACCTGGTGCCGGGCGCCCCGACC
The DNA here is from genome assembly GCA_022340385.1 of Rhodobacter sp. Classification (GTDB taxonomy): domain Bacteria; phylum Pseudomonadota; class Alphaproteobacteria; order Rhodobacterales; family Rhodobacteraceae; genus CALGTJ01. The sequence continues at coordinate 4,087 of JAJDOB010000245.1, forward strand.
TTTCCCAATCCGACCTGGCTGGTGTGGCGTGAAAGCATCAGTTCCGAACTGCTCGACCTGATGCACGGGTCGGTCGATGCCGCTCTTGCGCGCCTTGAATCCGAAACCACCGTCGTGCTCGACAAGCTAACTGTGCTGAATCACGGTGAATTTCCCGGCACCCTGGGTGGATCCAAATCACATGACTAATACTCGTTTTATCGGTGATTATTTTGAGTAACCGGCATGGATGACAAGGGGTCGGGCCCGCCATAAATGCGTCCCAGCAGAGATGCTTTCGGTCCGCTGTTGGACCGGAAACACCAGTTGGGAAAGGACCCCAGACATGAATAAGATCGCACAATTCGCCACCGTTTCGGTTCTGGCACTGCTTGTTGCCGCACCGGCGATGGCACAAAGCCGGATCATCGGCTCGGAAGCGCTGGATGACCGCATCGACGAAATCGAGCGCGACGTGAACACCGATCTGGCCCGCGGCGAAGACGCCGCCCGGTTCAACGACCTGGGCGTGGTTCAGGGCTTTCGCGGATCCTTCGCGCTGACCGCGTCGGCGGCATCCGGCAACAGCGACACGGGCGAACTGTCGGCCGCCGGTCGTCTGTCCTATGGTGTTGGACCATGGAACCACAGCATCGGTCTGGCCGCGGAATACGGTGAATCCGGTGGCGTGCAGAACGAAGAGAAATTCTTTGCCACCTACGAGGCAAACCGCTCTTTCACGCCGCAATTCTACATGTTCGGCGTCGGCCGTTACGAATATGACGGCTTTGCCACCAACCGTCACGACGCGTTCCTGGGCTTTGGCCCCGGTTATCGCATCGTCAACTCTGAAAGCGTCGCATGGCGCGTTCAGGCCGGCCCCGGCGTGCGGTTTGTCGAAGACCAGTTCGGCGCCAGCACCACCGAGGTTGCCGGGATCGCATCGAGCCGGGTGTTCTACAAGCTGACCGACACGATGTCGCTGACCAACGATACCGACATCCTGGGGTCGGACGTCAACACGCTGATCCAGAACGATTTCGGCATCAACTTCAAGGTGTCGGACAACATGTCGACGCGGGTCAGCTATCGCACTGACTACAACACGAACCCGGCACCGGGATTTGCCGCGACCGACAACACCTTTGGCGTTGCACTGGTCGTCGGCTTCTGAAGCAACTCGCGACAAGTCGACCGCGACAAACCTGCGACTATTATTCATCCAAGAATGGGGCGGAGCGATCCGCCCCATTTTCTGCTTTTGCCGGCGGCATTTCTGGCAGATAGGGGGGAATGTTCACCCCGAGCGCCCCGAACCCGGCCCTTGCCATCGCGCTGATACTGGTCGCGTCGATGTTCATCGCCGCTACGACCCTGCTGGCCAAGGCGCTGGGAACGCACAGCCTGGGGCCGCCGATGCATGCATTGCAGATCAGCCACGGGCGGTTCCTGTTCGCGTTTGTCGCCTTTGCCGGGGTGGCCGCCGTGATGCGCCCCGACATCCGCGCGCCCAACCTGCCGCTGCATGCCGCCCGGTCCGCGTTTGGCTGGATGGGGATCAGCCTGCTGTTCGCCGCCGTGGCGTTCATTCCGCTGAGCGATGCGACCGCGATCAGTTTCCTGAACCCGGTTTTCGCGATGATGCTGGCGGTGCCGCTGCTGGGAGAGAAAGTCGGCCGGGTCCGCTGGTCGGCGGCGGCGATCGCGCTGGCGGGTGCGCTGATCCTGCTGCGCCCGGGACCATCCAGTTTTCAGCCCGCGGCCCTGCTGGCGCTGACGGCCGCGTTGCTGATGGGGGCAGAGATCATCTGTATCAAGCGCCTGTCGCGCACCGAGGGGCCGATGCAGATCCTGCTGATCAACAATGCCATCGGTTTCAGCATCGCGTCGGTTGCGGTGCTGGCGGTCTGGAGCGCGCCGACACCGGCGCAATGGGCGGCGCTGGCCGGGATCGGGCTGTTGATGGCGCTGGCGCAGACCTGCTTTGTCAACGCGATGGCGCGCGCCGATGCCAGCCTTGTGGTGCCGTTCAGCTATGCCACGCTGGTGTTCGCGGCGCTGTTCGATCTGACCATCTTCAAGGTGGTGCCCGACGGCGTTTCGCTGATCGGGGCGGCGATCATCATCGCCGGCGCGGCGCTGCTGGCCTGGCGCGAGGCGTGGCTGGGGCGCAGGGCCGCGAAGGCACGCCGCGATAACGCGACGCAGCGACCTTGTATCCGCCGCCAAGGTGATTAGAATAGAGAGCCGACGACACATACCAAATCGGCCATGGCGGCCGGGTGCCAGGGGCATCCGGGCACAGGGGCCGTTTTCGAATCAAGGAACGATCAATGTCCTGGACTGACGAGCGTGTAGAGCTGCTGAAAAAGATGTGGGGCGAAGGCCAGAGCGCCAGCCAGATCGCCAAGGAACTGGGCGGCGTGACGCGCAATGCGGTGATCGGCAAGGTGCATCGCCTGGGCCTGTCGAACCGCGCCACCGGCGCGCCCGCGGCCCCGGCAAAGCCCGCCGGCAAGGACAAGCCCGCCGGCAAGGACAAGCCTGCAGCAGCCGCGCCGGCGCCAGAGGCCGCCCCGGCGACCCCGGTGACGCTGACCCCGATCACGCGCAAGGCGATCATCCCGGCGGGCCAGCCGCTGCCGCCGCAGCCGTCGGCCAACGAGATCAGCCCCGAGGCGCTGGCCAGCGTGCGCGAGGTGGAAAAGAAAGCCAAGAAGATCAGCCTGATGGAACTGACCGAACGCACCTGCAAATGGCCGATCGGCGACCCCGCAACAGAGGATTTCTGGTTCTGCGGGCTGTCGGTCCAGTCCGGCAAACCCTATTGCGAGGCGCATGTCGGCGTCGCGTTTCAACCGATGAGCGCCCGGCGCGACCGCCGCCGCTAGGCCGCCCCCGGATCGGGGCCGACAGGGGCGACGGGGGCGTCAATTCCCGCCCAGCAGGTCCAGCAGGCCCTTTTTCGCGCGCTGTTCCAGCTCTTTCTTCAGCACGTCCTCGACGTTGTTCGGGTCGTCGACCTTGACGCCAAGCTCTTCCTGAAGCTTGTCTTTCACCGCATCCTCGACCCTGGTCTTCACTTTCTCGACATCGTCGGCCAGTTCCTGTTTGGCCAGGGCTTCCAGGTCGATGCGGAATTTCGGTTTCGCCCAGGTCCCGGTTATCATCAGCGGCACCGACAGGCCGCCGTTGGTCTGCCCTTCCAGCAGGCGGGCGGTGACGCGGTAGTCCAGGGTCTGCCCGCCGATGCCGATCTTGCCGCTTCCGGTCGCGTTCAGCAGCGGTGCTACAAATTTCAGGTCGACATTGCTCATCACGCCGTCAACCACGGTGAAGGTGCCGGTGATGCCGTCGAATATGGTTTTCGCGCCCTCGCCGACAAACGACGTGTCGAAATTGCGCAGCATTCCGACCAGATCGAGCCCCTGCAGCGCGCCCTTGCCCAGCTTCAGCGTGCCGTCGCCGTTGAGGCTGTTCATCAGCGTGTGCATGTTGTTGCCTACGCCCAGCAGGTTGATCGTCACGTCGCCATTGGCCAGCAGCCGGTCATAGCCGGCCAGTTGCTGCAACAGCGGCTGCAGCGCCACCCCATCCCCGGCAAGATTGGCGCGAACCGACAGCCCGCCGCCGCTGTTGACCACGAAGGATCCGCCGATCGAACCGCCATAGGCGGAAAGCTCGCCGATTTCGGTCACCGCGCGGCCGTTGTCGAGCCGGGTCAGCAGGCGCGTGCGCCCCAGTTGCGCAAAGCCAAGGTCTATGCTGGCCGCACCCAGCGCCACGTCGGCGTCGACGGCTTGCAGGCCGCTGATGTCAATCGGATCGCGCGACCAACCGCCTGTGCCGCCGGTTGTGCTGGCGCCCGTGCTGCCAGTAGTGCCGCCACCGCCGCCCGATCCGCCGAGCATCGAGAAATCCAGCGCGCTGGCGGTCAGCCGGGCGGTGATGCGGGGCTTTTCGGCGATTGCCACGTCCACGGCACCGGACAGCACGTTCTGATCAAGCTGGATCGTGGCATCGCGCAGCGTCAGGTCCAGCCGGTCGTTCATCGTGAAATCGCCGCTGATCACCGCCGTTTTCCCCAAGCCGCGCGGCAGCGCCGGCGCGGCCTGCCCGACCAGCGCGAACACGGCCGCCATGTCTTTCAGATCGGCATTGATCCGGCCCCCCGCCGCGACCGGCAGCAGGCCGGCATTGCCGCGAAACGCGATCGTCGAGCCGCCGATGCTTGTGTCGGCGGTCACCGGCACCACGGCCTCTGACATCAGGGTCGCGAAGGCGCCGATGCTGGCATCGAGGCTGAACGGCTGGCCGTTCATCACCGCCGAGGCCTGCATCTCGGCGCGGCCCTGCGGGTCGGGGATCCGGATCGTGGCATCGACGTCCGACAGCGTGGTGCGCGCACCGGACCGGTGATCGACGAATGTCAGCGCGCCGCCGGTGATTTCGGCGCGGTCCAGCGATAACCCGGTCAGCCCGCCGCCGCTGCCACTGTCGCCGCTGTCGCCAGTGGCCGGAGCGGGTGCTGTGGCAGACCCGGTGTCGGGGCGCTGCAAATCCCAGTTGGCGCGGCCGTCAGCGGCGATCTCCAGCAGGATCTGCGGCGCGACCGCCTCGACCCGGCGGATCCGGATCGTCCCGCCCAGAAGTTGCCTGATGTCGACCCCGATCGACAGCCCTTCCGCCCGCAGCATCGGCCCGCCGTCCGACCAGTCGGCATTGGCAACGCTGACCGCGCCGGTGCTGACCCCCAGTTCGGGCCACAGCGACGGGCGCACGTCGCCGGCGATGGTGACCGCGCGCCCGGTTTCGGCCCGCAGGCGATCGGTGGCCAGTTTGGCGATCTTGTCGGCGGGCAGCAGGAACAACAGCGCAACCGCCGCAATGACGACAATCACCACCGCCGAAACCAGTCGGAATACCCAGCGCATCTGCGTCGCCTTCTCGTTTGCCCGCTCGGGCACAGTCTACACGGCCTTTGGCGTGGCGAACAGGCCGGGCGTCGGCAACCGAATGCGTTTTTCGTCACGCGACATGCGCGCCAAGCCCCTTTCCGCTGACGCGCCCGACCGCTATAGCGCGAGGCATGAGCCAGAACCCCCCGGACCTGCGCCCCGATCTGGCGCGCGCACAGATTGCCGAAACCCGCCGCGCCGGGCAGCCGATGATCGGCATGGTCAGCCTGGGCTGCCCCAAGGCGCTGGTCGACAGCGAGCGTATTCTGACCCGCCTGCGCGCCGAGGGATATGGCATTTCCGCCGACTATCAGGGGGCCGACGCGGTGATCGTCAACACCTGCGGTTTCCTTGACAGCGCCAAGGCCGAAAGCCTCGACGCGATTGGCGAGGCGCTGGCCGAGAATGGCCGCGTCATCGTCACCGGCTGCCTGGGGGCCGAGCCCGATTACATCACCGGTGCGCATCCGCGGGTTCTGGCGGTCACCGGCCCGCAGCAATATGAACGGGTGCTGGATGCGGTGCATGAGGCGGTGCCGCCCAGCCCGGATCCGTTTGTCGACCTGCTGCCGGCCAGCGGCGTGTCGCTGACCCCCCGGCATTACAGCTACCTCAAGATTTCAGAGGGCTGTAACCACAAGTGCAAGTTCTGCATCATCCCCGACATGCGCGGACGTCTGGCCAGCCGCCCCGCCCATGCGGTGCTGCGCGAGGCCGAGCGCCTGGTCGAGGCGGGGGTAAAAGAACTGCTGGTGATCAGCCAGGACACCTCGGCCTATGGCGTCGATATCAGGCATGCGACCGATCGCGGCCACCGCGCCCATATCACCGATCTGGCGCGCGATCTTGGCGCGCTGGGTGTCTGGGTGCGGCTGCATTACGTCTATCCCTATCCGCATGTGCGCGACCTGATCCCGCTGATGGCCGACGGGCTGGTGCTTCCCTATCTGGACATACCGTTCCAGCATGCGCATCCGGATGTTCTGCGGCGCATGGCGCGCCCCGCCGCCGCCGCGCGCACGCTGGACGAAATCGCGGCGTGGCGGTCGGTCTGCCCGGACCTGACGCTGCGCAGTACCTTCATCGTCGGATATCCCGGAGAGACCGAGGCGGAATTCCAGACCCTGCTGGACTGGCTGGACGCGGCGCAACTGGATCGCGTGGGGTGCTTCCAGTACGAGGATGTCGCGGGGGCGCGGTCCAACGCGCTGCCCGACCATGTCGACGCAGAGGTCAAGCAGGAACGCTGGGACAGGTTCATGGCCAAGGCACAGACGATTTCAGAGGCCAAGCTGGCGGCGAAACTGGGCCGGCGGATCGAGGTGATCGTGGACCGGGTCGACGAAGACGCCGCCATCTGCCGCACCAGGGCGGACGCGCCGGAAATCGACGGCAACCTGTTCATCGACGAAGGCTTTGACGCGCTGTCGGCGGGCGACATCGTGACGGTCGAGGTGGATGAGGCGGGCGAATACGATCTGTGGGGGCGGCTGGTCTGAAAAACAGGTGCGGCGATCTGGCCGGCAGGTGCGGCGGCAAATAGCCAGCCCCGGCGAATCGCTGTAGCGTCTGGTCATCGCTGACCGGACGAATTGAACCATGAATTTCGACAACACACTGAAGATTGCGTCCCTGACGATCGCTGTGCTGGGCTTCGTTTTCGGCGCCTACCAATGGTACGACGCCAAGTCGCGCGAGTTGCTGGCGCCGTTCAATTCGGCACGTCAGGCGATCTATATCGAAACCGCGACCGCCGCTGCCACGCTTGCCAGCGCCAGGGACGAGCCGACCCGGCTGGCGGCGCTTCAGGATTTCAACACGCTGTTCTATGGCCGCCTGCATCTGGTCGAGGACCGCGACGTGATTGCGGCGATGGGAGATTTCAAGGCCTGCTACGATGACCCCGATTGCCGGGACTCCGAGACCGGCGCGCTGAAATCGGCATCATTGCGGCTGGCCAAGACCCTGCGCGCCTCGATCGACGCCACCTGGCGCCTGAACGAGTAACCTGTCTGGCGGTCTTGCTAGCCGATCAGGATGATCAGCCAGACGACCCCGGCGGCAATCGCCGTCACCGCAACCCCGGCGCTGCCGGCGTCCTTTGCCTTTTTCGCCAGGGGATGGTGATCCGGCGATATCCGGTTCACGGTTTCCTCGATCCCGGTGTTCAGCAGTTCGGCGGCCAGGATCAGGATGCCGAACCCGATGATCAGCGCCCGTTCGCTCGGCGACAGGTCAAGCGCCAGCGCCAATGCGGCAGAGGCGACATTGGCCATCGTCCACTGGCGCAGCGACTTTTCGCTGGTCCAGGTGGCGCACCAGCCCTGCCATGACCAGAGCACGGTCATCTTCAGTCTTTGCGCCTCGGCTTTCAATGTGTTCAGCATCCGCGATCCCTTTTCGTGCGGGACCGTTTACCCCAGCGCCCGCCGCCGCGCAAACCGCGTGTCAACGCAGGCTGGCCAGGGTGCGCCGCACGGTTTCGATACGCGCGGAATTGGGCGGGTGGCTGCCCAGAAACCGGTTGCCGGGATCCTGGATCCGGTTGAAATAGCGCACGCCGCGTTCGGGATCGAACCCGGCGCGAAACGCGATGACGGTGCCCAGCGCATCCGCCTCAAGTTCGAATTCTTTCGAATAGGCGCGCGCACCGACCGTTGCACCGATTTCCTGCGCCGTCTGGACCGCCGCGGCCTCGGCCCCGCCCAGCGAGGCCAGCAATCCCGCCAGCACCGCGCCGCGAATGGCGCTGTCGCGCTGGCGCGGCAGGTGACCGGCCACGTGATGCGCCGCCTCGTGGCCAAGGATGAAGGCCAGTTCATCCTGATTGCGCGCCTCGGCGATCAGCGCCACCGTGAATGCGATGATCGGGCGCCCGGACCGGTCTACCGTCTGATAGGCATTGGCGGGCATGTTGGCGCGGTTGTCGACCACGATCTGATAGTCGCAGGCCAGCCCCGGCGCCTGCGCCCGGCAGATCCGTTCGGCCACGGGTTCGACCCGGTCAACCACCTGCATGAAATTGTCCGCCGCACGCTGTGGCGAGGGCAGGTCTGACGCGGGTGCCGACACGCCGGCCGCCTCGCCGCCGGGGCGGGGCGCCGGCACGGTCGTACAGGCTGACAGCACCAGGCCGACACAAAGAAGAAGATACCGCATGATGAAACCGCCTCGTTGGCTTTTTCGGTCACTGTATCAGACCGCCTGCGAACGGCCAGTCGCGTTTGCGTGACGGATTGGACCTGCCTGGTCGGGTCCGCCATTGGCCGCGGTCGGCGGGTGCCGCAAATTCCGGTTTCCACGCCCGGATTTGCGCTTTAGGCTGCCGCCATGTTTACCATCGAGCATGAATTCGACGCCACCGTCGTGACCCTTGTCGATCAGGGCAGCCCGCATTTGCAGGAAGATGTCACCGTGAATGCATTCGAGGATTGCGTGACGCTGGAACAGCTTGACCCGCGCACCGACCAGGTTGCCAAGATCACGTTTTCGCTGGCGCAACTGCGCGATCTGGCCGCCGCGCTGGATCTGCCAGAGGGCGTCTATCAGCTGCGTCCGATCCCGGATTGACGCCCGCAATCCGCAATCTGCGCGCGCACCGCCGGCCAGAGTGCGGATGAGATCGCCAACGTGATCGACGCGCTGGCCCGGAAGAACCGCGAGATCCCCGAGGCGGAATGTTTCAACCTCAATCCGGTCGCCCATGTGATGAACCCGCGGGCCGAGGCCCTGCTGGCCAGCGGCATCGGCCCGCCGATTGCCGAGGTTGCCGGCAACATGAGCGGTCTGCGCATCGGAACGCCGGAACTGGTGCGCTGGGGGGTGACGCCGGGCGATACCGGCGAACTGGCGGCGCCAATCGCCGGGGCGCTGGGTTCGAACCGGCCCGAGGATTTTGCCTGGCGCACCCGGGCGCTGCGGCAGGATTTTCGCGAGTTGCACCATATCCTGCAGGCCGTTTTCCCTGCCGGAAATCTAGCGGCGCGGCTTTGACCGCCAGCTGTCAAGCCAGCGCCTGACCCGGCCGCGGGTTTCCTCTGCCTGATCGCCGATCCGGTCATAGGTTTCGCCGACATCCTGAAGCACCGGATCGACCGAACGTTCGCGAAATTGCCGCCACATCGCACGGATGAAGAAATAGGCGAAGATCACGAAGGCGAAGAAGAAGATGTTGAACCACGGGATCACCCGCACATCCGGCCCGTCCACCGGGCGGATGCCGATGGCATTGGGATAGATGGTGAAGAACCGGTTGCGCCAGCCGTAATGGGTGATCACCACCCATTGTTCTGCCCCCGGCGCCGACATGTTGGCCGATGCCGTGGCCTGAAGGTCGGAACTGTCGAACTTGAAATACGGCGGCCAGATCCAGCCGGTGTCTTCGTTGCGATAGACCATCACGCCCTGGCTTTGGCGCGGGATGAACCCCAGCAGCATCGTCTTGCGCCGTTCGGTGTTGATCAGGCGCATGTCGCGGGTGCTGAGTTCGGTACTGCCGCTGTCGGACTGGGCAAAGAACAGCCGGTTGAACGACGAGAAATCCATCCGGATCACCTCTGTCGAGGTGATCCTGGCGACGTCATGCTGGGGCAGCACGTAGTGCAACAGCCCGAACACGAACACCAGGACAAGGGCGCGGATTGAAATTCGCAGGTATTTCAGCATCTGTATCAGTTCCAGTTGGTGACGATCAGCGTGCCGATCACCAGCACCGCCGGGATCACGTAGATCAGCAGGATCAATTTGGGCCGGATGCCCGCGTGATAGTCTTTCATTCCCTGGTCGATATAGGCCTTGCGGGCCTCGATATCACCACCGTCGGGATGTTGCGCGTCCCATTTCTTTTCCAGCTTCTCGCGGCGGACGGATCGCGAATAGAACCAGACCGCCAGATAGATGACGCTGAGCGCCAGAAAACCGAACACAACAAGTCGCAGCAGTCCCATGTTCTATCTTCCCCTTACCGCGCCCCAGGGGCCGACCAGATCCATCATCGCCTCTGGCTCGGGCACCGATTTCGGCAGGTCCATCCCCGGCTCTGCACCGAACAGCGCCGCGCGGGTGCCCGCCTTGTCGACCTGATACTCATTGGCCAGAAAATCGGCAACAAAGCCCTTCTTGGTTTCCGACCAGCCCTGATAAAGCTGATAGAACAGCTCTTTGTGGCAGATGAACAGCTGGCGCACGTCCAGCGGGGTCAGTTCCGCCAGCATCTGGTTGACCAGATCGCGGTGCCGGTGCGCGCCGCTGCGCAGCGTGTAGAAATAGGCCGGATGCTGCGAGGTGATGCGCGGCCAGTCGCCGCCGCCCTCGACCCAGCGCAAGAGATCGGCCAGCCCGTGGAACGCGTCCGGCAGGGCCGACCCCAGCGCGCGTGCCAGCATCCGCAGATCGCGCCGGGTCGCGCCGGTCAGATCCTGGCCCAGCGTGGCGGCGACATCGACAAGAATGAAATCCATCTTCTGGCGCAGGATGGCGGCGGCATCGACATTGCGCGCCTTGACGATCGGTTCGGTCAGGCCGTTGAGTTCAAGAAACTTCGCAACCTTGTTGCGCGCCGAAAGCGGAAAGGCATGTTCGATCGGGACGCCTTCCGGCGGCGCCGAGACCGAGATCAGCGCCGGGTGATCGACATCGCGGAACAGGTAAAGCCCGCCGAAATGCGCGGTCCAGAAACTGCCGGTCTCGACGGTGATCGAATCCAGGTCGACCGGGTTGCGGGTGACATCGCCGGTCTGCTTGGCCAGGCCGATCATCTCTGCGATCAGCACGTCATCCCACCAGGCGTCTTCCTCGGTGCGGAACCGTTCGATCCTGGCGGTCAGCTCGCGTGCATTGGCGACATCGCCGCCGGTGGTGTCGGCCTCGACCACGACGCGGCGGATATCGAACAGACGCGCCGGGGTCGACATGTCGAACACCGAATTGGCCAGTTCGCCGGCCACCGCGTCGCGGGTGGTCAGCGCAAACAGCTTGGCCTCGTTGGCCTCGATGAACCGGCGCAGGATGCCGCGCGAGAAAGAGAAGCTGGCGTTCAGCAGCGGCGCGGTCTTCTGCTCGTTGGTCATCAGGATGAACTGGCGGTTGCAGCCATTGGCGTTGAGATACAGGTGATCGCCCAACTCATGGCCGATTTCCGGCGAATAGCCCGAGATATCGACGTGGAAGTCGGCCATCGCGGTGGTCTTGCCGGTCAGATGCTTCAGCGCCCGGTTATAGCGTTCCACCAGCGCGTGCGAGTCCACCGGCACCAGGTTGCCGAACATCAGACCTTTCTCGATGAGGCGTTTCATTTCGCGCTCATGCCAAGGCCTGACGAATGCAGGGCATGGAATCTGAACGCACGCGAAGCACGATCAATCAAGACTTTCCATTTCTCAAGGCGGCTCAAATTCACCGCTATCGGCCGACCGTTGTGAGTCGGGGGATTCCCGTGGGCAATGCTATTTCTAACCGAATTGAGAGCGTTCAATTGTTTAATAAAATCTTCACGTTCGATCCCTTGGATATTAAGTCCTGAAAAAACATCATCAATGTCAAGTCGACGAAAAAGTAATATAATATTTTCAGAATTTGGATTTCCCCAGCGACTCCAAGTCTTTCGATATTTTTTGAGTTCCAGGCCCACAAGATCGCGCCCGAATAATTTGAATGAGCATTCAAGAAACACATCCTCGACAAAAGACTGAAAAGCCGCTGAAATCATAACCACACCCGCCTCATTTACCGAGCGCCCTTCTCTTTTGAGATTTGTGATCAGTTCTGGAAGTTTCTCTTCAAAAAGCCAAAAACGTTTCCGGGCTTCGATTAGGTCTTCCACTTTTTCAAGTCTAATAGTCGCGGTCATTCACCATTCCCTTCTACATAGCGCCGCCGCGCCTTTTCCATCCACCACACGTCGCGCATGGGGTTCCCAACGGCGACGCCGACGAATTTGCCGAACATCGGGTTCATTTCGATGGGCCATTTCATCGAGAGGCCTCTCTAGCCACATCCTCGCCCTTGCGCTTCTCAACCCCCTGCGCCATCCCGAACCAGGACAGCGCCAGCAGCGGCACCCAGAGCAGCGCCGTAAAGCCCGACAGCCGCAGAAAGAACCATGCCGTCAGCGCCGGCGCCGCGTCAAAGGCCGCAGAAACCTCGGCCCCGCGCGCGCCGTAGATCAGCGCGAACAAACCGGC
>JAJDOB010000249.1 GCA_022340385.1 Rhodobacter sp.
CGGATATATGCAATGCCGGGAGTCGCCGGAACAGTGGATTTCGACATCTACAAACAGGGCTACTTCTCGCCGTCGAAGCTGCGCAATCCGCTGGGGATCGTTCCTGCCGGGCCTTTGGTCGACTGGCGGCTGTGATCAAAGCCGTCCGCGCGCCGCCAGACCCGCCCAGCGCCCGGTTGCAAGACATCCGCTCAGCAGGTAGCCGCCGGTCGGCGCCTCCCAGTCCAGCATTTCGCCCGCCACGAAAACGCCGGGAACGTCGCGCAGCATCAAGGCTTGGTCGACACAGTCCCATCGCACGCCGCCCGCGGTCGAAATCGCCTCGTCCAGCGGGCGCGGACCGGCGTGGCGCAATGGCAGGGCCTTGATCAACCGGGCGAGCGTGCCACCCGCCGGCAACGGGCGCGCGAATTCCATCAGCAGCGCAATCTGCGCCGGGCCCAGCCGCAACGTCGTGCGCAAATGGTTGGCCAGCGTCGCCTTGCCGCGCGGCCCGGCCAGCCGCTTGGCCACCTGATCCGGGGTCCGGTCAGGCAACAGATCGACGAACAGGTCGGCCCCGTCCCGCACTGCGCGGCTGATCGCGTAGATACCGCCGCCTTCCAGTCCGCGTTCTGAGATCACGAATTCGCCACGGCTTGTCGTCTTGCCCGCCCGTAGCATCGCGCCCTTTACCGGCATCCCGAAATGGCGGCGCATGTGATCGCTCCAATCCACGCGCAGGCCGGCGTTTGCCGCCAGAAACGGGCTTGTCCCGACGCCGCGCGCCGCCAGCAGCGGGGCCCAGGCCCCGTCAGACCCCAGCCGCGCCCAGCTTGCGCCGCCAAGCGCCAGTACGGTGACCTTCGGTGTCAGCGCCTGCGGCCCGTCAACGGTGTCAAATGTCAGCGCATCCCCCTGCCATCCGGTCCAGCGCCAGCGGGTGCGGACTGTAACGCCCTGCGCGGCCAACTGCCCCATCCAGGCGCGTAGCAGCGGCGAGGCTTTCATCGCCTTCGGAAATACCCGCCCCGACGAGCCGGTGAAAACCTCCTGCCCCAGATCGCGCGCCCAGGTCTGCACATCGCCGGGACCGAAGGCGCGCAGCATCGGATGCAGCTCTGCCGGGAAATGCCGCAAAAAGGCATCCTGCGGTTCATCCATTGTCAGGTTCAGCCCGGATTTGCCCGCCATCAGAAACTTGCGGCCAACCGATGGTTTGGCCTCTGCCACCATCACGCCAATGCCCGGCAACGCCAGTTGCGCGGCTGCCATCAGCCCGGCGGGCCCGGCCCCGATGACAAGCGCGTCAGGTTGCACTTTCGCCTTTCATATGAACGACACGCTGCGGATAGGGGATTTCGATGCCCGCGTCCTTCAGCGCGTTCCACACCAGGAATCGCACCTGGCTGGTGAATTTATGCTGTCCGTCGTCAATGCCGTTCACCCAGAATTCGACGGCGAATTCCACGCCGCTGTCGCCAAAGCCGCGCAATTCGCAATCCGGCGGCTGCGGGGTGTCCAGAACTTCCGGATGCGCCGCCACCGCCGGCTCTATGAGGCCCGGGATCAGGTTGATATCGGTGTCATAACTGACCGAGAATTCCACCTCATAGCGATTGGCCGACCCGGAATCCGAATAATTCACCACCCGTGTCGTGATGAAATCCTCATTCGGCACGACAATCCAGCGGCCATCGAAGGTTTCCAGAATCATCGCGCGTGCGGTGGTCCTGACGATGGTGCCGGCCTCGCCGCCGTCCAGTTCCACATAGTCGCCGATCGTCGCCTGACCTTCCAGCAACAGGATGACGCCGGATATGAAATTCGCCGCGATCTTCTGCAATCCGAAACCAAGGCCGACACCGATCGCGCCGCCGAGAACCGCCAGCGAGGTCAGCGAGATCCCCATGATGTTCATCAGCACAAGGAACGCGGCGCCGAAAATCGCGATCTCCGCCGCTTTCACGGCCAGCTGCCGGGTTCCGGGGCGCATCTCTTCCTGGTTGGCGATGAAGGTTGTCGATTGCCGGTTCGACCAGCTGCCCAGCCAGAAGATCACCACGCCGACAGCCAGGAATTTTATCAGCCACAGCAGATCGAAGGACAGGTTGCCAAGCGGCACCACCGTCGCCTCCAGCCGGTCGGCAACAACCCCGTGCAGGCCCAGCGCATAGATTGCCGCCAGCGGGATCAGAACGAACCTGCCGACCAGTTTCAGCAGCGGATCGGATATCAGATCGCGCACCAGCGCGCGCGCCGCCAGAAACAGGAAAACCCGTTTGCCAAAGGCGATCACTCCGCCGGAATCGAAGATCGAGCGCACGATCTGTTCACACACGGCGGTCAGCGCATAGGCCATCAATGGCAATAGCAGCGGCAGGAACACCAGCGCAAAACGCCGGGTGCGGGCAATTGCGCGAACGTTTCCTTCGGGCGGAGTCAACAGGCGGGTCAGCGCCGGGCGCAGCCGCCGGGTGATCAGCCAGGCCAGCACGAAGGCCGCAACCAGCAGGGCGAACTGGGTCAACGCGGCAGGGCTCAGAAGCCAGCCCCGCGCCACTTCCCATGCCTGATCGGCATAGCCCATTGCCCTGGTCAGAATGTCTGGGGTCTCGTCCATTGCCCTTACCCGGCTCACTGCGTCCGGCCTATCCTGTCGCACCGATCCGCCAGACTGGCAAGGTTACGACGCGGCGACCCTGCGCCAGTCCGCGACCGGCTGCGGCGGACTTGCCGGCCTTTGATGATTTACCGGCACTGCCCCAGGCCGGGCTGCCCGCGCACAGTTGCCGGCGCAATCCTGTCGGATGTGTCGCTGGTTGTGGAACCGGACGCGCCGGAACGAAAAACGCCGCCGTAAGTGAACGGCGGCGTCTTGCATCGTTGCAGTCAGGCTTATTGCAGCCGCTGCCCGTTGGCCGAAACCGCACCCGTGGCACCGTCAACCTCGATCTTCGAGGTCAGCGTATCCGGGCCGTCACCGGGACGCGCGAACAGGCCCAGCATCATGCGTGCACCCATCGCCTGCTCCTCGGGCAGCAGACCCATGGCGATCAGCTTGTCTATCAAGCCATTGCCGCCCACCAGTTTCAGGTCGATCGCGCCGGTCGGGGCAGGCATGCCATCAAAGGTCGACAGATCCTTCATGTTGAAGGTAAAGGCGCCGTTGCCGGTCAGTTCCGCGCCCGCAATGCTTAGTTGCATCGCGTTGATGTCCAGCGCATGCAGCTCCGCCGGCATTTCCATATCCATCTTCTCGGCGTTTTCCGGGTCGAAGATGTCGATCAGCCAGTTTGCCTTGCCGGACAGATCGATGACCAGTGTGGCCGGATCATGCGGCAGTTGCCTGCCCGCATCCACCATGCCCCAGATCATGTCGCTGACCGTCAGATCGCGCAGGGTAAAGCCCAGGCCGAAATCGCCGGGTGTGTCGCTGGGTGCCACCGGCATCAGGAACGACGTTCCAATTTCCCCGACTGCGAACGCAACCTCGGGCAGCGGAATCTCGGATCCCGAAAACTTGATATCCAGCCCGGTGTTCGACACGCCGTAAGACAGCGCGTCAGCGTTCATCGAAATCTTGATCGCACCGCTGTCTGCGGTGCCATCCAGATTGAACGTATCGCTACCATCCATGAAATCGAGGGCGAAGCTTGCCGCGCCGTGGCCCAGCGTCGAGGCCGTGCTCATCCCCGCAGCCAGCGCCTTGCTGATTGCGGCGGGATCGGCCATCGCCATCAGCGACCCGTTCGACGAACCGGTGATGTCTGCGTAATCGAGGTTCATTGCAAATGTGCCGCTGCCGCCGGGTTCGTTCGCCGCAGCCGTTATCAGCATCCGCGACGCCGCCATGACCGAACTGACCTGCGTCATGTCGCCCTGCGAGACCACATATTGCCCATCAAGATCGCTCAGCGCGATTTCGCCTTTGGCGTCGATGGCCTCGCCGTCGACCATCAGGCTGGCCAGGCCGACATTGACCGACGGCGCCGCGAAATCATAATTGATCTCTGCCGGG
>JAJDOB010000200.1 GCA_022340385.1 Rhodobacter sp.
AAGGATACCCCCGATGATCTACGACCACCGCACCTATTCATGCCACCCCGGCAAGATCAGATCGCAGCTGGCGCTTTACCACGAGTTCGGCTGGCCGGCTCAGACCCGCCATCTTGGGCAGCCGGTGGTCTTTGCCGCCACCGAAACCGGCGACGTCAATTCTTATGTGCATATCTGGGTCTATAAAGACGCCGCCGATCGCGCCGAAAAACGCGCCGGGATGATGGCTGACCCGGACTGGATCGACTATCTGCGCCGCAGTTCCGAAGCCGGTTATCTGCTATCGCAGAAAAACGCGATCCTGACGCCGGTTCCGTTCTTTGAAGGCACCTGAGAAAAGGGAAACCAGGATGGCAGATACCTCTGGCACGGCGAAGGTCGGCGTGATCGGGCTGGGCATCATGGGGCACGCCTATGTCAGCCATCTGCGCAGGGCCGATATGGACGTCGCCTGTTTCGATCTCGATCAGGCAGCATTGAAGGCCGCCGCCGATCTGGGTTGCCAAGCCTGCACCACCCCGGCCGATGTTGCCGCGAAGGCCGATGTCATCCTGCTGGCGCTGCCGTCCGAAGCCGCGCTTGATGCCGTGGTTACCGGCAGTGACGGCATTGTCTCTGCCCTGCGCCCTGGCGCGGTTGTCGCCGAAATGGGTACATTTGCGATTCCGGCAAAGGAACGCGCGGCTGACGCGATTGCGGCAGCGGGCGGCACCTTGCTGGACTGCCCCGTCAGCGGCACCGGCGCGCAGGCAGCGGTCGGCGACCTTGTGGTCTACACCAGCGGCGACGAGACTGCGGCGGAAGCCGCGCGCCCGGTGTTCGAAGCATTGGCACGCGACGTGCGCCATGTCGGTGAATTCGGCGCGGGCATGAAGATGAAATACGTCGCCAACCTGCTGGTCACCATCCACAATCTGGCCACCGCAGAGGCGCTGCTGCTGGCAGAGCGTTCGGGTCTCGATCTGCAACTGACGTTCGATGCGATTACCGCCGGCGCCGGGAATTCGCGGATGTTCGAGGTGCGCGGCCCGCTGATGATCGCCGACACCTACGAGCCGGCAACGATGAAACACGACGTCTATGTCAAGGATCTGGCGCTGATAATGGATCACGCGCGGGCAACCCGCTGTCCCACGCCGCTGATGGCGGCGGCCCTGCCGTTCTACTATGCCGCGCTGGCAGAGGGACGCGACAAGGAAGATACCGCCTCGCTTTTCGCCGTGCTGAAGGGCATGACCAAACCGGCCGTCTAGACCCTGAGCTGGTAAGTGGCCGGCACCCAGCGATAACTGTCACCGGCCCGTTCGACATAGCCAACGGACGGAAACGGCATGTGATGGCCGATCACCAGCGTGCCGCCATCGGCGACCATGTTCAGCACCCGTTTGCGCGTCGAAATCGCCTGTTCGGGATCGTCGTCAAACGCGACGCGGTTTTCCGGGTATTGCACTGAAAAGACATAGTGATTGGCGACATCGCCCCAGATCAGAACCGATTTTCCGGCGCTTTCCACGCGATACATCATATGACCCAACGAGTGGCCATAGGCCGCCTCGGCGGTGATTCCGGCGGCAACGGCCTGGCCGTCATCGACGAATTCCAGCCGGTCGGCCAGCGGCGTGATCAGCCGCAGGAACATCTCGCGGTTCTGCTGACGCTGCACGGGAATATTCTCGCCGCTCGACCATTCGTCGAACTCGTGCCGCCCGATCACATGTCGCGCATTGGGGAAGGCCAGCGCATCGCCTTCCATCACACCCGCGATGTGATCGGGGTGCATGTGGGTGAAGGCGACGATGTCGACATCTTCGGGCGCATAGCCGGCGTCCGCCAGTCGGGCGCGCAGGTTACCGGCCCCCTTGTCGCGGCCAAACCCGCCAAAACCGACGTCGAACAGCACCAGCGCGCTGCCGGTATTCACCAGAGTCGGGGTAAAGGTGTTTTCGACCCTGTCATCGGGCAGCCGGTTGGCCGCGGCGATGGCCTGCATCCGTCCGGGCCTCATATCCATCGCAAACGGTGGTGACACCGCGGGCAAGGTCATCGCTCCGTCCAGAATCGTCGTCACCTCGGCTTCTCCCAGAACGAAGCGATGGACGCAGGGGCGAATTTCGCCAAGCAGTGGCGCAGTCATATCGGTCGCCTTCCGCGATCAGGGCATCGGCACGTCGGTGACGTATTTCGGCACCTGATAGCCGCGCTGTACTGCCGGACGTTCGACGATGCGCAGATACCAGTCGCGCACGTTGGGATAGTCGGCCAGATCAATCTGTTGCCATTCAAACCGCGAGATCCACGGCCAGCAGGCCATATCGGCAATGGTATAGTCGCCGCGCGCCTCGCCCGCGATGTAGTCTCGCCCGTCCAGCCTTGTGTTCAGCACCCGGTACAGGCGCCGCGCCTCTTTCGCATAGCGTTCTTCCGCATAGGGGGCCTTTCCCGGATTGTATTTCACGAAGTGATGCACCTGCCCCAGCATCGGGCCCAGGCCGCCCATCTGCCACATCAGCCATTCGATCATGCGCCAGTACTCTGCGCCCTTGCACTGAAACCGGTCATGCTTGTCGGCGAGATACATCATGATCGCACCCGTCTCCATCAGGGTCTGGCCGGTGTCACCATCGACAATTGCCGGAATCCGGTTGTTCGGCGCGATCTTCAGGAAATCCGGCGCGAACTGCTCGTCCTTGGAGATGTCGATGGCATGCACGGTGTAGTCGACGCCCAGTTCTTCCAGCAGGATCGAAACCTTGCGGCCGTTCGGGGTAGTCCAGGTGTAGAGGTCGATCATGTCATGTCCTTTGTGCTGCATGTTTGTGCGGGGCATGGCCCGCGGATATCCGGACTCTCAGTTTGCTTCCGTCATCGTGCCGAGTGTCGATTGCAGATGCGCGCGCATCGCGTCGCGCGCGCTTGCCCGGTCGCGGTTTTCAAGAGCCGCGACAATGGCGTCATGTTCATCGAACGAATGATAGGCGGGTGGCGGCCCGTCTGCGGGCAGCGACAGGCGAACCCATACCACCGCCTGTCGCACGCTGTTCACAATGCGGTGCAATTCGTGCAGCAGCGCGTTGTTGGCGCTTTCGGCGATCAGATCGTGAAATTGCGAATCGAGCGCCTCATATTCGGCCCAGTCGATTGCCGCGCGCATACCTTCGGCCAGCCGCCGCGCCTTTGACACCTGCCGCG
Source organism: Rhodobacter sp. (assembly GCA_022340385.1). Classification (GTDB taxonomy): domain Bacteria; phylum Pseudomonadota; class Alphaproteobacteria; order Rhodobacterales; family Rhodobacteraceae; genus CALGTJ01. The sequence continues at coordinate 3,190 of JAJDOB010000200.1, forward strand.
GTGTGGCATGCAATGCGGCCAGATGCGCCAACTGCGGTTCCAGCGCAAGCCGCGCAATCATCGCTTCGTGCGGGCTGGTCCGCTCGGCCAGCGCCGCCAGGGCTTCGATGCCGACAACGCCGCCACCGTGCACGGCGGGCCGGGTCAGATAGGTGCCGCGCCCAACCTTGCGCGCCAGCCGCCCTTCGATCTCAAGCACCAGCAGCGCCTTGCGCAGTTCCGCCCGGCTGACCGCCAGATCCTCGGCCAACTGGCGTTCCGCCGGAAGGCGCGTTCCATCGGGATAATCCGAAACGCTTAGCCATCGGCGCAGCTTGGTCAGCGTTTGGTCGCTCATTGGTAAACCATTAGCGGCGCAATCCCCATGCAGTTATTGGATGATTTCAGCAGATATCCGCCATATTTCCGGGGCGCGGATTCATACTATACAGATTTTCATCCAGTCTCTATGCTGAACTGGTTGCATGTGCGGTGTAATTGGTCAACCAATTTTTGACGGATCCTGCGGGGGACTATGACAACAGCGAAGGCTCAGCGCGGCGCGGAATGGCACAGTGTGACCACGTCACCCGACATGCCCGTGCCCGACGCAATGCAGGCCTGGGTTCTGGGCGATCCGGAACAATTGTCGCTGATTTCCAAACCCGTGCCCGCCCCCGGCAGGGCAGAGGCGCTGGTGCGCATCGATGCCGTCGCTATCTGCGCAACCGATCTGGAAATCCTGAAATATGGCACGCCCGCGCTGATCGAGGGCGGTGCGCCGTTCAACAAGAACTTCACACCCGGCCATGAATACATGGGGACCATCGCGGCGCTTGGCCCCGGCGTGGATGAATTCGGCATCGGTGACCGGGTGACGGTGGAAATTCATGCCGGGTGCGGACAGTGCAAACGCTGCCGGGCGGGCATGTACACGTCCTGTCACAATTACGGGCTGAACTACGGCGACAGGAACAAAGGCCACCGCGCCAACGGATTTACCACCGACGGCGGTTTCGCCGAATACGCGGTCAACAACATCAACACCATGATCAAGGTGCCCGACACCATGTCGGATGAAGAGGCGACGCTGGTCGTCACCGCCGGCACCTCGATGTACGGGCTGACCGAACTGGGCGGGCTGGTTGCGGGTGAAAGCGTTGTTGTGATCGGGCCCGGTCCGATCGGGTTGCTGGCGGTCGCCGTGGCCAAGGCGCTGGGCGCCTCGCCCGTGGTGCTGGTCGGCACGCGCGAGAACCGCAATGCGATCGGCCTGAAACTCGGCGCGGATCACGTGATCGACGCCCGCAGCGAGGATCCGGTGGAACGCGTCAGGGCGCTGACCGGCAATGGCGCAGACTATGTCATCGACTGCGCCGGGACCGAGATCACCTCTAATCAGGCCGTGCACATGACCAATCGCGGCGGGCGCATCTGACTGGCGGCTTTCCCCAAAAAGCCGGTGCAGTTCGATCTTGGCTATCTCGCCGTCAACAACATCTACCTTTATGGCATCCGTGGCGAAGGGCGCAGCGCCACCCATCGCGCGATGGCATTCATGGCCGAAAAGCGGTTTGACGCCAGCCTTGTGCACACCCACACATTCGCGATGACGGATCTGCCAGAGGCGCTGCGCTATGCGCGCGACCGCATCGACGATGCGATCAAGGTGGTGGTGACGACGCGCGCCGGGAAATCCGCCTCGAAAGCAGCCGCAGAATGATCAACCACAGGATTCTGACATGACAAAGGCCCGGCGCGGCATCTATGCCGCCGCAGTTTCACCGTTTGCCGCCGATGGCACGCTCGACGCCTCCAAACTGATCGCCTATTGTCAGCATCTTTTGTCGCCCGCCGGGGGCTGCGACGGCGTCGCACCGACCGGCACCACCGGCGAGGGCACGTCGAATTCGATGACCGACCGCCTGGCGCTGCCATCGGCTTTCGCCACGGCCGGGATCGAGCGTGACCGGGTGATCTTCGGCACCGGCGCGCCTGCCGCGGGCGATTGTGTCGCGCTGACACGCGCCGCCGTCGAGGCAGGGTACAACAACGTTCTGGTTCTGCCGCCCTATTACTACAAGAACCCGTCCGATGACGGGCTGTTCGCCTACTACGCCAATCGGGTCGACAAGATCGGGCGCGATGATCTGCGCGCCTACCTGTACCACTTCCCGCAAATGTCGGCGGTGCCGCTGTCGCCCACGCTGGTGATGCGCCTGCGTGACGCCTTTGGCGAGATCATTGCCGGACTCAAGGACAGCAGCGGAGATTTCGAACAGTCGCGCGCCATCATAGAGGCCACCGGCGGCGTACCGGAAGGTTTCGACGTCTACCCCAGTTCCGAGGCGATGCTGTGGGACGGGCTTGATATCGGCGCGGCCGGCATCATCTCGGGCTCGACCAATGCGTTTGGCGCATTGGCGCAAAAGGCATTGCAGGCCCCGGAAGGCGCGCAGCGCGACACCGCAATGGCTGCTGTCAAGGCGGCCCGTGCGATGGCATCGAAATACCCGCTTATGGCCGCGATGAAACAGATAGAGGCGTGGCGCAGCGGCGACGATAGCTGGACCAGAATGGCGCCACCGCTGGTGCCGCTGAGCGATGACCAGCGCGCCGGGCTGCGCGCCGATCTGGAGGCATTGAGCCCGCAACTGGAAACGGCGGGCTAGGACAAAAGGAGGCATGACGATGACCGACGAAACGATCCACGGTCCGGACCATATCGAAACCGCCACCGACCCGGCGGCCTTCGCCCATTGGCCCGCAGACATCTACCAGGACATGATCCGCAACAGCTATAGCGGCTGTGTCGGGTCGGTGCTGGTGTCGGAAACCGACCGCGTGCGCGTCTGGCATCTGCACATCGCGCCCGGCACGCGCTGCGCCTTTCACCGCCATGTGAACCCCTATTTCTGGTCGGCGCTCAAGGCCGGCAAGGCACGGGGCTATTTCTCGTCCGGAGAGATCCGCGACACCGAACATTACGTCGGCGAGACCAAGCACTTTTACTACGGTCCGGGTGACTACATGCTGCATTCCGTCGAGAATATCGGCGACACCGAGCTGTCATTCACAACAGTCGAGTTTCTGGACGGAACCAACCAAGCACTCGAAATACCGCAGGAAATGCGGCTTGCCGCAGTCGCGGCGGAATGATCCTTTCTGCAATCGGAATTGAACCGATCCGGCATTCGAGACCGGCGAAGGACATCTAATCGGCCACCAGATCAGGGGCCACCCAAGGGAGGACTGAAATGAAACGTCTCTTACAACGCACGGCTGCCGCCATCGGCATCTCGACAATGGCAACGGTGGCTGTTGCCGACGACATCACCCTGCGCATCGGGTCCGGCCACCCGCCGGGCGTGGTCTATGCCGGGCTGATGATCAACTATTTTCAGGCAGAACTGAAAAAGCGCGTCGAGGAACGCACCGATCACACCATCAACTTTGTCGAGGGCTATTCCGGCTCTATCGTCAAGGTCACCGAGGTGCTGGAAGGTGTGCAGGACGGCATCATCGACATCGGCGGCATGTGTTTCTGCTTTGAGCCGTCGAATCTGCCGCTGCACGCGTTTCAGGTGATGCTGCCCTTCGGCACGATGGATCCCGAGACATCGCTGAGGATCGCGCAGGAGGTCTATGCCGAAGTGCCGTATCTGTCGGACGTGTTCGAGGACAAGTTCAACCAGGTGCTGCTGGCCCGGATCGCCGATGGTGGCTACAACCTTGGCACGTCGTTCCCCTGGGAAGATCTTGCAGACCTGCAAGGCCAGAAGATCGCCGGCGCGGGCCTGAACCTGAACTGGCTAAAACTCGCCGGTGTGTCGGAAGTGCAGTCGTCGCTGGCAACCGCCTATACCGAGATGAAGACCCACGTCTACGAGGGCTGGATCATGTTCCCTTCCGCCTGGGTTAACCTCAAGCTGTACGAACCCGGCCCGTATTACACGCTGATCGGTTTCGGCTCGATGACCTGGCACGGGCTGACCATCAACAAGGACACGTTCGACGAACTGCCCGATGACGTGAAGCCGATCCTGATGGAGGTTGCCGCGGATTTCGAACAGCAGACCGGATCGGTCAATGCGTCAGAATATGACCGGCTGGTGGACGTTCTGCGCGAAACCATCACGGTCAGCGAAATCTCTCCGGACGTGCGCAAGGCATGGGCGGAATCGCTTGCCGCCTGGCCGCAGTCGCTGGCCAGCGAACTGGATGGTCAGGGCCTGCCCGCCAGCCAGGTGCTGAACCTCGTGCTCGACCGGGCAGAGGCCAACGGCTACGAATGGCCGGTGCGTTACGAGATCAAGTGAGCCACCGGGCGCACCGGACGGCCAATACCGCCGGTGCGCCACACGCATTCAACAGCACGAGGCCTTGATGCCGCTTATCCGCCTGACCGACTGGCTGACCAAGATTCTGATGATTTTCGGGGCCGTCTGGGCGTTCGTGCTTTGCTTTTTCATTCTGGCCGACATCATCTTTCGGGCCCTGAATATTCCGATCTCGGGCACCAAGGAAATCGTCGCGAATTCCGTGGTGATGATCGTGTTCATGCAGGTCGGTTTCGCCGTGCGCAGCCAGTCGATGCTGCGCGCCGATTTCCTTGTGGTGATGATGCCAAATGTGATCCAGAAACTGCTGCTGGTCTTTGCGCTGCTGCTTGGGGCTGCGTTTTTCCTGCTGTTGCTGAAGGCCGGAATCAAGCCGGCGCTGCGCAGCTTTGCCAATGGCGAGTTCGACGGCGAGGGCGCGCTGCGCGTTCCGGTCTGGCCGACGCGCTTCGCGATTCTGCTGGGCGGCGGAATGGCCGGGCTGAACTATCTGCTGCTGTCGCTGGTCGAAATCTTCGATCTGCGGGTCGAGCGCATGGATCTTTAGATGATCGGAGATCCCCTTGTTTGATGTCTCGACCGCCGGTCTGATCATCGTCCTGTTGCTGGGGCTGGTGATGCTGGGCGTGCATGTCGCCGTCGCGCTGGGTGTGACCAGCGCCATCGGAATCTACATGGTCACCGGAAAGATGCGAATCGTCGAGGCGACGCTGGCCTCGACCAGCGCCGAGGCGTTGCGTGATTTCACCTTCGCGGTGATCCCGCTGTTCATGCTGATGGGTGAATTCATCGGCCGGTCCGGCGCGATTACCGATATCTATGTCGCCATCAACAAGGGCCTGCGCCACATTCCCGCGCGGCTGGCCATCGCGACGGTGTTGGGAAACACGGTGTTTTCCTTCGTCACCGGGGTTTCCATCGCCTCTGCCGCCGCCTTCAGCCGGATCGCCTATCCGGAAATGAAGGCGCATAATTACGACCGCGGTTTTGCGCTGGGTACGATTGCCGGATCCAGTTGTCTGGGCATGCTGATCCCGCCATCGGTGCTGATGATCGTCTGGGGCATCCTGACCGAACAATCCATCGGGCGGCTGTTCCTGGCCGGCGTCCTTCCCGGGGCGCTGCTGGCGAGCATGTTCATCCTGTATATCATCGTCGTCGCGATCCTGCGCCCCGAAATGGTCGGCGAGGGTGCCGCGCATGTCGATGCGGTCAAGGTCGAGGGCGGCATCGACACCGAAAAGGCCGAATTGCCGACCGGGCAGTTCATGGTCTCGCTGGCCGGGGTCGGAGGTATCATCGGCGCGGTGCTGGGTGGCATCTGGTGGGGCATTTTCACGCCCACCGAAGGCGCCGGGGCCGGGGCCGCCCTGGCGCTGATCCTGGCCTTCATCAAGGGCATGACCTGGCGCGGCTTTGTCGACGCGATCTATTCGGTCGGCAAGACCGCCGCACCGATCCTGATCCTGTTGCTGTTGGCCGCGCTTTATTCACGGACCCTGGCGATGACCGGCGTCACCTCGGCGATCCGCGGTTTCTTTGTCGAGTCCGGCTTCTCGGCCTTCACCGTGCTGGCAATCATCATTGCGATCTGGTTCGTGCTGGGCATGATCATCGATTCCATCTCGATCATGCTACTGACGGTGCCCATCGTGGAGCCGGTGGCGATGGCCTTCGGGTTCGACCAGCTTAGCTTTGCCGTCGTTGGCATCGTCGCGATAGAGGCCGGGTTGCTGACGCCGCCGTTCGGGCTGTTGATCTACACCGTAAAGGCGGCGATTCAGGACGATGATGTCGGGGTGCAAAGAATATTCATGTCATCGGTCCCCTATTGGGGAATCATGCTGGCCGCCGCGATCCTGATCGTCGCCTTCCCGCAAATCGCCAACCTGCTGCCCGATGCGTTGATGTAATGGCCACAGCCCCCGGAGGATTGCCAATGCCCGCCTACTGGATCGCCCGTTCCCGGATCAACGATCCCGTCGCCTACAAACGCTACACCGATCTTGTGCCCGGGATCATTGCCCGGCACGGTGGCAAGGTTCTGGCGCGCGGCGGCAAGTATCAGATCATGGAGGGGCCGGAAAAATTCCAACGCTTCGTGATCATCGAGTTTCCGACGCTGGAGGCCGGCGTGGCCTGTTTCCAGTCAGAGGAATATGACGCGGCCGCCCGGCATCGCCGCGAAAATGGCGCCGGCGAGGTCGAGACCGTGATGCTGGAAGCCGGCGAATTCACCAAATAAACCCACGTTTCAAGGACAAGCAGATGAAAACCACGCGCGTTGTGATGCACACCCAGGGCGGGCCGGAGGTCATGCAGCTGGAAGACTTCGATCTGCCCGCACCCGGCCCCGGCGAGGCGCAGATCGAGCAGACCGCCATCGGGCTGAACTACATGGATATCTACCAGCGATCGGGTGCCTACAAGATGGCCCTGCCCAGCCCCCTGGGGCTGGAGGCCGCGGGTCGGGTAACAGCAGTCGGGGACGGCGTGACCGAAGTCGCGGTTGGCGACCGGGTTGCTTATGGGGCCGTGCTGGGCGCCTATGCCGACAGGCGCAACGCACCGGTGGCGCGGCTGATCAAACTGCCCGACAATATTTCGGACGACATCGCCGCCGCCGTTCTGATGAAGGGTTTCACCGTCGAATACCTGCTGAACCGCTGTTACAAGGTTCAGCCCGGGCAAGACGTGCTGTTCTGGGCCGCGTCGGGCGGTGTCGGACAACTGGCGGGGCAATGGGGCGCGCATCTGGGCGCGCGGATGATCGGCGTGACATCGGGCGCGGAAAACTGCGCGGCGATCAAAAGGCTCGGTTATGCCGAAGCGATTGACCGCACCACACAGGACGTGGCTGCGCGGGTCCGGGAACTGACCGACGGCAAAGGCGTGCCCGTAGTCTACGACAGCGTCGGTGCCGCCAGCTTTGACGCGTCGATTGCCAGCCTCGGCCAGTACGGCCTGTTCGTGTCCTACGGCGCGACAACCGGCGAGGCGCCGGCGGTGAAACCCAGCCTGCTGCAACACGGCGGGTCGCTGTATTTCACCCGGCCGACCCTGGCCGACTATGTCAAGGCGCGCGCCGATCTGGAACATTCCGCATCCGAGATCTTCCGCCTGATCGGCGACGGCGTGCTGAGCGTCAACATCAATCAGCACCTGCCATTGTCGCAGGTGGCCCAGGCACATGAGGCGCTGGAAAGCGGCACCACGACCGGCTCGACAGTCCTGATCCCCTGATTGCCGGTCAACGCGCTGGACTTTGCGGTCTTGATTGTGCCGCCGCTGATCTTTGCCATCGCGCTGGCGCAGCTCCCGACTGCGGCCCTGACCCGGATCTGCCTGATCCTGGCCCTGGCAGTCGCCGTTCCTGGCATTCCGATGACCTATGTCTGGTGGCGCGTTATCGGGGCGCTTTAGGCTGATTTCGAACAATGGGCCGTCAGCCGTAACAGGCAACCCGGATCCGGCCGGTTCTTCAGAATGATTGTATACAGAAATCTGGCTACACCACTGACACACCCGGCGAATCGGCGCATCCTTCCCGTTTCCGTATACAATCCCCCCTTGTCCCGGCGGACCAGTACACGTCACTAGGATGTCTCCGGTCGACCCTGTGCGAATTGCAGTTTTTTTCCGCAGAACCGGCCGCGATGACACCGCACAATCGCACGCAAGACTGATTGCGCTATCATTTTAGACAAACTCAGCAAACACAATTACTTAACAGAAACCGCCGGCGATTGCGCAGCTTTGCTGCGTTGCAGCAGTCGCCCCAAATCGGCAAATTGGACAGGTTTCCTGTCCAGATTCCACTGGACAGGATGGCTCGCCGCACAGTACCCAAAACTGGGAGGGACTTGCGGAACACGACCAGAGACCGGGCCATACAGCGCCGGGTTAATACGGGTTCGACGATATCCGCATAACCATCTTGTCTCGGTCAACATTTGGGAGGAACCACAACAATGACAACCACCTTGAACCGCAGAAAGTTCCTGCGCGGCACCGCCATCGCCGGCGCTGCAACGCTTGCCACACCGGCGATTGCTGCCAGCCACGGCACGACGCTGAAGATGCAGGCTGCCTGGGGCGGCGGCATTTTCCTTGAGAATGCGCAATCTTACGTCAACCGCGTCAACGAGATGTCGGGTGGCGCGCTGACCATCGACCTGCTGCCGGTGGATTCGGTCGTCAAGACCAGCCAGATGCAGGACGCCGTGCACCGCGGCGTGCTTGATGCGGCCCACTACGTGCCGGCCTACTGGTATTCCAAATCCAAAGCGGCGTCACTGTTCGGCACCGGCCCCTGCTTTGGCTGGTCGAGCCAGGAAGTGCTGGGCTGGGTCCACTACGGTGGCGGTCAGGAGCTTTTCGACGAGTTGATGGCTGAATTGCGCCTGAACGTCGTTTCGTTCTTCAACTCGCCGATGCCTGCCCAGCCACTGGGCTGGTTCAAAGAGCAAATCACGGATGCCAGCCAGATGAAGGGCCTGAAGTACCGGACCGTCGGTCTGGCAGCCGACGTTCTGCTGGAAATGGGCATGTCGGTTGTGCAGCTTCCCGGTGGCGAAATTCAGCCCGCAATGAAATCGGGCCTGATCGACGCGGCCGAATTCAACAACCCGACCTCGGACCGTGACTTTGGTATGCAGGACGTGTCCAAGCATTACCACCTTGCCTCGTTCCACCAGTCCCAGGAATTCTTTGAAGTGACCTTCAACAAGGACACGTTCAATGGTCTGGCACCGGAGCTTCAGGCGATCCTGAAATATGCGTCGGAAGCGGAAAACTCCAACTTCTACTGGAACAACACCAAGCGCTATGCGGACGACCTGAACAAACTGCGCGACGAGCAGGGCGTGAACGTCTATCGCACACCCGACAGTGTGATGGCGGCGCAACTTGATGCATGGGACGTCGTTGTCGACCGTATCTCGGGCGAGGATCCGTTCTTTGCGAAAGTGGTGGAAAGCCAGAAGGCCTATGCCAAGAACGTCATGGGCTATTTGAACCTGAACCAGCCGGATTACAAACTGGCCTACGGTCACTATTTCGGCTGATTCAGGCCGCGGTAAACGTATCGACCGGGAGCCGCATCACGCGGCTCCCGGTTTGCAGTAATGACACGTGAGGGGAAGAGCGTGGTCAAATTCATCCATTCCATCGAGGGTCTAAGCCAGTGGGTCGGACGCGCCTTTGGCTGGTGCATCCTTATCCTGACCTTGTCGGTCAGCTATGAGGTGTTCGTGCGCTATGTGCTGAACTCGCCCACGGTCTGGGCCTTTGACATGATGGTGCAGATGTATGGCGCGTTGTTCCTGATGGCGGGATCATACGCACTGGCGCAGGATGCGCATGTGCGCGGCGATGTGCTGTACCGCCTGTTTTCGGTACGTTGGCAGGCGCGGGTGGATTTCACCCTGTATATCCTGTTCTTCTTTCCCGGAATGCTGGCGCTGTTCTGGTACGGTTGGGAAATCGCCTCTGACAGCTGGCGCTACAAAGAGGTCAGCTGGAACAGCCCCGCCCGCATCCAGATCTATTTCTTCAAGACGCTGATCCCGGTCGCCGGAGCCTTGCTGATGTTGCAGGGGTTGGCCGAGATGATGCGCTGCTGGATGGCGATGAGATCTGGCAAATGGCTCGACCGGCTGGATGATGTCCGCGAAACCGAAGACATGCTGATGCACATGGACGACGCGTCGATCCCTGTGATCAAACCGGCAAAAAAATAATCAGAACAAGTACAGAAGAGAGCCCGAAATGTTGACGGATCCGCAAGTCGCCATCGTAATGCTGTGCCTGTTCATCCTGCTGGTGCTGCTGGGCTTTCCCATCGCCTTCACGCTGCTGGCGATGGGTGTCGGCTTTGGCTATTACGCCTATTTCAAACATGCGCCGGAAAGCTTTGGCGACATATTCGACAACAACATCTTCTACCTGCTGAACCAGAACACCTATTCGGTGATGGAGAACGACACGCTGGTCGCGATCCCGCTGTTCCTGTTCATGGGCTATGTGGTGGAACGTGCCAATATCGTCGATCGGCTGTTCTTTTCGCTTTACATGGCAGCGCGCAATCTGCCCGGATCGCTGGCAATCGCGGCATTGCTGACCTGTGCGGTGTTTTCCACCGCCTCTGGCATCGTCGGCGCGGTCGTCACCCTGATGGGCCTGCTGGCCTATCCGGCGATGGCAAATGCCAATTACGACAAATCCTTCGCCTCTGGCGTGATCTGTGCCGGCGGCACGCTGGGCATCCTGATTCCGCCGTCGATCATGCTGATCGTCTATGCCGCCATCGCCGAATTGTCGCCATTGCGGCTTTATGCGGCGGCGGTATTCCCGGGCCTGCTGCTGGCCGGGCTATACATCGCCTACGTGATGATCCGGGTAACGATCAACCCGTCGATTGCGCCGAAACCCAATCTGCAAGACGTACCGCCGCCAAAGAAGATCTACCTTGATCTGCTGGTGTCTTTCGTACCGCTGACGGTGCTTATCTTTCTGGTTCTGGGGTCGATCCTGGGCGGGCTTGCCACTCCGGCAGAGGCCGCGGCAATGGGCGCATTGGGCGGTCTTGTACTGGCCGTTGTGTATCGCTCTCTGACCTGGCAGAAGGTGAAGGAAAGCGTGTTCCTGACGGCCAAGGCCACCGCCATGGTGTGCTGGCTGTTCGTCGGATCTTGGACTTTTGCCTCGGTCTTCTCGGTGCTGGGCGGACATGACGTGATCGAGCACTGGTTCGTCTCGATGAACCTGGAGCCCTGGCAGTTTCTGGTGCTGGCGCAGCTGATCATCTTCCTTCTGGGCTGGCCGCTGGAATGGTCGGAAATCCTGATCATCTTCGTGCCGATCTTCCTGCCGATGCTGGATACGTTCGGGGTGAACCCGTATTTCTTTGCCATGCTGGTCGCGCTGAACCTGCAGACCTCGTTCCTGACGCCGCCAATGGCGATGTCGGCCTACTATCTGAAGGGCGTGCTGAAAAAGCAGATCGAGCTGATGGAAATCTTCCGCGGGCTGATGCCGTATCTTGGCATCGTGCTGTTGTGCATGGTGCTGATGTACCAGTTCCCCGGCATCGCGCTGTGGTTCCCCGATTACCTGTTCGGCGAATATATCCCCTGATGAAGGGAAACCTGCATATGCTCTCGGCGGTGGATGCCGCCGCGGCGATCCGGGCCGGGCATCTTTCGTCAGAGGCGCTGGTGCAGGCTTGCCTGGATCAGATCGCGGCGACGGACGAGGCGATAAAGGCCTGGGCCTTTCTGGATCCCGAACTGGCGCTGGTGCAGGCCCGCGAAATGGATCGCATCCGCAAGGCCGGCCACGCCACCGGTGCGCTGCACGGGGTGCCCGTGGGTCTGAAGGACATCATTGATACGCGGTTCATGCCCACCCAGCGCGGAACGCCGATCTTCGCCGGGCGCAAACCGGATGCCGACGCGACCATCGTCAACCGCCTGCGCGAGGCCGGCGCCGTGATCATGGGCAAGACCAAGACCACCGAACTGGCCTTTGTGCATGGCACCGACACCACCAACCCGCATGATGCAAGCCGCACGCCCGGCGGTTCGTCCAGCGGATCCGCCGCCGCCGTCGCCGCACATCACGTACCGCTTGCGATCGGCACCCAGACCAACGGATCGGTGATCCGCCCGGCATCGTTCTGCGGTATTTACGGGTTCAAACCGACGCGCGGCGTGATCGCCCGCACCGGGGTGCTGCAAACTTCTGTTTCTCTCGATCAGGTCGGTTGTTTTGGCCGTACACTGAACGATGTCGCGTTGCTGGCCGATGTCATCGGCAGCTTTGATCCGCGCGACCCCGCCAGCTTTGCCCGTCCGCGCCCGGCCATGCTGGCAGGCGCAGGCGCCGCTGTTCCGGTCGAGCCTGACATTGCCTGGTTCGATCTGTCGTTCAACGACCGTCTGGATGACGACGCCCGCGCCGGGCTCGAGGCGGTGATGGACACATTGGGCGCCCGCGTCGAACGCTTTCCCACAGCGTCGAAGCTTGACAATCTGATCGCGGTGCAGGCGACGATCCACGAGTATGAATTCTGCCAGCACCTTGCCGCAACCATCGAGGCGCACTGGGATCAGCTAAGCGAAACCCTGCAACCCGTCATCACCCGGGGTCGCAGGATCAGCAAGGACCAGTACGAGGACGCATTGGCGGTCAAGGCCTCTGCCGATGCGTTCTTCACCAGGCATTTCAACGATTTCGACGCCATTCTTGCCCCCGCCGCCACCGGCGAAGCGCCCGCGTTCGGCACCGCCACCGGCGACCCGGTCTTTTGCACGATCTGGACACTGGCCGGCTTGCCGTCGGTAACATTGCCGCTGCTGGTCGGCGAAAATGACCTTCCTGTTGGTGTTCAGCTGATCGGCGCGGTAGAAAAGGATGATCGCCTGATGCGTACCGCAAACTGGATGCAGACAACCCTGGCCGCAGAGGCCTGAGAAAGGAACCACCCATGTCCCGCAATGTCACCATCCTTGTTGCCCTGATCGGCACAGCCCTGATGATGACTTTCGTCATCGGCCTGTCGCATTCGATCTCGACCGGGTTCGCGGGATTCTGGGGCGGGTTGCCCTTCATGATCATCGCCGCATTTGTGATCATCCTGGCGCTTTATGACTTCTGGGAAGAGGCCATAAAGAAGAAGGACTGAGAGGCGCAGTCCGGGCCGGGTTTGGCCCGCAACCCGACCGGCGCAATAGCCGAAGGCGGCAGTCAGCTGGTTACTTCAGCTGCGCTCCAGCACTTCGACCGCAAGGATGGTCGGCAGGTGTCGTGCAATCTCTTGCCAGTTGTCACCCTCGTCCGCGCTGGCGAACACCGATCCGCTGTTGGTGCCGAAATAAATCCCCGCCGGATCGCGCGTATCGCCTGCCATCGCCTGACGCAGCACGGTGAAGAAGCAGGCCTTTTGCGGCAATCCGTTGCGCATGTCCTGCCAAGTCTTGCCGCCATCGCGGGACCGCCACACCGCCGCCGCCGCATCCGGCGGATAGCGCCCGGCACTGTCGCCGTTCAAAGGCAGTGTCCACAGCGTGTCGGGGTCGCGCGGATGCACCCGGATCGGAAACCCGAATGTCGATGGCAGCCCTGCGGTGATATCGTCCCAGCTGCGCCCGCCATCCGCCGACCGCCAGACACCGTGATGGTTCTGCTGGTACAACAGATCATCCGAACCCGGCGCGCGCATCATGTTGTGCACGCAATGCCCGGTCTCGCCGTCCCGCGGCGCGGCAGGGTGATCGTGGTGCTCGCAGGCTTCGGCATTCGAAAGCCGGTTGCGCCGCTCCCAGGTCGTTCCGCCATCCTCGGTTGCGAAAACGCCAGCGGCGGATATCCCGACCCAAAGCTTTTTCGCGTCGGACGGATCAGGCACGATGGTATGCAGCACCAGTCCCGCCGCGCCCGGGCTCCAGTTTTCCGCCGACGGATGGTCGGTCAGGCCATTCCGTTTTTCCCAGCTCCTGCCACCATCCGTGCTGGCCAGCAGGCTTGCCGGTTTGGTGCCCGCATAAAGCGTGCCATCGACATGGCACAGCGACCATATCTGCGCGAAAGTGTCACCAAAGGGCAGCGGCGCATCGTTCCAGCCGATCATCGCGGCAAAATCGGCGTCATTGGCCGCCCAGTCGTCCATCGTGCCCCTGGTAAGCCGAGTGACCTCCCAGGTCTTGCCCGCGTCGGCGGATCGCCAGACACCCGCACCGTGCCAGTCGCCGCCGCCGCCAGCCCAAAGCGTGCCGGTCGCCGGGTCGCCCACGACATGGTTGATCGGCCAGCCATCGCAGAACGGTCCGTCGATTGACCAGGCGCTGCGATCCCCGTCGCCCGACACCAGAAAGGCACCCTTGGTGGTGCCAACAAGGACCGTGATTCCGCCAGAAGTCATGACGCGCACCTTTCCTGTTGCGCGGCGAATTTAGCACAGGATCAAAAACCCGCATAGACCCTCCACAGCGCCGCCCCGGGGCGTTCCGTCGGCTTCAATTCGCAATGGGACGAGTCTGCCGGGGGATCTCGTACAGGGTTTCTCCGGTCAAAGCAGGGCGGTGGCCACACCGATACATCCGACGATCACAAGGCTCGAAGCCCAGAGCACATCCAGATTGAACCAGCTGCGCGACAGGAATCTGAGGCCCAGCCAGAAATAGACGCCCACGGCAATCGCACCGCCGGCAAGGCTCATCGCGGCGGTATGCACAACCGCGACCAGCAGCGCGGCCCGGATGTTGCCGGCCATCAACGTACCCGCCGCCTGATGACCGGCGTCCAGCGTCGCCGGATCGCCGCACAGTCCAAGATAGATCGGCACCAGCATTAGCCCCGCACCGTGCGCCATGGCCGCCAGAAAGGACCACAGGGCAAGCCGGCCCGGCGGCACCCGGGCAAGGAAACGGGGATGGCGGCGGTAGACAAGCAGGAAAAGCCCCATCACCAGCACCAGCAACCCGGCGCCAATCCGCAGTTCACGCTCCCAGATCGCCAGCGTCGCCATCATCGAGAACGGCAGCAGGATCGCCGTCATTGCAAGGAAATGCCCGCCGGCCAGCGCCACCAGGGCTGCGGGCAGGGCCACAGGGCGACGTTCCATCAACGCGGCCGAAACCGCCAGCGGCCACCCCATCCCGGGGTTGACCCCATGATACAGGCCGGAAAAAATGACGGCCCACCAAAGGGCCGTCACCGTCGTCGGATCGCTCAAGGTCTATACGTTCGGATAACAGAAGCTGTCGGTCGAACAATCGCCGCCTTCGAGCCTGATCTGATGGCTGCGATATCCGGCAGGGAAGTCGACCCAGAAGTCCTTGTTCAGCGTCAGCCCGCCATTTTCGCCGACATCGGCGCACACCATCGCCGCCCCGCGATCGCCCGGATAGAACTGGTCGTCCCACGTCGAGTAAAGCGAATTGGTCCAGTAGACGCGCTTGCCGTCGCGGCTGATCTCGACCATCTGCGGACCATAGCCAAAGCTTTTGCCGTTGGGATGCGGGGTTTTGTTGACGATACCGCCGATGCTGACCTTGCCCGCCAGAACCGGGTTCATCGGGTCGGACACATCGTATTGATGCATCTCGCCCTGTCCCCAGCAGGCGACGTACAGGTATTTGTCATCCAGCGACAGGTCGATATCGGTGACCAGCGCCGGCACCGCGCCAAAGCCCTTCAGCAGGTCGGGCAGATCGTCGGCATCGGCGGGCACGGGGTCGATGGTGATGGTCTTTTTCGCCTGCCATTCGCCATTTTCATCGCGCCACCAGGTAAAGATCGCGCCTTGCAGGTTGGTGGTGTCGACGACGACGCCACAGAACCCGTATTCCTTGACCGGGTCATGCGCCGGGCGGATTTCCAGCGCCATCTGGTGGTTTGCCCCCAGATCGATGGTCTTGGTCACCTTACGGGCGCGCAAGTCCCAGAAATGGATGGAATGGCCGTATTTGTTGGACAGCAGATCCTCTGGCACGATGCCGTTTTCAAACTGCGGCGGCAGGCCCCATTCTGAACTGACCATGTAATCGCGCGGCAGGTTCCACCAGAAGTCATAATGCTTGTCCTGCGCACCGCGATCCATCTCGTAGCGGCCAAGGATCTCGAAGGTCTCGCAATCCATGATGAAGATACCCGGAGGCCCGTCGGTGCCATCCTTACCGCCACCGCCAAGGGTGCTGACATAGATACCTTCCGGGCCGCAGTGAATCGTATGCGGGCGCGAATACCCGGTCTTGGCAAACAGCTCTTCGGGCTCGATGATCTTGTGGATCTTTGCGTTCAGCGGGTCTTTGACATCGACAACGTAGATTCGGCTGGACCGGATGCCCGGAATGATCAGATAGCGGCGCTCCAGAAACGCATGGCCGGTCAGTGGCGACAGGGCCGACGAACAGGCGTTCCAGCCGAAATGGTGAAACTCATCACCCTTGTTCGGCATGAAAAGGCTGTGGACGATCTGGCCGTATGTGGTGGAGGCCGGGTCAACGTCGACGACCGCCAACCCGTCCGGCTGAGACCCGTCCGGGCTTAGCAAAAGGGTGAAGGCCAGCGTTTCGACCGGGGCCTGCATGGCCATTTTCGCTGTCGGATGAAACGTTGGATCTGGTCTAAGGTTCATTTGGTGGTCCTCCCGTCGTTAACGATTTTTGAATCCGTGTTGGTCGCCGCATGATTTCAAGGAACGCGTTCACCCGAGACTGCCGTACAATGGCGATTTTGTCTGTCGTGATTGGATGGACATCCTTCAATCAGCGAATCTTTTTTCTGAATATTCGAGACGTAACGAGCCTCTTGTATCACAATTTTGGCTTGTCCGCACAGCGCCTTGGCGCGGCGGAACGGGCGCCCGTCGCGAAAGTTCCGTTTATCCTTGAGGTTCGATGATTTCGGGTATCAATCGGGCGCCTGAACCGGACAGGCCGACCCTGCCCCGGTAATTGAAAGCCGCCGGTTCCCGCGCGGACCGAAAAATATTGATTGTCGAATGCCGGTCACGCTGCCACAGATTCCGGGATTTCTCGCGATATTGCCAATCCGCAAGCGTCCGACCAATTGACGCCGAACTGCACTGTGCCACCGGACACGGCAAGACCTTCGCAACGCCGGCTTTTCCGAATGCCTGCGGGCCAGCAAGAATGGGGAAGTGGTGCCGCTGAAGGGACTCGAACCCCCGACCCCATCATTACGAATGACGTGCTCTACCAGCTGAGCTACAGCGGCCCAATGGCGGCTCGTTTAGCATTGTGACCGGGCGCTGGGTAGCCCAAAAATCATACTTTCTCGGGCGCGTCGTCTTCCAGGATTTCGCCATCCGGCGCTGCGTCGATCTCGCCGTCTTCGCTGCTTTCCACGATCTCGGCCAGTGGCGGTTTCGGCTGGCCGACGATCAGCGGCAGCATTTCCGTCGAGCCCGGCATCGCCACTTCGCCCTCGGCCGGAACCCGCCAGCTAAGCGTGTCGAACCCGTCGCAATTGCTGCAGACCGGTGCCCAGGCGCCGTGGATGTTCTGGCAATTGTCGCACACCCATTGTGGCCCGCGCGATGCGGTCAGCGCCCGGGTCAGCCAGCCGCGAACCACGGTATCGGCGGCGCCTTCACCCCGTTCGACTGCGGCCATAATGGTCAGCGACCGCGCCGTGGGCGCACTGGTGGCAAGCTCGCCGATGGCCTTGCGCGCGGCGGGGAAATCCTCTGCCGCTATGTAAAGTTCCGCCAACAGCATACGGGTTTCGGGCTCGTCCGGGGTCAGCTTGGTCAACGCTCGGAAACGCTTGATCCGCGCTTCGGGAAGTTCGTCGGGCACGATGGCGGCAAAGGCGGCGGCCAGATCGGGGTGCGGCTGCGCCTCCCACGCCTTCTTGATGACCCGCGTCGCATAGCGCGGCTTGTTCTGCGCGATATAGCTTTGCGCCGCCATGACCGCCGCCGGGATCAGATCGGGCGACAACCGGTTGGCTTCGATCGTTTCCATCTGCGCCTCGATCGAGGTGTCGTCCTGCAGCAGTTCCCGGGCCTCGGACAGCGCCAGCACGGCGTCGCGACGGCGATGCACGTCGCGCGGCAGCGCGCCAGAACCCAGCTTGGCGTTCAGCGTCCTGCGCGCCCCGGCCCAGTCGGACTTGCCGGCCTGAAGTTTCAGCAGGATATCCTGGGTTTCCTCGTGCCTTGGCTTCAGCGCGAACGCCTTTTCGGCCAGCTTCAGCGCGGTTTCCGTGTCGCCCTCGGACAGGCGCTGTTTCATGATCCCGCGCACACCGACAAAGCGGGTGCGATCATCGCCCAGCAACTGTTTATAGACGGTTTCCGCCGTCTTGCGGTCGCCGGTCATTTCCGCCGCCTGAGCGGTGATCAGATTGGTCAGTTCCGGCTTGTTCAGATAGCGTTCCGCGCGGTTCGCCTTTTTCATCGCCTCGCGCCCCTCGCCAGAGGCCAGCGCCATCAGTCCGTCGGCCAATGCCTGATAGCCCTTGCGTTCGCGATTGCGGTCGAACCAGCGCGATATCGCGGTTTCGTCGCCGTTCAGAAACCGGATCGTGGCCATCAGAAGGCTGAAAATCTTGAGGAACAGCCAGACAGCCACCACCAGCACGATCCCCGCGATCACCGCCTGAAGCGGGCCGAGATTGTACTCGGTACCACCCATCGACACGCGGATGCCGCCGCCGGTTTCCATCAGATAGCCTGCGCCCAGCGTCAGCGCCGCGACAAGCGCGATGAAGAGGACGATTTTTATCAAAGACCAAAGCATTTTACGGGCGTCCTCAGTTATTCAGTTGTGCCGAAATCTCGGCAGCGGCGCGCAAAGCGGCGCGGCGGGTCTGGGCTGCGGCCACCCAATCGGCCAGGGGTTCCTGCCCCGGTGCCGGCAGTGTCGCAATCTCTGTCAGGGCCGTGTCCAGATCGCCCTTGGCCACCGCTGCCTCGGCACGCGACAGCACGGCGTCGGGATCGGTGCCTTGACGCGGTTCCAGCGATCGCGCGCCCAGTTGGGTTCGGAAAAACGCGGTCAGCGGGCTTACGGTTCCGTCGCTTGCCGCCGCATCGATCGACGCCTTCAACGCGGCGCGCGCGGCAGCGGGAAAATCCGAGGCCAATGCGGCAATTGTCGGCACGCCGGTCACGGCGGGATCGGCAAGGGCGGCGGGCACATCGGTGCCGGCTTTTTCAGCGACAAGGCCCAGCTGTTCGGCATATCCCACGCCGCTGTCCAACGCGGCCACCACCTGCGACATCGCCGCCCGCGCGGCGGCGGCATCGGCGGCCCTGACGGCATCCTGTTCCGAAGTGACGGCGGCGGCCTGCGCAGCCTCGATCGCGGCCAGTTTGGAGTCCAGCGCCGCCTGCACTGCGGTGAACCGTGTATCCACCGCCGCAAGAACGTCGCCCAATTGCGCCTCGTAGGCCGCGACGACTTCGGCGGGCAGTTCGGCCTTGGGGATCGGTTGGGTTTCGACATCCTCGATCCGCGTGCGCAGCGCCGCCACGGTTTCGCCCAGTGCGTTGATTTCCGCCCGCGCACCATCGCTTGCGGTGCTCAGCGCGCTCAGCGACTGATCTATCGCCGCGCCATCAGGCTGCGTCGATTTCAGCGTTTCAATCTGCGCCAATGCGCCGTCGAGCGCGGCCTTCAATCCAGAGATCTCGCCGGTTTGCCCGTCAATCCGGGCCTGCAGGTCTGCCGTACCGCTGCCCAGATCGACCCAGCCGCGGTTCTGTGCCAGGAACAGCGCCCCGGCGCCCAGGCCGGCGGCAATCACGCCGCCCAGAACAACCCGGAAAAATCCGACTCGCTGCGGCGGCGGCATTTGCACCACCGGAACCGGCGGCTGTTCGGTCACAGAACGCGGCGCTTCATCTTCTTTGGATTCGCCCGCGCCGCCATCGACGGATTCGCCTGCGCCACTGTCGGCAGGATCGGTCTGATCGGGGGCCGGATCATCCACCAGAACCGCCTGTGTGCCTGTCTGGGGGGCGTCCGGCGCTTCTGGCGTATCTTCCGCCGCTTCGACTTCGACCGCCCCGGCAGTGGTTTCCTCTACCACTTCCGCATCTTCAATCGTGGCATCCGCCTGCGACCCGGCAGTGGCATCCTTTGACCCTGTGGATTTGGGCTTTGCTGATTTTGCCACGGTGCCGAGACCTTTCGAATCGTTGCTGTACATGCGCGGTTGCGCGCCGGATCAAAGCTTAGACCGCGCCGGGGCATGCCTCAAGGCGGCAGATCAGCCCATATCGTCGCGATGGCCGCTTTCATATGGTCGGCAGTGGGGGCAATTGTAACGGTGACACTTTCTGGTTCCGGCCCCGCCCAGGCGCTCGCAACCGCATCGCTCAGCGCCACAATCGCAAGCGGCGCGCGGGCATTCTTGGCCTGGGCCGCGACCAGACGTGCCGAGCGGGGCGAAAACAGCGGCAAGATCACCCTGCCGGACCCGGCCAGCAACGCCATCGCCTGACCGTTCAGCGCAATCTCGACCTGATCATAGACCACCACCGCGCGCGCATCGAACCCACGGGCCACAAGCTTTTTCACCACATCGCCCCGAGTCTCGGCCCCGCGCGCATGCAACAGCCGGGCTTTCGGGTCGTGTCGCGCCACCAGTGCCACCAACGCGTCCGCCGATCCGTCCGCCGCAATCGCCTGCATTCCCAGTTCGGTCGCGGCGCGCGCCGTCCGCCCGCCAATGCAGAATGCCGTCAGTTCGGCAACATCCGCCAATTCGGCCAACGCGCGCGCACCGTTTTCCGATGTCAGAATGACCGCCCCGACACCGCCCAGATCAACCGCCGACCTGCGCGTTACGATCTCCATGACGGGCGCAATCACAACCGGGTAGGTTGCGGGCAGAGACGCCGCAAACCGCTGTGCCTGCGCGCTTGGGCGGGTCAGCAATACGGTGGCCTTGGATGACACCTGCGCGCCCCTCGGGATTGTACGAAAGCCATGCAGGTGTTACCTGCACGATCACCCTTCCACAAGCGGCGCGGCGATGACAACGGCACTGACGATCCTGGGGCTGGAAAGCAGCTGCGACGATACCGCCGCTGCGGTGGTGCGGCAAACCGGCGCCTCGGCTGGGGATATTCTGTCGTCCGTCGTCTTCGGTCAGGTCGAACTGCATGCGGCCTTTGGCGGAGTCGTTCCTGAACTTGCCGCGCGTGCGCACACCGAAAAGCTGGATCATGCAGTCGAGGCGGCCCTGGACAAAGCCGGTGTTTCGCTGGCGGAAATTGATGCCATTGCCGTCACCGCCGGCCCCGGCCTGATCGGTGGCGTTCTTTCCGGCGTGATGTGCGCCAAGGGGCTGGCGGCCGCCACCGGCAAGCCGCTGATCGGGGTCAATCATCTGGCGGGGCATGCGCTGACCCCGCGCCTGACCGAAAGGCTGGAGTTTCCGTATCTGATGCTGCTGGTTTCTGGCGGGCATTGCCAGTTTCTGATCGCACATGGACCGGATGACTTCATCCGTCTTGGCGGCACAATCGACGACGCCCCGGGCGAGGCGTTCGACAAGACCGCGAAACTGCTGGGCCTGCCACAGCCGGGCGGTCCATCGGTTGAAATGGCGGCGTTGCGGGGCGATGCCACGGCCTTTTCTTTCCCGCGCCCGCTGCTGGATCGTGCCGGGTGCGATATGTCCTTCTCGGGGCTGAAGACCGCGCTGTTGCGCGCCCGCGACGCGGTCGTGGCCGAAAACGGCGGGCTCGGCGAACAGGCGCGCGCCGATCTTTGCGCCAGCTTTCAGGCGGCCGTCGCCGACGTTCTGGCCGAAAAATCGCGCCGCGCGCTGACCGAATATCTTGCCGGCAACCCCACCCGGGCCGCCTTTGCCGTTGCCGGCGGCGTGGCGGCCAACCAGACCATCCGCGCCGCGCTGCAAGCCGTCGCAACAGAGGCGGGCGCGGAATTCAGTGCGCCACCGCTTGCCCTGTGCACGGACAATGCCGCGATGATCGCCTGGGCGGGGATCGAGCTTTTCCGGTTGGGTCATCGCAGCGACATGACCCTGTCGGCCCGCCCGCGCTGGCCGCTGGACCGTTCCAGTCCGGCGATGCTGGGCAGCGGCAAACGCGGGGCAAAGGCGTGATCGGGGTTCTGGGGGCAGGCGCATTTGGCACCGGGCTGGCGATATCGTTAGCGCGCGACGGGCAAGCGGTGACGCTGTGGGCGCGCAATCCCGAGCACGCCGACGCGATGCGCACAAATGGCGAAAACACCGCCCGGTTGCCGGGCGTCTCGTTTCCGCGCGATCTGGGTGTGACTTCCGACATCGCCGAGCTGAGCGGTGCCCGGATTGTCCTGCTGGCGGTGCCCACACAGACATTGGCACGGGTTCTGCAGGAATTCGCCGATCAACTGGCCGGGAAATCCCTTGTAGCTGCCTGCAAGGGCATCGACCTGACCACCGGCCTTGGACCCACCGCGACCATCGCGCAATTGGTGCCCAGCGCCACCCCGGCAATCCTTTCGGGGCCCAGTTTCGCCGTCGATATCGCCGCCGGCCTGCCAACCGCGCTGACACTGGCCGCAGCTTCTGCCGAGACCGCCACAGCCCTGCAATCCAGCCTGTCGACCGCCAATCTGCGCCTTTATCGCAGCACGGACATGGCCGGCGTCGAAGTGGGCGGCGCTTTGAAAAACGTCATCGCCATCGCCTGCGGCATCGCCATGGGCGCGGGCCTTGGGGAAAGCGCGCGCGCCGCGCTGATGACGCGCGGCTATGCCGAAATGGTACGGTTCGCTGTCGCGCGTGGCGCACGGGCGGAAACGCTGGCCGGGCTGTCTGGCTTTGGCGATCTGGCCCTGACCTGCACCTGCGAAAAATCCCGCAACTACGCCTATGGCCTGCAACTGGGGCTGGCCGGGCAGGCGACGACCACCGCCACAACCGAAGGTATTGCAACCGCCCGGGCCGTCGCGGCCCTTGCGGGCAGACAGAAGCTGGAAATGCCGATCACCGCCACCATGGCGCAGGTTCTTGAAGGCGAAATCGCTGTTGGCGACGCGGTCGCTGCGCTGATGGCGCGGCCGCTGCGGCCAGAGTAGGCCTTGCCTCTGCCCGTTGATCCGTTAGCCTGACGACCCGCAGCAGGAGACACGCCATGGCCTATTGGCTTTTCAAATCCGAACCTTCGACCTGGAGCTGGGACGATCAGACCGCCAAGGGCGACGCGGGCGAGGAATGGGACGGCGTGCGCAATTATCAGGCGCGCAACAACATGCGGCTGATGAAGGTCGGGGATCTGGGGTTCTTCTACCATTCGCAGGCGGAAAAGGCGGTGGTCGGTATCGTCGAGGTCATCGCAGAGGCGCATCCCGACAGCACGACCGATGACGCGCGTTGGGAATGCGTCGATATCAAAGCGGTGAAACCCGTGACCCGGCCGGTGACCTTGCAGATGTGCAAGGACGATCCACGCCTTGCCGACATGGCGCTGGTCAGGAACACACGGCTTTCAGTGCAACCCGTGCGCGACGAGGAATGGCGCGTGGTCTGCGAAATGGCGGGTACGACGCCCTAGCCGGGCATTGCTTTTCGGGCCCTTGCTGGCCCGCCTCACGATCTGCGATCCTGGCGAATTCTGTGGAAACCTCTTGAAATCAGTGCCAGGATCTTGCCCAGAAAACCCTAGGCAGGAAGGCAAACCGAATGGAATACATCAACGTGATCGCCGCCGGTGTCGCGGCCTGGATATTCGGCGCGGTCTGGTACATGACCATCGCCAAGACCTGGATGCAGGCCTCTGGCCTGACGGAAGAGGACATAAAGGAAACCAACGCGTTGCCCTATGTCGTCAGCCTGATCGGCGCCATTGTCGTTGCCGGCATGATGCGCCATATCCTGGCCGGCGCCGGGATCGACTCCATAGGCAAGGCCATACTGACCGGGGTTGGCATGGGGGCATTCATCGTCAGCCCCTGGATGATCAACAACGTGCTTTACAGCAATCGCGACCGCCAGCTGATCTGGATGGATTGCGGTTATCCGGTGATCGGCATGGGCATCATCGGATTTGTCCTGGCGCTGTTCTGATCCGCAATGGCGCCGCAGTAGAATCGAATGGAGGGTTCCGACCCCTCGGAACCCTCCATCACCCCACGTGCTCCCTCAGCACCACACGCGTATATGAAAAGGTCCCGACCATCCTGGTCTTGCATTGACCCTAGCCGGAAGCCTGGCAACGCGCAATCAGTTGTTTCCTAAAATATATTTAGAATCAATTGGATAGAAGAAAGGATCTGTTAACGCAAAACGCCCGCCTGAAAGCAGACGGGCGCAGCATCGAATTGTTAGCCAAAGCTTAGCCGTAGATCGACTCTTTGCCGAAATGCTTGGTCAGCATGTAGTAGACCACGGCGCGGTATTTGTTACGCTCTGACCGGCCATAGGTGTCGATCGCCTTGTTGATGGCGTCCATCAGTTCCGGCCCGTCCCGCAGCGCCAGTTTCTTGATCAGGAAGTTGTCCTTGACCGTTTCCAGCTCGCTCGCCTGGCCGGCGGCAACAGTCGAAGCGTCGGCATTGTAGATCGCCGGGCCGCAGCCGATGGTGACTTTGGTCAACAGGTCCATATCCGGCGTCATGCCGCATTTGTTCTTCAGATCGTCAGCATATTTCGCGATAAGTTCGTCTCTTTTTCCCATGAGTCCCTCTCCTGTATTCATTGTTGGGCAACGGCTGATCCGGAATGAAAGTAGCAGCCTCACGCGCCGCACACTATCCACGTTTTGGAACCGCTCAAAGGGGGAAATTACGGCGCAAAGCGTCACACCTGAAAGATCTGTACAACCTGCGCAAGAATCTGCCGTCGGAATTTCCGCGACAGGGCCGGGGATACGGGGCCGGAAATACGCTGCGTTTTCGTGCGCAACAAGCTAATTCGGCCCGTGCATCCCTGAAAATTCAATCACCAGTTCAGGCCGGCCCGGCCGGCACGGACGGTCCAGCGGATGCGGCAGTTTCAACGGTTTGCTTGCGTCGGCCGGCTGCCGCGTAAAGCTGCATTCAATGACGATCGGCGTTCCGTCATCCAGCACGACGGAATAATTGTTGCCGTGCACGTGGCACAGGGTCAGCGGGAACGCATCGACAAAGGCCAGGATGCGCTTCATGTTCCGGTCGACATCGTGGAACTCGATGGTCGCCCCCTCGATACGGTCGGCGCAGGCCAGCAGCGCATCGAGAAGGTGATATTCGCTGCCCTCGATATCTATCTTGAAAAAGATGTTCCGGCGGGTCTCGCCCACGTCGTCGTTCAGGATCGTATCCAGCGAAATATGGCGCATGCCGTCGTCCCGGCTGACGAAGTTGCAGCGGTGCACCCGTGTCGTCTGGTTGAAGAACCGCCTGAAACCGGCGAACCGCTGCCAGGCAAGGCGCGCATTCCGGGGCTCGAACAGCGCAAGTCTGGTGTAGAACTCGACGAAGAAATCCCGCGCGGAAACCGACCCGTCATAGGCGAATAGTTGCACTTCGCGCTGTGCCAGAAACTGTTCCTCGAAGCTCCAGTCGGTGTTGATACCCATGCTGATCAGCAGGTCGGCCCGCTCAAGATTGCGGCGATCCACCAGATATCCGCCGTCGTGCCCGCGCCCTATCCGGACAAGCGGCACACCTGGCTGGGGTTTCAGCCCGGCGGGCAGCAGGGCGCGGACAAAATCTGGCTCTTGTTCCACGCCTTGCCGCCTTTCAACCAATACCGGGCAATCTAGTACCTGTAGTGTTCCGGCTTGAACGGCCCCTCGGGCGGAACACCGATATAGGCCGCCTGCTCTTTGCTAAGCTCGGTCAGCCTGACGCCGATTTTCGCCAGATGCAGCCGCGCGACCTTTTCGTCCAGATGCTTGGGCAGGATATAGACGCCGGGCTTGTATTCATCCGGTTTGGTGAACAGCTCGATCTGCGCCAGCACCTGGTTTGTGAAAGACGCAGACATCACGAAACTCGGGTGCCCTGTGGCGTTGCCAAGGTTCAGCAGCCGGCCCTCGCTTAGCAGAATGATCCGGTTGCCTGACGGCATCTCGATCATATCCACCTGTTCCTTGATGTTGGTCCATTTGTGGTTCTTCAGCGCGGCAACCTGAATTTCATTGTCGAAATGGCCGATGTTGCCGACGATGGCCATGTCCTTCATCTCGCGCACATGCTCGATGCGGATCACGTCCTTGTTTCCGGTGGTGGTGATGAAGATATCTGCCGTGGCCAGCGCATCTTCCAGCAATACAACCTCGAACCCGTCCATCGCTGCCTGCAACGCGCAGATCGGGTCGACTTCGGTCACTTTCACACGGGCGCCTGCGCCGCGCAAAGAAGCGGCAGAGCCCTTGCCGACATCGCCATACCCCAAGACCACGGCGGTCTTGCCGGCCATCATCGTATCGGTGGCGCGGCGGATCCCGTCGACCAGCGATTCCTTGCAGCCATATTTGTTGTCGAATTTCGACTTGGTGACAGAGTCGTTGACGTTGATCGCCGGGAACGGCAACTGCCCCTTCTTGAACAGGTCATACAGGCGGTGCACGCCTGTCGTCGTCTCTTCAGAGACGCCAATGATGGCTTCGCGGGTCTTGGTGAACCAGCCGGGGCTTTCGGCCATGCGTTTCTTGATCTGCGCGAAAATCGCCTCTTCCTCTTCAGAGGTCGGTACCTCGATCAGGTCGGTTTCGCCCGCTTCGACCCGTGCACCCAGCAGAACGTACAACGTCGCGTCGCCGCCATCGTCCAGAATCATGTTGGGGCCTTCCGGGAAAAGGAAAGACTTGTCCAGATAATCCCAATGTTCGACCAGCGACTGGCCCTTGATGGCAAAGACCGGCGTTCCGCCGGCGGCAATCGCGGCTGCGGCGTGATCCTGCGTGGAAAAGATGTTGCACGAGGCCCAGCGCACATCGGCACCCAAAGCAACCAGCGTTTCAATCAACACGGCAGTCTGGATCGTCATGTGCAGCGAACCGACGATGCGGGCGCCTTTCAGTGGCTGGCTTGCGCCATATTCTTCGCGCAGCGCCATCAGCCCGGGCATCTCCGTCTCGGCGATGGTCAGTTCCTTGCGGCCAAATTCTGCCAGTGCGATATCTCTTACGATGTAGTCCTTCGGCATGCCGCCCGCGCTCCTGAATTGGGAAGTGTCGCCGTGCATTATCACCCGCTGCCTGCCCAAGCAACCACCTGATCTGCCGCCAATTTTGACGTAACATCCGGCGACGGCGGGCGAATATCGGTGAACAGGTCAATGCCGGAATCTTGCAGACGGCCGGCCATTTTCCACCGCTTGAACATCCGGGAGTTCTGCGCGTCTGCCTCGGCTATCTGACTGGAACTCGCCCGACAGGACGTTGCATGCCCCCGCCGGTCGAAATATCGTGATCCCGGTGCGCCGCTTGAAAATATGTTTCATCGCTGGCACGGCGGCAGCGGCGATCACAGACAGGACAGGGTTTGCCTGCAAGGCGACCGCAGCGCTGCGCTTTGACCAAGGCGTGGCGACGAAAACGAAAGAGGCGATCAAATGGCAACACCCCCCCGCGCATGGCAACGGATGCTTTCGGGCCGCAGGCTTGACCTGCTGGATCCGACGCCGTTGGATATCGAGATCGAGGATATCGCCCATGGTCTTGCCTTTGTCGCGCGGTGGAACGGGCAGACGCATGGCGATTACCCCTATTCGGTGGCCGAACATTCGTTGTTGGTCGAAGAGATATTCACCCGCCAGCACCCCGATGTCCCCGCCAGATGGCGGCTGGCCGCCCTGCTGCATGACGCGCCGGAATATGTGATCGGCGACATGATATCACCGGTCAAGGCCGCCGTCGGCCCGGGCTATGGCGAGCTTGACGAGCGTCTTGCCGCGGCCATCCACCTGCGGTTCGGCCTGCCCGCGCAACTGCCGAAGTGGATCAAGACCAAGATCAAACGCGCCGACAAACTGTCGGCCTGGCTTGAGGCCGTCCAGATTGCGGGCTTCACCGAAGCAGAGGCCAACCGGTTCTTTGGCAAACCGGGCCCCGAAGACATCGAACCCCTGACCATCCGCCTGCGCGAACCGCTTGCGGCCCGTGCCGCCTACACTGCCCGCCACGCCGCGCTGCTGGCGCAGATTTAGGCATGACCGGCCTCGCCCGCCGTGTCAGCATCGCCGTTTGAAAGCGGCGCATTCATCTGCCAGAACTGCAAATTCGTGCAAACCAATGATCGAGCGTTCTGTGCCCCCAGTCATCCGCCCCGCCAATTCAAATGACGCCGATGCAATGGCCGGCTTGCTGAATGATATCATCAGGATCGGCGGCACAACCGCCCACACCGATCCGGTCGACGCGAAAACACTGTTGAAATGGATGGCCGCCTGGCCCGGTCGATCAAATTGGCATGTCGCAGTCGCGGAAGATGGCGCGCTTATGGGTTTCCAGTTCGCCGAGCCGCATCCGCTGCTTTCCGCCGACACCGCCGATGTCGCAACCTTCGTCCGGGTCGGTGCCACCGGTCGTGGCATCGGCAGCCAGTTGTTCGCCGCCACCCGTTCCGCGACCTTGGCGCTTGGATACGCCGCCATGGTCGCCGTGATCCGGGCCGACAATACCGGCGGGCTGGCCTATTACCGCGGGCGCGGCTTTCGGGAAATCGACCGCCTGCGCGGGGTCACACTTGGCAACGGGCTGGTTGTCGACAAGATCGTTGCGCGCTTTGATCTGCGCTGATCGACAGCGCCGCGATCTCTGATGTCCCAAGGCGATGCGGTCTTGCCCACTGGCGCATCGGGAATTTCCGCACCAGCCGGAAAACAACCGTCTCAGCTTTCCCCGCCCGGCGCGAAACAGCCCGGTTTCGTTCCCGCCCGCCCGTTGTCTTGCGCCCAGCCGACAAAATCACCTTCAACGAAAAACAGCGTCAGCCCGTCCGACCACGCTGCCACCTCGCCACAACCTTGTAGGGTTTCGCGGCGCGTCGGGGGTGCGCCCTTCAACCGCGAGACAGCTGTGATCACACCGGCCCGGTCGCGTCCGAAATCTATCCGCAGAACGGTTCCGTGGGGCTGCAATCCGCCCGCGTCAGGGGTCAACCCAACGGGCGGCGGCGCCGGACTGATTGGCGTGCAACCTGCCGCAAACAATAGAAGAACTGCCGTCGCCCGTATCACCGGGGCGAGCGTTTTGCCAAAATGCGCTGCAAGGTCCGGCGGTGCATGTTCAGCCGCCGCGCGGTTTCGCTGACGTTGCGATCACACAATTCATAAACCCGCTGGATATGTTCCCAACGCACACGGTCCGCGCTCATCGGGTTTTCCGGCGGCGGGGGCAATTCATCGCCCCGCACCAGCAACGCGTTGGTGATGTCATTGGCATCCGCCGGCTTGGACAAATAATCCGTCGCCCCGATCTTCACTGCCGCCACAGCCGTGGCGATGGCACCATATCCGGTCAGTACGACGACGCGGCAGTCGGGCCTGCGTTCGCGCAGAACCTCGACGATATCAAGGCCATTGCCGTCCTCCAGCCGCAAATCGCAAACCGCGTAGGCGGGCGGTCGCGCGGTCGCAATCGCCTTGCCGGCGGCCACGGACCCGGCGCATTCAACCTCGAATCCGCGCTTTTCCATCGCGCGCGCCAGGCGCCGCAGGAACGGTTCGTCATCATCGACCAGCAACAGCGATTTGTCATCGCCCAGTTGTTGCGCTTCCCGCTCGGCCATGGCTGCCCCTTCCGCCTGCTTCTTTTGCTTTCCGCCAACCCTAGAACGCCGGCGCAGCGCGGTCAATTTGCCCGGACGTTGTCAATGAAGCAGGCTGTTCTTTTTGCCATATCCTCGGGCGTGGTCTCGCGGCGGAAAAATTCGACGAAACCCACCTCTGGCAACACCAGGTAGGTGAACACCGAATGGCTCATCAGATAGAATTCATCGTCGGTTTCCTGCTTGCTGTACAGCGTCCGGTACGCGCGCGACGCCTTGGCTACCTGTTCTGGCGACCCGGTCAGCCCGATCATGTTTTCGTGCATGTAACCGGCATATTCGCCAACAACCTCTGGCGTGTCGCGTTCGGGGTCGATCGAAATGAAGGCGCCCTGAACGTCGTGGCCCATCTCTGCCAGCAGATCCATCGCTTCAGCGTTGCGCGCGGCATCGACCGGGCAGACATCGGGGCAGAACGTATAACCAAAATAGATCAGCGTCGGCTTTGTGATCACATCCTTGTCGGTAACCGTCTGCCCCTGTCCGTTGACCAGCGTGAACGGGCCGCCAATGCTGCCGGCGCCGCCGGCGATGGCGGTTTCGCGGCAATCGGCAAAAGCTTCGCCAGACCCGCGGCCGACAGTCATCCACCATGTCGCACCCAACAGCGCGACGACTGCGACTCCGGATGCTATTACGGAAATCCTGAACATGGTCAGCCTCCATTGCCAAACGCGCGCATTGATCCGTCACCGGGCTCCGGCATACAAGTGTCGCAATGACGCATTCCCCATCTAGGCATCCCGATGGCTGAACAAAACCCCGGGCTTCTGGCGCAGGAGCCTCGCAGCAACTGGGTCAGGCTGCGCACGCTGATCGTGCTGCGCTGGATGGCCATCGCCGGACAGCTTGCCGCCATCACCGTGGCGCAACGGTATTTCAACCTGACCCTGGAGCTCGGGATATGCTACGCCGCCATTGGCGCGTCGATCATTGCCAATCTGGTGGCGATCTTCGTCTACCCGGAAAACAAGCGCCTCAGCGAAGGCGAAGTGTTCCTGATGCTGCTGTTCGATATCAGCCAGTTGGCGGTCTTGCTGTTTCTTGCCGGGGGGCTGCACAATCCCTTTGCGCTGCTGATCCTGGCCCCGGTCACCATTTCCGCCACCGCCCTGAAAGCTCGATCCACGGTTCTGCTGGGCGCGGTTGCCATCGCCTTGATCACCATGCTGGTGTTCTTCCACATCCCGCTGCGCACCCAGCAGGGGTTTGTCATGCGTATGCCGGATATCTTCTTGTTCGGCTTCTGGGCCGCCATAACCATCGGGATCGTGTTCGAGGCGATCTATGCGCGGCGCGTGACGCAGGAAATCCACTCGATGGGTCAGGCGCTGCTGGCCACCCAGATGGCGCTGGATCGCGAACAGAAGCTGACCGATCTGGGCGGCGTGGTGGCGGCGGCGGCGCATGAATTGGGCACGCCGCTGGCCACGATCAAGCTGGTCAGCGCCGAATTGATGGAAGATCTGGCCGACCTGCCCGAACAGTATGACGATGTGGTGCTGATCCGCGATCAGGCCGACCGCTGCCGCGATATCCTGCGGTCCATGGGGCGGGCGGGGAAGGACGACCTGCTGCTGCGCCACGCACCGTTGGGCACCGTCATCCGCGAGGCCGCCGAACCGCATTCCGAGCGTGGCAAGAAAGTGGAAATCGACCTGCGGCCCGCCGATGGCGCCGACCCGGGGCAGCCGAATATTGCGCGCCGGCCAGAGATCATTCACGGATTGCGCAATCTGGTGCAGAACGCCGTCGACTTTGCCGAAACCACCGTCTGGATCGATGCCGTCTGGACGAATACCACCATCGAAATCCGAATCATCGACGATGGGGCCGGCTTTCCGCCGCACCTTCTGGGGCGTATCGGTGATCCGTTTGTGCGCCGCCGGCGCACTTCGGAAGAACGTCGCAAACGGCCCGGCTACGAAGGCATGGGGCTGGGGCTGTTCATCGCCAAAACGCTGCTGGAGCGCTCCGGTGCGGAGCTCGGGTTTGCCAATGCAAGCGATCCGTTGAGCCCGCGCAAGCCCGGTATCCGCAGCGGGGCGATTGTCGAACTTGCTTGGCCGCGCCGGATGATCACCCAAGCCGAGGAAAATCTGGGACGCGGGTTGGGCGAGAACCTTCCGATAGAGGCGTGAGCCGCAGCTTAACCCATCATTAACCCGCGAAAAGCTATCGTGACCCGGGGTAGCCTTATGCGGACATGGCTGTGAAGGAACTGGGATCGGAACTGGTATTTTTGACGCAGGCCGCGGGCCTGATCATCGCGGCTTTCGCGGTTGCGGTTGCGGCGCTTGTCGCCATGGCGCTGCGCCCGGACCGCGCGGCAGGCAAAGCTCCGCAATCCAGTTTGCCAAAGAGTGTCTTTATTTTCGACGGTGATGCGCTGGTCGATGCCACCGACGCCGCGCGCCGCCTGCTGGAACTGACACCGCCCTGCGAATCCGACATTCAGCGTCTGGTAAGCTTTCTGGCACCGCGTTTTCCGGAACTGCCCGACAGCGTGATGCAAAGCAGCGAACGGCGGACAATTGTCATGACCTCGGCCGATGGGCTGTCCCGGTTGCACCTTCAGGTCGGGCCATCCCGCCTGCGCCTGACGCTGACCGATCTGGACGCCACGGCCCCGGGGCTGGACCAGCACGGTCTGGCGGCACTCACGCAGGAATTGCAGATGCACCGCGCCGTGGCCGACCATACGCCGTTTCCGGTCTGGCGGCAGTCGGGCGACGGGCGCATCGTCTGGGCCAATGCCCAGTACTGCGCCTTGGCGGCCAAGCTGGGCTGGACCAGCCGCACGGCCCCGACCCCGCCGCGCATTTTCCCGACGGACCCGATTGCAGAGACTTCCTGCAAATCAATTCAGCGCACCCGCCTGGAACTGCCCGACGAGGACGAGCCTAGATGGTTCGAATATCAGGTGACCCAGATCGGCTCGGACGCCCTTGTTGCCGCATTTCCTGTCGATCGGGTGGTACAGGCCGAACGCAACCTGGGCGATTT
This sequence comes from Rhodobacter sp., assembly GCA_022340385.1. Classification (GTDB taxonomy): domain Bacteria; phylum Pseudomonadota; class Alphaproteobacteria; order Rhodobacterales; family Rhodobacteraceae; genus CALGTJ01. The sequence goes on from JAJDOB010000200.1 coordinate 35,762, forward strand.
CACCCAGACGCTGACGCAGACATTCGCGCATCTCAGCGTCGGACTTGCGATCTTCAACCGTAGCCGCGAACTTGCGGTTTTCAATCCGGCGCTGACCGATCTTCTGGGGCTTTCACCGGAATACCTGATCACCCGGCCGACCCTGTTCCAGATGTTCGACCGGCTGCGCGAACACCGGCTGATGCCGGAGCCGAAGAATTACAAGACCTGGCGGCAGAAAATGTCGGAAATCGAAGCGGCAGCGGCTGACGGCGTGCATTCCGAAACCTGGTCGCTGGCCGACGGGCGCACCTATCGTGTGACCGGGCGCCCGCATCCCGCCGGCGCGGTCGCCTTCGTGTTCGAGGATATCAGCGCCGGTATCTCGCAGGAACGCCGGCTTCGCAGCGATCTGCAACTGGGACAGGCCGTTATCGACGGGCTGGACGAGGCGATGGCGGTATTCACACCATCAGGCGAACTGGCGATGTCCAATCGTGCCTATGCGAAACTTTGGGATGGGGCGTGCGATGCCGATGGCACCGCGACAAGATTTCTTGATGCCTCCAGAATCTGGCAGAATGCCACCGTCCCGACGCCGGTATGGGGCGATGTCCGCGACTTTGCCGTCACCCTGACAGAGCGGACCAACTGGACCGCCGAGGTGCGTCTGCGCGACGGACGGCGGCTGAACTGCCGGTTCGACACCATGCCGGGTCGCTGCACCCTCGTCGGATTTTCCATCGGCCAGGATACCGCGCAGGCGCCGCGCTCGGACTTGCGCGAATCCGCATCGGCGTAACGCTGCGCAAATGCTCCTTCAATTCCGGCCGCGCGATGTTTCAATTGGCGACCGCTTCCTGTATGACGCCCTGCAATCTTTTGCGGAGACGCGACAATGACCGCCCCGGCCCCGATCACTCAGGACGTCCACACCATCCCGCGGATGCTGCCCAGGACAGACCGTGTCAATCTGCTTGGCCTGACACGCGACAATCTGCGCGATGTGCTGATCGCCGCCGGCACGCCGGAAAAACAGGCACGCATGCGTGTCGGACAGATCTGGCAGTGGATCTACCAGAAGGGCGTGCGCGACTTCGACGCGATGACCAACCTTGCCAAGCCATATCGGGAAATGCTGGCCGCCCAATTCGAGATCGCGCTTCCCGAAGTGGTCACCCGCGAAGTCTCTGCCGATGGAACCCGGAAATACCTGGTGCGCATCGCCGGCGGACACGAGGTGGAAACCGTCTATATACCCGAAACCGACCGCGGTACGTTGTGCATTTCAAGCCAGGTCGGCTGCACTTTGACCTGTTCGTTCTGCCATACCGGCACCCAGAAACTGGTGCGCAACCTGACGGCGGGTGAAATCATCGGCCAGGTGATGCTGGCGCGCGACGATCTGGGCGAATGGCCCGAACCCGGGCGCGCGCCCAAGAATGAATCGCGCCTGCTGTCGAATATCGTTCTGATGGGTATGGGCGAGCCGCTTTACAATTTCGAAGCCGTGCGTGACGCGATGAAGATCGCAATGGATCCGGAAGGCATTCAGCTGTCGCGCCGCCGCATCACCCTGTCGACAAGCGGCGTCGTGCCCGAAATCGCCCGGACCGCGCAGGAAATCGGCTGTTTGCTGGCCGTGTCGTTTCACGGCACCACCGACGAGATTCGCGACAAACTTGTGCCGATCAACAAGAAATGGAACATCGCCACGTTGCTGGACGCGCTGCGCGCCTATCCGAAAGCCTCTAATTCGGAGCGCATCACGTTCGAATACGTGATGCTGAAGGGGGTCAATGACAGCGACGAGGACGCACGCCGCCTGGTCAACCTGATCAAGGGCATTCCCGCCAAGATCAACCTGATCCCGTTCAACGAATGGCCGAATGCGCCCTATGAGCGGTCAGACTGGAACCGGATAGAGGCCTTTGCCGACATCGTCTACAAGGCCGGATACGCCAGCCCGGTGCGCACCCCGAGGGGCGAGGATATCATGGCGGCCTGCGGCCAGTTGAAATCGGCAACCGAACGGACCCGGAAATCGCGCGCGCAGATCGCCACCGAGGCCGGACTGGCAGAGTGACCGGCGACGCGGCGGCATTTGACCGCGCCGCAGGCAGGTTCGGCTTTGCCCGTCCTGAAGGTCAGGCGCGCGTCTGGATGTCCGGCCAGTTGTCGATCACCTCGATTGCCTGATCGGCGGTTTCGACAAATCTGAACAGGTCCAGATCGTCAGCCGAAATCGTGCCGGCATCGGCCAATGCGTCCCAGTTGACGATGCTGCGCCAGAATCCTTCGCCAAAAAGCAGAAACGGAATGCGGTTCATCCGTCCGGTCTGGATCAGCGTCAGCGATTCAAACAGCTCGTCCAGCGTGCCGAATCCGCCCGGAAAGGTGGCAATGGCGCGGGCACGCAGCAGGAAATGCATCTTGCGGATACCGAAATAGTGAAAGTTGAAACACAGTTCCGGCGTCACGTATTCATTCGGCGCCTGCTCATGCGGCAGCACGATGTTCAGCCCGATCGAACGCCCGCCGGCATCGACGGCGCCGCGATTTCCGGCCTCCATCACGCCCGGTCCGCCACCGGTCACGATCACGTCCCTGTGGCCGCCATCGGCCATCGAGCGTTCCGTCACAAGACGCGCGAACCTGCGGGCCTCTTCGTAATACTTGCTAAGCTGGGCCAGCGTTTCGGTGCGCGCGGTGTCCCTTTTGCCCGTTTCGGGAATGCGCGCGCCGCCAAACAGCACAATTGTCGATTCAATCCCATATTCGGTCAGCAGCAACTCCGGTTTCAGAAGCTCGAGTTGCAGGCGCACCGGGCGCAATTCGTCCCGGCACATGAAATCGTCATCGTTGAACGCCAGACGGTATGCGGGGGCACGGGTTTGCGGTGTATCGGGAATTCCCCTGGCGGTCACGATATCCTGATGCGCGTCCGGGAACGGTGCCTGGCGGTGATCTTTCATTTGCGTCTCCTGTCCGGGTTGCATTGCGCAGGTTTCCGACAGGCACTATAGCCTGCCCGCAACCAAAACCAGTCACGATGTGGAATGCCCGGATGTCGAACGCCCAACTTGAAGCCGCCATCGAAGCCGCCTGGGAGGCGCGCGACACCATCACGCCCGCCACCACCGGCGAGACCCGCGAGGCGATCGAGGAGACGCTGAATGCGCTGGACGGCGGCAAGCTGCGCGTGGCCGAGAAACAGGCCGACGGCAACTGGCACGTGAACCAATGGGCCAAGAAGGCGGTGCTTCTGGGGTTCCGGATCAAGGACATGGAACAGCAGCCCGGCGGCCCGCAGGGCGGCGGCTGGTGGGACAAGGTCGACAGCAAGTTCCTGGGCTGGGGCGACAACCAGTGGCGCGCGGCGGGCTTTCGCGCGGTTCCGAACTGTATCGTACGCAAATCCGCCTTCATCGCGCCGGGCGTGGTGCTGATGCCATCTTTCGTGAACCTTGGCGCCTATGTGGACGAGGGAACCATGGTCGATACCTGGGCCACGGTCGGCAGCTGCGCCCAGATCGGCAAGAACGTGCATCTGTCCGGCGGCGTCGGCATCGGCGGCGTGCTGGAACCGATGCAGGCCGGACCGACGATCATCGAAGACAATTGTTTCATCGGGGCCCGGTCCGAAGTGGTCGAGGGCTGCATCATTCGTGAAGGGTCGGT
>JAJDOB010000006.1 GCA_022340385.1 Rhodobacter sp.
ACCGGCACCGGCCCCACCAGAGGACTACGGCCTGCCGCGTGCGTTGCTGGAAAACGTGGTCCTGCGCTTCGGCCACGACAACCCCGACGCGCCCGAGGCCGAGCTGGTGGCGTTTCTGAAAGAGACGGCGAAGGAGTGGCAGGCGCTGAAGGCGCGGCTGGCGGGGCTGGAGGCGATGGACGGGCGGCTGGCCAACCTGCGCGGCGCGGCGGAGTCGGCGATCGCGGCGGGTGAATTCGCCGAGGCCGATGCGCGGCTGGCGGATGCCGAAGAGATGCAGCAGGCCGAACGCACGCTGGCAGAGGTGCGCAAACAGGCCGAGGTGCGCGAGGCACGCGGCATGGCGGCGCTGATGGGCGGCGACGAGGCGGCGGCGGCGGCGCATTTCGAGACCGCGGCGGGGTTCTTTGCCCCGTTCGATACGGATGAGGGCGGACGGCGGTTGAACGGTCTGACAGAGGCGCTTTACCGGCGCGGTGTGGCCTTCGGCGGCGAGGGACTGACGCAGGCGATCCGGCTGTGGGAGAGCAATCTTTCCCGCTGGACGCGGGACGCCGCGCCGCAGAACTGGGCGATGACGCAGAACAACCTCGCCGTCGCGCTGCGCAATCAGGCGGCGCGGACCGAAGGTGCGGCGGGGGCGGCGCTGCTGGGCCGGGCGGTGGCGGCTTACGAGGCGGCGCTGGAGGTCTATACGCGCGAGGCTGCGCCGCAGGACTGGGCGATGACGCAGAACAACCTCGCCAACGCACTGAGCGATCAGGCGGAGCGGACCGAGGCCGCGGCGGGGGCGGCGCTGCTGTGCCGGGCGGTGGCGGCTTACGAGGCGGCGCTGGAGGTGCGGACGCGCGAGGCCGCGCCGCAGGGCTGGGCGATGACGCAGAACAACCTCGCCTTTGCTTTGTTGTCGCAAGCCGCGCGTGTGGAACCGGAGAAGGCGGTGCCGCTGCTGAAGAAGGCCCGGAGGGCGTGCGATCTGGCGCATGAGGTGCGGACGCGGGACGCGGCGCCGCTGGACCACGCGACAGCACAGTGGACGTTGGGGCTGGTGCTGGAGGCGATTGCGGAGCATGGCGACCGGAGAGAGGCGCTTGCGGCGGCGAAGGCGGCGTTCGAGACGGCGCTGGGCATTTTCGATGCCGAAAGCAATGCGCCGCAATATGCAACTTGTATGGAGCATCTGGAACGGATCGAGGGCAAGCTGGCCGGGGGCTGAGGCGGATTGCTGGCGATTCGCCGTCACACGTCCCGGGCGGCTGCGCCGCGGTTAACCGGCCCTGGGGGCAAGCTTGAGTGATGGCCCGAAATGAAAACGGGGCGCCCATCGGCGCCCCGTTTCGTGGTTCATGCAAGTGGCGTTTACTTCAGGCCGACCTGGTCAAAGATGTGACCGCCCAGCGGGTGCACGATGTAGCCGTCGACCTCTGGCCGCATGGTCATGTAGACCACCGAATGCGCGATCGTGGCCCAGGGCGCCTGGTCCTTGAAGATCACCTGCGCCTGTTCGTACAGCGGCTGGCGTTCGGCCTGGGTGCCCAGCACCTTGGCCTTCTGGATCAGATCCTCGAACGGCTGATAGCACCAGTTGGCGCGGTTCGAGTTTTCCAGCCCGTCGCAGCCCAGCAGCACCGCCAGGAAGTTGTCGGGATCGCCGTTGTCGCCGGTCCAGCCCAGCAACACCGCGCCGTCACGGTCCAGCGCACGGCTGCGCGACAGATACTCGCCCCATTCGTACGACACGATTTCCACCGTGACGCCGATCTTGGCAAAGTCTTCCTGCATCAGTTCGGCCATGCGGCGGGCGTTCGGGTTGTAGGGCCGCTGCACCGGCATCGCCCAGATCTTCATGTTGAGGTCGGTGACACCTTCGGCGGCCAGCATCGCCTTGGCGGCCTCGGGATCGTAAGCGTCGTCGACCACGGCGTCGTTATAGGACCACATGGTCGGCGGTATCGGGTTCTTGGCGATCTGGCCCGAGCCCTGGAACACCACGTCGATGATCGCCTGCTTGTCGATGGCCATGTTCAGCGCGCGGCGGACCTTGGGGTTGTCGAAGGGCGCGACCAGCGTGTTGTAGGCCAGATAGCCGACGTTCAGGCCTTCCTGCTCCATCACGACGATGTTGGGATCGTCCTTCATCGCCTGCACGTCGGCGGGGTTCGGGTAGGCCGTCACGTGGCACTCGCCCGCCTGCACCTTCTGATAGCGCACCGATGCGTCGGGCGTGATCGCGAAGATCAGCGCCTCGACCTTGGCCTTGTCGCCCCAATAGTCGTCATTGCGCAGATAGCGGATGACGGCGTCTTTCTGATAGGCCTGGAACGTGAACGGACCGGTGCCGATCGGGGCCTGGTTGACCATCTCGGGCGTACCGGCGGCCAGCATGGCGTCGGCATATTCCTTGGACACGATCGAGGCGAAATCCATCGCCATGTTGGCGATGATCGGCGCCTCGGGGTGGGTCAGGTGGAAGACGACGGTCAGCGGATCGGGCGCTTCGATGCTTTCGATCAGATCGGGCATCGACATGCCGCCATAGTATTCCCAGGTGCCGCCCGAGACGGTGAAATAGGGGTTCTCGGGGTCGCCCTGACGGTTGAAGCTGAAGATCACGTCCTCGGCGTTGAAATCGCGCGTCGGCGTGAACATCGCGTTCGAGTGGAACTTGACGCCCGCGCGCAGCTTGAACGTGACGGTCTTGCCGTCATCGCTGACTTCCCAGCTTTCGGCCAGCCCGGGGATCACCTCGGTGGTGCCGACCTTGAACTGGGTCAGACGGTTGTAAAGCGGATGCGACGAGGCATCGAACGTGGTTCCCGCCGTGTACAGCGCCGGGTCGAACCCTTCGGGCGAGCCTTCCGAGCAATAGACGAGCGTCTGCGCCGAGACGGCAGTGCTGCCAAGCACTAGCGCCAGCGCGAGGCCCGTGAGTTTCGTGTGATTCTTCATTTTTCTGGTGACTCCCATCATTGGGGCCAAGCCTGGCCCGCGATTGAATGCGCGCAGTTAAGCAGGCTTTGCACCGGTTGACCAGTTCAGCTAACGCGAGGGAAACGTGACGGCCCGATCCTGCCTTGCGTTGGACAATCAAACGCCGGTTCCCTACGGTTCCGGCGCATCGAAACAACCATGTTCTGCAAAGGATTCGCCCGTGGCACTGATCGAACGCGTCGAGATTTTCATGGTCGACCTGCAGCCAAAAGTGCGCCGCACCGACGCCATCCAGTCCTTTGACAGCCAGGAAACCCCGTTTGTGCGGATCACCGATTCCGACGGCGCGGTCGGCACCGGCTACAGCTACACGATCGGGCAGGGCGGGCCGGCGATCATGTCGCTGCTGCGCGAAACGCTGGTACCGCGGCTGATCGGGCGCGAGGCAGAGAATATCGAAAACATCTGGCGCGACCAGCTGTTCGCGACCCACGCCACGGCTGTCGGTGCGATCACCTCGCTGGCGCTGGCGGCAATCGATACGGCGCTTTGGGATCTGCGCTGCCGGCGTGCCGGGCTGGCGCTGTTCCGCATGCGGGGCGGGGCCAAGGACAACGTGCCGGTCTACACCACCGAGGGCGGCTGGCTGCATATCGGCACCGAC
>JAJDOB010000041.1 GCA_022340385.1 Rhodobacter sp.
TGGTGATTACCGGCAAGGGCCGCGACAAGGATCAGGACGGCCCGATCCCGGTCCGGCGCGGCGTTCTGAAACACCAGGTTCCGCACTGGCTGACCACGCCGCCGCTGAACCTGATGGTCCTGCAGATTTCAGAGGCTCATCTGAAACATGGCGGAACCGGCGCCTATTATGTCTATCTAAAGCGTCGCCGGTAACAGTATCCGCGCGCGGCGCACCCCGATCCAGACCAGCGTTGCGGCGAACAGGAAATAGACTGCGATGCCGATCATCTGATCCTCGAAGTCGATGCCGAAATCGATCAGGAATCCGGTAATCCCCGGCCCGATGGCGGATCCCAGCACCATGACCGCCGTTGCCAGCGCCTTGATGCCACCGATGTTGCGGGTGCCGAAAAATTCCGCCCAGAATGCGTTCGGCACCGTCGAATTCGCGCCCTGCGCCAACGCCATCAGCGCCATGCCGCAGGCGGCAATCCACAGGCTTTCGGACAGACCGACCACCACGAACCCTGCCGCCATCGGCAGTTGAAACACCGGCATCAGCCGCGCGGTGCCAACCCGGTCGATCACCCAGCCGGAAACCAGCATCGCCACAACCGAAACCGCCGTATACAGCGGGAACAGGGCCACCAGATGCACATGCGCCCAGCCCTTGGTTTCGGCCAGATGCACCTGCTGGAAAAAGAACGCGGTCGACCAGGCGCTTGGCGCCAGGATCGCCGGCACCATCAGCCAGAACAGCCAGTGTCGCAGCGCCTGCCTGCGGGTCCAGTGCCAGCCGTTCATCCCGACCGCGTGGCTGTCGGCGGCCACCGATTGCGGTGTGCGTTCCAATCGCAAAAGCCGCGTCAGCACCGGCACCATCAGCACCAGATAAACCGCAAACCCGATCCAAAGCCCGCGCCACGGAACATCGTCAAGCAGGGCCACGACCGTGAAAGGCAAGAACGCCTCGCCCGCGGCGATGCCGATGGATGCAATCGACAGCGCCCGCCCGCGCGAGGCCACGAACCAGCGCGCCATTGCCACCACCGCGATGTGGCTGGTCATGCCCTGACCGGCAAAGCGCAATGCGAAAACCACGAACGGCAAAGACCAGGCCCCCGGCGCAAATGCCATTGCCAGACAGGCCATTGCCAGCATCACCAGCACCACCGCACCCAGCGCGCGCACCCTAAAATGATCGGTCAGCACCCCGGACCAGACCATCACCACCGCACTGGCGAAAGTGCCGATGGAATAGATCGCGCCCCAGTCACCGTGGCTGAGCGAATATTCTTCGCGGATGACCCCGGCAAAGGCGGAAATCAGAAAGGTTTGCCCGAAACTGGAACACAGCGACAGCAATGCGCCCGCTGCAAGAAACGGTGCGTTCGCGCGTATGAAAGAGATCAGGCTCATGGCGCTTCTGTCACCGAGAAGTGCCGAAATGAAAAGCGATTATTGCGCCGCGGCACCCGCAAGCGCCGTGACCGGCGACAGAATTATGCTGGTGGCGTTCTGCACGGTCAGAACGGTGCCCGGGAACAGGCCGGTGCGCCCGGCGCTGTCGCGGGAAAAAGCGGCTTCCAGCGCGCCGGCCCGGCCAAAAATGCTGATCACCGCGGCAGACGACCCGGCGGTAAAATGCCCTGCCCCGGTGGAAAACTCGGTAACATCGACAACCGTCACATCCAGGTCGGCAAGTTCCTCGATGCTTTGCACATTGCCCAGCCGGTTGCGTTGTCCGGTCAGCCGCGCCGACAGTGACAGCACCTTGTCGCGTTGCGACACGAATATGCCGAACGGTTGCGGCAGCTTGCCGATCCGCGCCGCCTGGCTGCGAAACAATTCGACATCCAGATCCGGCGAAATCAGGATCACCGCATCTATGATCCGCGCCGCCGAACCGGGTTCCGCAATTGCAAGCTGGCGCAATGTTTCCATGATCAGCATCGAGCCGACGGAATGCGCCACCAGAATGATCCGCCTTGCCCCCGCCGCCCGCACGTCGCGGATCAGCGTTTCCAGCCCATCGCGTGAAATCAGCAGGCTGTCGCGATCATAGGCATAGCCCAGCGGATTGCCCGCACTGGGCCAGGAATAATGCACCGCGACGCCGGGCAGTTCGAAATCTTCTGCCAGTTGCGTGATCCGCAGCACACCCTCGTCGAAAGTGTTGTTGAAGCCATGCACATAGATCACCGCCTCGCGGTCGGCCCCGGCGCGACGGTTCAGCGCAAGCCGCAGATCGCGGCGGAACGCACCGGGATCCGGGTAGATCGTGCGACCGGTTGCGACAAACTGGGTTTGCGGGTCGATCGTTGCCTTGCGCGGAACGTCAATGGCGCCGGGCAGGCGCAGCGGCGGCACCGCGATGTCATAGCGCAGGTAACTTGGCCGGATCGACCGATGCGAACTGTATCCCGCACCCTGTGGCACCCGCGTGGTGCCGATGAATACGCTGCGCACCGGGTTGCCGGCGGCGACATTCGGGGCAAATACCAACTGTGCCCGCGGGGCGCAGGCACCCAGCGCCACGAACAGGATGGCAATATACAGCCGAAACATGACCCAGGTTCCCGATGGACAGTTCCGGATCAGATTATCTGCCCCGTCCGGTCAGCACCAGACGGAAGATTGCCTACAGGACATACCGGCTGACATCGACAGACTTGGTCAATTCGCCCAGATTGGTATCGACAAAGGCGGCATCCACCGTCACTTTTTCGCCACCCCGGTCCGGGGCCGTGAACGACAATTCCTCGAAAACACGTTCCATCACCGTATAAAGCCGCCGTGCGCCGATATTCTCTACGCTCTGGTTCACGTCCGCCGCGATCTTCGCCAGCGCCGCGATCCCATCCTCTGTGAAATTCACGGTCACCTGCTCGGTGCCCATCAACGCGGTGTATTGCAGCGTCAGGGCATTGTCGGTTTCCGTCAGGATGCGCACGAAATCGGCCTCTGTCAGCGCCCGCAATTCGACCCGGATCGGCAGACGTCCCTGCAATTCGGGCAACAGATCGGACGGCTTGGCAATGTGGAATGCGCCCGAGGCAATGAACAGGATATGATCGGTTTTCACCGGTCCGTGCTTGGTGCTGACCGTCGTGCCCTCGATCAAGGGCAGCAGATCGCGCTGCACGCCTTCGCGGCTGACATCGGCCCCGCGCGCGTCCGACCGGGCGCAAACCTTGTCGATCTCGTCCAGAAACACGATGCCGTTCTGCTCGACCGCTTCCAGCGCGGCGCGGTTGACAATCTCGTCGTCCAGCAGCTTGTCGGCCTCTTCGCTGATCAACAGCTCATAGCTGTCCGCCACCCTCATCTTGCGGCGCACCGTGCGCCCGCCGAACGCTTTGCCGAATATGTCGCCGAGGTTCATCATCCCCATGTTCGAACCCGGCTGTCCCGGAATTTCGAACTGCTGCATCGGGTTCGACGAATCCGCCACGTCCAGTTCGATCTCGTGGTCATCCAGCTCACCGCTTTTCAGCTTGCGGCGAAACATCTCGCGCGTCTGTTCGCGGGCGTTCTCGCCGGCAATCGCCTCGATGACCCGCTCTTCGGCGGCGGCGTGGGCATTGGCCTTGACCTCGTCCCGCATCTGCGCACGGGTTTGCAGGATCGCGCTGTCGACCAGATCGCGGATAATCTGCTCTACGTCGCGCCCGACATAACCGACTTCGGTGAATTTCGTGGCCTCCACCTTCAGGAACGGCGCCTTCGCCAGCTTGGCCAACCGGCGGCTGATTTCTGTCTTGCCGACGCCCGTCGGTCCGATCATCAGGATATTCTTGGGGTAAACCTCCTCGCGCAGGTCATCCGGCAACTGCTTTCTGCGCCACCGGTTACGCAGTGCGACCGCAACGGCGCGCTTGGCGTCATTCTGGCCGATGATGTATCGGTCCAGCTCGCTGACAATCTCGCGGGGGGTCAGGTCGGTCATTGTTTGATGGTCTCCACCGTCAGATTGCCATTGGTATACACACAGATATCAGCCGCGATCGCCATTGCCTTGCGTGCGATTTCCTCGGCGTTCAGGTCGCTGTCCATCAGCGCCCGCGCCGCCGCCAGCGCATAATTGCCGCCTGACCCGATCGCGGTCACGTCATGTTCGGGCTCCAGTACGTCGCCGGCGCCTGTGATCACATAGATTTCGGTGCCATCGGACACGATCAGCATCGCCTCCAGCTTTTGCAGATACTTGTCGGTGCGCCAGTCCTTGGCCAGTTCAACCGCCGCGCGCTGCAACTGCCCCGGCGTCGCCTCCAGCTTTTTCTCCAGCCGTTCCAGCAGAGTGAACGCATCCGCAGTAGAGCCGGCAAACCCGCAAACGACATCGAACCCGCCCGGGGACAGCCTACGCACCTTGCGCGCCGTGCCCTTGATCACGGTCTGCCCCAGGCTGACCTGCCCGTCGCCGGCGATCACCACCTCGCCGCCTTTCTTGACGCCGATAATCGTCGTGCCGTGCCAACCGGGGAATGTGTCGTCCGCCATCGGTCTCTCCTTTTTCACCGGGCCTATATGGACACGGGCGCACCCGGGAACAACCCGCTTTGACTTGAACGCGCGACCGACCTAGCGTGCGAGGCCATGGCAGGCGCAAAAATTCTTCGCATCTATCTGGACGAGGTTCCGTTTCTCCGCGCCGAGCGGGGCAATTTCAACATCATCAACAAAATCCGGGCGGCGTTTGAATCGCGCGGTTTCAGGGTCGAACTGAAACGGAACTCGGACGTCGAGCGGCTGAAATCCGCGACCCGGCGCGGCTATTCGCTGTTTCACATGGATGACCCGTTTCATCCCCGCGCACTGACCCTGCGCAAGGCCTATTTCTACCCCTTCTGGCGGATCGAAACTTCGGCAAAACGCTGGGAATGGGAGATTGCAAGAACCGGTTTTGATGCCGGGAAAATAGACCCTATTGCAGCCCGAACGTTCTGTGATCGGTGGCGGCGCACCCTGTTTCCCAAGGCAGAGCCGCTCGCGATCAGTGGTTTTGTCTATGTCCCCTTGCAGGGCCGCTTGCTGGAACAGCGTAGTTTCCAGTCGGCCAGCCCCGTTGACATGATCCGCCAGATTCTACTGTACGAACCGGCCCGCGATGTTATCGCCGGGCTGCATCCGGGGGAAATCTACACGCCGGAAGAAACCGATACATTGAACGCGATGGTTGACGCGATGCCGCGCCTGCACCTGTCCGATGCGCCGATGGCGCGACTGCTGGCAGGGTGCGATTATGTGGTGACGGAAAACTCGTCCGTCGCATTGTCGGGGTATTTCATGCACAAACCCGCCGTTCTGTTCGCAAAGATAGATTTCCATCACATCGCCGCGAATGTCGAAAGTCTGGGCGTGCAAGACGCGATCGGATCAGCACCGCAGATGCGGCCGGAATACGACCGCTACCTGTTCTGGTTTCTGAAACAGACAGCGATCAACGGCGGCGCACCAGAGGTGGAATCGCAGATTCTGGACGCCGTGCGCCGGAAAGGATGGGATATCTAGAGCCGGAGCTTGCAATCGGAAACAGGGCGACCGTGACAGCAAAAACGAAAAAGGGGCACCGTCGCGCCCCTTTGAACCCGTGCAGAGTTCGACCGTCAGACCGACTCTTTGATCCAGCTTTCCAGCACGCCCTTGGGCGCCGCCCCGGTCTTGTTCGACACCACCTTGCCGCCCTTGAACATGAACAGCGCCGGAATGCCGCGCACGCCCATTTTCGCCGGTGAATTCGGGTTTTCGTCGACATTCACCTTCACGATCTTCACCTTGCCGGCGTATTCATTCGACAACTCCTCCAGCGCTGGCCCGATCTGCTTGCAGGGTCCGCACCATTCGGCCCAGAAATCGACCACAACGGGAAGGTCTGATTGCTCGACTTCGGCGGCAAAGGTTTCATCGGTGACGGCAACGGTGGCCATGGCTGCTCTCCTAAGGCAAAAACTCTAGACGGTTGAACCTATGGCTCGGCATGGCCCGCGTCAAGATGTGGCGTATCTGCATAGGGCCTGCCTCACGATGTCGTGCGGCAATCGCATCAGGATCGGACCCCGAGTCCACAGGATGGCCGTATCGACACGCTTGTCGGGATACACGGCCTGCAAAGCACCCTGATAGGCCCCCATCTGCCGCAGAATGCCCTCTGGCACATCGCCCGGCGCCGTCGGAACCACCGCGTTGGTCTTGAAATCCACAGCCAGAACATGCGTGTCGGACACCACCAGCTTGTCGATTGCCCCGGCCACCCGCGCCCCGCCGAGATCGGGAAGATTGGCCGAAATCTCGACTTCCGACATCACGTCTTCGTCAAACAGGAACGCGAATTCCGGCGATTCCAGAACCGCGCGGGCATCTTGCAGCACCGATGCCGCCTCGTCCGCCGTTCCGGCGTCGCTGCTTTGGGTCAACACCTGTTCGGCATGTTCGCCCCACCGGTCCGAAGGGACATGTGGCAAGATCTCCAGCAACAGGTGCAGCATGCGCCCGCGACGCAGCGCGGTTTCCTCGTCCACGTCGCCGTCAGACCAGATCGCCTTGGCACCGCCCAGTCCTGACGGCGCAAGCGTTCCGACCGGCCGCCCGGCAGGTTCAATGCGCGCCTCTGCCCAATCCGGCAGCGCCACCTCAGGTTCGGGGCTGGTATCTTCTTCATTCAGCGCGCCGGCTGTCCAATCCAGGTGTGACAACCGCAGACCCTCGCCCACAGGCGTTGACAGGGCTGTGGCGCCCAGATCCTGCAACGCCCCCTGCGCCGTCTGGTGCCAACTGTCGCCGGCATCACCGACCTCGCCCGCCGCCGCAATGATCAGCCAGGTTTCCGCCCTTGTCGTCGCAACATAGAACAACCGCTCATTCTCTGCCTCCTGTTCGGCTTTAAGCCGGGATAGAGCCGCAACCATCGCCTCTGGCTGTTGGTCCGCCGGCATCCGCCAGACCATTTGCCCGGTGTCGAGGGGCACGAGCTCGCCTCGGATCGGCGGCGTTCGTTTCGCGGTATCGGGCAGGATCACGATCGGCGATTCCAGCCCCTTGGCCCCGTGCACCGTCATCACCCGGATCAGGTCGCCGGCCGAATCCACCTGGCGCTTGATCTCGATCTCATCGGTCTGCATCCAGGTCAGGAACCCGGTCAGGCTGGGCACGTCCATCCGCTCATAGGTCAGCGCCTGCGTCAGCAAGGCGTCGATCCCGTCTTCTGCTTCTGGCCCCAGTCGCGCCAGCAACCGCCTGCGCCCGTCATGGCGGGTCAGAATCCGCTCGATCAGATCGTAGGGCCGCAGAAAATCGGCGTTGTTGCGCAGATCATGCAGCATGGCGAGGGTTTCAGCGAACGCATCGGCCTGGTCGCGCAATGCCGGCCACAGATAGGTTTCGCCGCGCCCCGCCGCCAGATCGTAAAGCTGTGCCTCGGTCCACCCCAACAGCGGCGAGCGCAGCGCGGCGGCAAGCGACAGATCATCCTCGGGCGTGGCCAGAAACGCCAGTACCGCGCCAATATCCTTTACCGCCAGTTCCGCGCCCAGCTTTAACCGGTCGGCGCCCGCAACCGGCAGGTTGAGCGCCTTGCAGGCCCGTATCAGTTCTTCGAACAGATCGGTCCGCCGTCGTACGAGAATCAGGAAATCGCGGGGGCGTATGCGTCTTCGTGTGCCCTCTTTGGCCGGAATCGTCTCTGTCTTGATCATCCGGGCAATTTCAGCGGCGATCCGCCGCGCCAGCACGACATCCTGGTGATCGTCCGTCCTGGTATCAATCGGATCGTACCAATGCCGTTTCTCCACAGGCTCGGTCTTGGGTACCGGCGGCCACAGGTCGACACGCCCGGGCAGGTCATCCTGAAACGCCCGGTGCCGCATCCCGTCAACGGCGATCAGTTGATCGACAAACCGCAGAATGGCATCCGAAGAACGGAAGGAAAACTCCAGCTCCATGTCCCGCAATTCGGTGTTCACCGCTTCCAGACGGCTCGAAAAATGCAGACGCATCCGTTCGAATTCGCGCGGGTCGGCGCCCTGAAAGGAATAGATCGACTGTTTCACATCGCCAACCACGAACACGGTCCGCAACACGTCGTCGCGCGCGCCCAGTCCAGAGGTGAATTCCTGCGCCAGCCGTTCGATAACCTGCCATTGCGCCGGGCTGGTGTCCTGCGCTTCGTCAACCAGAATATGATCCAGCCCGCCATCAAGCCGGAACAGAACCCAGGCCGCCACCGCCTCGTTTGACAGAAGATCGCGGGTCTTTCTTATCAGATCGTCGAAATCCAGCCAGCCATTGCGTTGTTTGCGTGCCTCGTATGCGGGCAGAAACGCCCGCGCGAAATCATACAAAACAGCGGATTTTTCGGCAGCATAGAGACTGAACAGGCGACCGCGAACCGCCTCCACGCGCAGCATCAGGTCGTTCAGCGCATCGCAATGCCCGCCCAGGGCCGTTTGTGTGGGCTTCGTCGGGAAGGATCCGATCTTGGCCTTCAGGGGCAACTTGGTTTTCGGGCCGAACAGCATGAGGCCGATCAGTTCCTCCAGGGCTTTGGCGCCGGGCATGGACCAGTCGAACCCTTGCAACCGCGCCGCCGCTTTCTGGTCATTCGAACTGCCCGCCAGCAAAGCCGGAATCACGACATCTAACAGATCGCGCTCGCTGCCATCAAACGCTTCTTCTAGCGCCTCTTGCAGGCTGTAGCCCGCAGGCAGATCGAACCAGCCCAGAACGTCGTCGCGGGTCACGTCAACGGCCAGCGACTCTCGGGCAGAGACGATGTCTTGCGTCAGTTTGCCCAGGTCGTCGCCCGAATAATGTGTCGCGATCGCGTCTATCGGGCTGGGCCCGTCACGGTCTGCCAGTTCTTCGAGAATCTCGTCGCGCAGCAGCGCCGCGGTCCGGTCGTCCATCTCGACGAAATTCGGCGTGACCCCGGCCTCAAGCGGAAACCGCCGCAACAGGGACGCGCAGAACGAATGGATCGTCTGAATTCGCAGCCCGCCCGGTGTCTCGATCGCCCGGGCAAACAGTCGTCGCGCCCCGGTCAGCCGAACCGGATCGCTGACATTGTCGACGCCCAGACCGGCAAGTTCTTTCTTCAGATCGGCATCCGATTTCATCGCCCAGGCGCCCAGCCGTTTGAACAGCCGGTTCTGCATCTCGGACGCAGCGGCCTTGGTATAGGTCAGGCACAGGATGTTCTGGGGATCGACCGTGTTCAGCAGCAATCGCGCAACCCGGTCCGTCAGCACGCGCGTCTTGCCCGAACCCGCATTCGCCGACAGCCAGGTCGAGGCGTGCGGTTCGGCGGCCTGGTTCTGGCGCTGTGTGGCGGCATCCATCAGCCGACCTCCTGTACATCAGGATCGTGGCTTTGATCCCATTCCCCGAACCGGGCCAGATGATCGTAGTCGCCACCATAGCCGCGCAGGTCCACGGCGCGGCGCGAGGTGTAGCCGCGCGAGCGGGCCTGATAGGCCGCCAGCAGTTTGTGCAAATCCGCCGACACTTGCGCCACATCGCCCGGTTCCAGTGTAACAGGCTCGAATTTCGGCGAGGCGCCCAGCCCGATATAGGCGATTTGCGCGACCGTTCGGGCGTCCATTCCTTCAAGCCCGCCCTGCTCTGCTATCAGGGCGGCCAGCATGAGTTGTTTGTCGAAATGCGTCTGTTGCGGTTTGCTGGGTGGCGCGCCGGTCTTGTAGTCGTAGACGACCAGATGCCCGTCGTCGCGCGCGTCGATCCGGTCGGGTTTGCCGTAAAGCGTCACGTCAAGATCGGGCAACAGCAGCCGGCCCTTGTGTTCCAGCAGCAGGGGCGTGTGGGTTTCCTGCCGTTCTATCTCTGTCGTCACGAACCATTCGGCAACGCGCATCAGCCGGATTTTCCAGATACGCCGCGCGGCGGGCCAGGCAGCTTCGGCCAGCAGGACGCTATCGGCGATCCGCGACAGCCGCGCAATTCCGTCGTCCAGATCGGTGACCGGGCCCTCGGAAATGAAACGCTCCAGAATGCGATGGACAATGGTGCCTCGCAGGGGCGGATCGGGCGCATGGTGCAACGGATCCAGCGCG
>JAJDOB010000066.1 GCA_022340385.1 Rhodobacter sp.
CCGCCGGGCTGCCACCGCGGCGCGTGACCCGTCAAACGGTAACGGAGCCGGGTTGATTTGAACCAATTTTTCGGCGCATCCACCCGCGCGACCTCCGCCGCGTTTCAGAACACCAATCAGAAACGCCTCGCATTGCGGAAATGTCACCAAGCCTGCCCGGTCTTCGTGCCGCGACCTGCACGCATGACCACCCTTTTTCGCTTTTCATCGCGCAGGATCTCACCTATACGCGCGCATCCGGTGGCACGAATGCCGACCGGACCCGCTCCAAGGGCCCTGCTGGACGACATCCCGGCTTGCGCCATAACCCTTTGACCAAGGAGACCCCGATGTCGATCACTGCCGAAGAAAAGACGCGCCTCATGAAAGAGTTCGCCACCAAGGAAGGCGACACTGGTTCGCCCGAGGTGCAGGTCGCGATCCTGACCAGCCGCATCTCGACCCTGACCGAGCATTTCAAGACCCACAAGAAAGACAACCACGGGCGTCGTGGTCTGTTGAAGATGGTGGCACTGCGCCGCAAGCTGCTGGATTACACCAAATCCAAGGACGAAGCGCGCTATCAGGACCTGATCAAGCGCCTGGGCATCCGCCGCTAGAACGCCACCCGGCGAACCTCTGACGCCCGCCCGAACCGGCGGGCGTTTTTGCGTTTGGGGGGCCTCGGTACAGAACGGCGCGGTTATCCTGCGATCCACCCGATTTGCGCAGTGCAAATGCGCCGATGTTGCATGGCAATGACCCCCTGCACCCGCAGATCGACCTGCGGGAAACGCATCACCGGAACAGCGCCTCGTAGCGGCGCAGCCCTTCGGCCAGTTCTTCGGGCACGAACGCTGCGGCACAATATCTGTCGGGCCGGATCAGCAGCACCTCGTCGCGATGTGCCCGCAGCAACCTGACCCGGTCATCACGGGCGCTGGATGCGGGCATCGGTCCGGACGCGTCGCGATAGGGAATGAAGACGCGCGCCATCGGCAGGCCCAGAAATGCGAATTCACCAAGCGCCGCGACGGCTTTGGCCCCGGCAGCATCCTGTGCGATCAGGCCGAAACCCGGTCCAAGCAACGTGTCGAGCTTTTGCACCCTGCCGCCTGTCTCGACATCGGGCTGCGGGATCATCTCGCCCACCAGCGAGCCTTCGAATATGCTTTGGCCAAGGCCAAGGAACAGTCCGGTGCCGAACCGCGGCCGTGGCTTGAATTTCATGTGCAGAAGGTAATCCTGCACAGCCGGAAACGGCGCAAGCGCGCTTATCAAATGTTGGCGAAACGCCAGTTGATCCTTGTCGATCGGCATCACGACATCGCCCATCACCACGGCCAGCTGGATCATCGCCCAGGCCGGGTTGCGCCGTTCCGCGTCGTAGCTGTCAAGAATATCCGCCGATGCGCCGCCATTCAGCACGGTCGCCAGCTTCCAGCTGGCATTCGCGGCATCGCGCAGTCCCGCATTCATGCCCTGACCGGCAAAGGGCGGGGTCAGATGCGCCGCATCGCCGGCCAAAAGGATTCGCCCGTCGCGCCAACGCTCCGCAATACGGGCATGGAAGGTGTAGATCGTCTTTCGCACGATATCGCCGTCCGAAATCTGCCGGAATGGCGCCAGCAGCCCGGCCAAGAAGTCATCCTTTAGCACATCGGCATGGGATTCGCCCGGCAGCACCATGAATTCGTAGCGCCGGCCGCCGTTCGGGGCCGGGACAGAGACATGCGGCCGTTCGTTCGAGCAATAGAAATGCGAATGGTTCACGCCATCGGGATCGTTCAGCGTGTCGATGACGATCCAGTCCTGTTCATAGGTCGAGCCATGCATTGCGATCCCCAGACGCTCTCTGGTCGGGCTGCGCCCGCCGTCGGCTGCAACCACGAACTGCGCCCGGATATCGTCCACCACGCCGTCGGGGCCGGTGAAGGTCACCGCGACATGATCGGTGTGTTCGGTCATCGCCACCACTTCGCAGGCGAAATGCAAATCGCACAGCGCCGTTTCGCCAAGCTTGTCGCGCAGCGCGGCTTCCATCTCGGGCTGGTTGATGAAATGCCGCTTGGCAAAGCCATAGGTTTCTGGCCCGGCGCCCACGCGACCGAACTGGTTTCCGGCGTCATCGACATATTCCGCGCCATTGCCGACAACGGTCCGGCCAACATAGGTTTCGTCGGCCCCGAACACCTGAAGCGTCCGCGCGCCCTCGTCGTCCAGCACGATGGCACGCGGAATATCGAGCGGCACATCGCTGCGTTCAAGGATAACGGAACGCACGCCGTACCGCGCAAGCAACAGCCCGGTGGTCAGGCCGGTAGGCCCCGCGCCGACGATCACGACAGGATATTTCGCCGATACGCCTGGCATCTTGTCACTCCTACTTTGGCGGGCCACCGCTGCCTTGCGCCGTGCCGTAATAAATACCGCCACTTCCCCTTCGTCCGAAACTGCTCTATAGCCGCGCCATCTGGAATGTGACGCTTGGGACCCCGGCGCACGTACAAAGGATTGGGGTCGGCGGCAATGGGGCCGCCATTCAAACGGGAGACCCGGAAGGCCGGGAGTGCTCTCTGATAGGAAACGATACATGTTTAACGTAACGACAAAATCCATGCAGTGGGGCGAAGAAACGCTGACACTGGAAACAGGCAAGGTTGCGCGGCAGGCCGATGGCTCGGTCATCGCGACACTGGGCGAAACATCGGTGATGGCAAACGTCACCTTCGCCAAAAGCCAGAAACCGGGACAAGACTTTTTCCCGCTGACTGTTCACTACAATGAAAAATACTATGCCGCGGGCAAGATCCCGGGCGGCTTTTTCAAGCGCGAGGCGCGCCCGACCGAGAAAGAGACCCTGACCAGCCGCCTGATCGACCGTCCGATCCGCCCGCTGTTCGTGCCCGGTTTCAAGAACGAGGTTCTGGTCATCTGCACCTGCCTTTCCCATGATCTGGTCAACGACCCCGACATGGTGGCGATGATCGCCGCCTCGGCCGCGCTGACGATTTCCGGCGCACCGTTCATGGGCCCGATCGCGGCCTGCCGTGTTGGTTTCAGCGATGGCGAATACATCCTGAACCCTGAAATCGACGACATGCACAAGCTGCGTGAAAACCCCGACCAGCGGCTTGATCTGGTTGTCGCCGGCACCAAAGACGCCGTGATGATGGTCGAATCCGAAGCATATGAGCTGAGCGAGGCGGAAATTCTGGGCGCGGTGAAATTCGCCCATGAGCAGATTCAGCCAGTCATTGACCTGATCATCGACCTGGCCGAAGACACCGCGAAAGAGCCGTTTGATTTTCAGCCCCCCGACTACAGCGCACTTTATGACGCCGTAAAAGCCGCGGGCGAAGCCAAGATGCGCGCCGCCTTCGCGATCACCGACAAGCAGGAACGCACCACCGCGATCTCTGATGCCCGCGCCGCAGTCCTGGAGACCCTGACAGAGGAACAGCAGGCCGACGAGAACCTCGGCTCGGCATTCAAAAAGCTGGAAAGCTCGATCCTGCGTGGCGATGTGGTCAAGACCGGCAAGCGTATCGACGGCCGCGATCTGGCCACCGTGCGCCCGATCGTTTCGGAAACCGGCATTCTGCCCCGCACGCATGGTTCTGCCCTGTTCACCCGTGGCGAAACCCAGGGCCTGGTCGTGACAACGCTGGGCACCGGTGACGACGAACAGATGATCGACGCGCTGCACGGCACTTACAAGTCGAACTTCATGCTGCACTACAACTTCCCGCCCTATTCGGTCGGCGAAGTCGGCCGCTTCGGGTTCACCGGACGCCGCGAAATCGGCCATGGCAAACTGGCGTGGCGTGCGTTGCAGGCGGTTCTGCCTGCGGCGACAGACTTTCCCTACACCATCCGGGTCGTGTCAGAAATCACCGAATCCAACGGCTCTTCGTCGATGGCCTCGGTCTGCGGCGGGTCGCTGTCGATGATGGATGCGGGCGTTCCGCTGAAGGCGGCGGTTGCCGGCGTGGCGATGGGCCTGATCCTTGAAGACGACGGCTCTTACGCGATCCTGACGGATATCCTTGGCGATGAAGATCACCTGGGCGACATGGACTTCAAGGTCGCGGGAACCGAGAACGGCATCACCAGCCTGCAAATGGACATCAAGGTCGCCGGCATCACACCTGAGATCATGGAGAAAGCCCTGGCGCAAGCCAAGGAGGGCCGTCTGCATATCCTTGGTGAAATGGCGAAGGCGATGACCGAGGCGGGCGATTTTTCGGTCCACGCACCGCGCATCGAAACGATGCAGGTGCCGACCGACAAAATCCGCGAAGTGATCGGGTCGGGCGGCAAGGTGATCCGCGAGATCGTCGAGGTTTCGGGCGCCAAGGTCGACATCAACGACGACGGCATCATCAAGATCGCCTCGCCCAACGGCGACGCCATCAAGAAAGCCTACGACATGATCTGGTCGATCGTGGCAGAGCCGGAAGAAGGCAAGGTCTACAAGGGCACGGTCGTGAAGATCGTCGATTTCGGCGCCTTCGTGAACTTCTTCGGCAAGAAAGACGGCCTTGTGCATGTCAGCCAGATCGAGAACCGCCGCCTGAACCATCCTTCGGACGTGTTGAAGGAAGGCCAGGAAGTCTGGGTTAAACTTCTGGGCTTCGACGATCGCGGCAAGGTTCGCCTGTCGATGAAAGTCGTGAATCAGGAGACCGGCGAAGAAGCCACGGAACAGGCCGCCGAATAGGGCCTGCCCCAACAGTTACATCTGAGCCCCGACAGCAACTGTCGGGGCTTTTTTCTTTGGGTGACGTTAGCGTGATTTTTCCCGTTTGATTTGTCTTGCTATCCTGTCAGCACAATAAGACGCCCCGTATTTGCACGAAACAGAGGTTCCACAATGCTGACCAGACGCCATTTCATTTCCACCGCCGGCGCGGTTGCCGCTTTTTCGGCGCTGCCACGAACCGCACAGGCTGCCTATACGATTCCGCCAGAGCACATGCCGCAGATCGTCAGCATCGGCAAACAGTACGCACCCGGCGAAATCCACGTCGATCCGAACCGGTTCTACCTGTACTGGACCCAGGAAAAGCGCAAAGCCATTCGTTATGTCGTCGGGGTCGGCAAGCGCGGTCTTTATGAATCCGGCGAATTTTTCGTCGGCGAGAAGAAAGAATGGCCATCCTGGCGACCGACGGACGACATGATCAAACGCAGCCCCGAGCAATACGAAAGATACGCCGATGGCGTGCCCGGCGGCCCAGGCAACCCGCTGGGGGCTCGCGCGTTATATCTGCACACCGCTGACGGCGTTGATTCCGCGCTGCGCATTCATGGCACACCCCAGCCCTGGACGCTGGGCCAGGCGGTTTCCAATGGCTGCGCGCGACTGGCCAACAGTCACATCATTCACCTTTACGAGCGTGTACCGCTGGGCAGCCGCGTGGTGCTTTATCCGCAGGCCTGATGCCCGACTGACGGCAGATGTTCGCGGAACCGTACGGCCTTGCCGCCGGCGGCGGCATTGCCTTGCGCGGTGGCCGGTCACGGCAGTCTTGCCTGGCCGCGCGTTCGGTGAAATGTTCCCACCCGGTCAGCCCAGGAGCCGCCGATGACACGCGAGAACCAATTCACATCCAGCATCGTCTGGACCGGCAACACCGGGGCGGGCACAAGAACCTATCGCGGCTATGATCGCACCTGGAACGTCGAGATCCCCGGCAAGCCGGTGATAATGTGTTCCAACGACCCCGAACTGGGCGGCGATCCGACGCTGATGAACCCCGAAGACATGCTGCTTTCGGCGCTCTCTGCCTGTCACATGCTGTGGTATCTGCACCTTGCCAGCACCGCCGGCATCGTGGTGACCGGTTATCGCGACGAACCGCTGGGCATCGGCGAGACCGCGCCCGACGGTGCCGGGCGATTTGTCAGGGCGACGTTGCGACCCCGGATCAGCGTGGCCAGGGGCGCCGACCTGGACAAGGCCGACGCCATTCATCGCGACATCCACAAATACTGTTTCATCGCCCGCTCGGTCAGCTTTCCGGTGACGATCGAGGCGACGTTTACGACAGATTGAGCCCGGATCTTAAAGCTTTGTGGTCCGCAGATAGGGCAGCACGGTCTTGAAATCACCGAATCTGGCCTTTGCATCCCCGTCACTGACAGCCGTCGGAATGATGACATCGTCGCCGACATTCCAGTTTGCCGGGGTCGCCACGCCCTGCCCCGCAGCGGTCTGCAACGCATCCAGCGCACGCAGCACCTCGGCAAAGTTGCGCCCCACCGTCATCGGATAGGTCATGCTGAGTTTCAGCTGCTTGTCGGGGCCAATGATGAAGACAGAGCGCACCGTGGCGCTGTCCGCCGGGGTGCGACCATCGGGCAGGTAGGCTTCGGCGGGCAGCATGTCGAACGCTTTCGACACCTCCAGCCCCTCATCGGCAATGATCGGAAAACCCACATCGGCGCCACCGACCTTTTCGATATCGCCGATCCATTTCCTGTGATCCTCGACCCCGTCGACGCTGACGCCGATCACCTTGGTGCCGCGCTTGGCCCATTCATCCCGCAACTGCGCGACGGCCCCGAATTCGGTGGTGCAGACAGGCGTGAAATCTTTCGGGTGGCTGAACAGGATGGCCCAGCTGTCGCCGATCCAGTCGTGAAATTTCAGCGTGCCTTGACTGGTTTCGGCGGTGAAATCGGGCACGACGGAATTGATGCGAAGTGACATGAGTGATTTTCCTTGGTTAGCGTTGGGCCAATTGCGGCCGATCAGCGTGAAATCTGAATCGGCGGACACAGCATAATCGGATTTGTCCGCGTTGCAATTGAGCTCGGTCAAAACGGCAGTTTTGCCTTGAACGTCATGCCAACGCCACCATCTGGATGCCGAAGGCGCAGGCTTTCGGAATGCAGCATCAGGCGCGGGGCGTCGCGCGCCGGCCCGGTTGCATAGAAAGGATCCCCAAGGATCGGATGGCCAAGCGCGCGCATGTGAACCCGCAGCTGATGGCTGCGCCCGGTCAGCGGAGTCAGCCGCACACGGGTCGCATCCGCCTCGAAGCGCAGGACACGCCAGTCGGTTTGCGCAGGCTTGCCGTTTTCATGGTCGACCATCTGCAACGGCCTGTTCGGCCAGTCGACGATCAGCGGCAGATCGACGGTGCCGGTCTTCGGTTCAAGCCTGCCCCAGACCCGCGCGACATAGGTCTTTCGGGTCTGGCGTTTTTCGAATTGCAGCCCCAGATGGCGCTGTGCCGACGGGCTCAGCGCGAACACCATCACGCCAGAGGTGTCGCGATCCAGCCGATGCACCAGCAGCGCCTCGGGATAGGCCGCCTGCACCCGGGCCAGCAGGCAATCGGCCAGATGCGCGCCTTTGCCGGGCACCGAAAGCAGGCCCGGCGGTTTGTCCACCAGCAGCAACTGATGATCGGCATGGATCACCTGCAGCGGCGTATCGGGAGGGGCGTAAACATCACTCATCCAGGCGGGGCCTACTCTGTGCGCCTGCCGTCCGCAAGCATTGCAGGGCCGCGCCTTGGGTTACCTTTTCGTGACTTATCCCGCGCTTTTCACCGTCCAGTCGAAGCGTTTTGTCATGTTTATCAATACCAAACCGGATTTCCAGTATTCCGGATTTCCGGTTATCCGGCAGAATCGGGACTGGCACCCTCTCGAATTCCGCGGCCCGGGTCGGTTGCTCCTTGTGGCCGCACCGTGGCTCAGGGCGCGCGGAATACCAACTGACCGCCCGCTTCGTTTGACAGGATCAGCACCGCACCTTTTGCCTCGACCAGGGTCATGGCCTGCAAGGCGGCCAAGAACGCATTCTCCGCGTCAAGCTCGCGGCAGACGCGTCTGGTGACTGCGATCGCCTCTATCCTGATCCAGGGATAGGGCACCGTCTGCGTGGCGGAATAGCCGTTGCAGGGCCCGGTTCCCTGTACCCGACCTTCCTGCGGGAATTGAATCGTGGCCCCGGCCGTTGCCGGATCGCCATTCATCTCCACCAGGTGAAATACCGTTTCCGGATCGACAAAGCCTGACACGCTTTCGTCCTTCGGACAGGCCGTCAGAAGCAGCGGCAGGATAAGCGGAATGCGCAGCATCCTTGCAGTCTGCCATGACCGGGCCAACCCAACAACCGGCCATGCCACCTTGCCAATCCCGTCGTGATCCGGGACAAACTCGTTGACAGGAATTTGCGAAAGGCAAAGCGATGATCACCGTCGAGAATTTCAACCGCATCGGCGAAGAAAATGCCTTTGCCGTGCTTGCCCGCGCCGGGGCGCTGGCAGACAAGGGCATGGATGTGATCAATTTGGGGATCGGCCAGCCGGATTTCCCCACGCCTGACAACATCGTCGAAGCCGCGATCAAGGCGCTGAGGGACGGTCATCACGGCTATACGCCCGCGACCGGCATCGCGCCGCTGCGCGAGGCGGTCAGCGCCGACCTGCACCGCCGCTTCAACGTCGAAGTGGACCCCGGCAACGTCCTGATCGTGCCCGGCGGCAAGGTCACCATGTTTACCGCCATCCTGATGTTCGGCGAACCCGGCGCGGATATCCTTTACCCCGATCCCGGCTTTCCGATCTACCGCTCGATGATCGAGTTCACCGGCGCCAACCCGATCCCGATTCCGATCCGCGAGGAGAACGGCTTTGCCTTTTCCGCCGAGGAAACGCTGGCGCTGATCACGCCGCAAACTCGGCTGATCATCCTGAATTCGCCCGCCAACCCCTGCGGCGGCGTCACACCGAAAACCGAAGTCGACAAGCTGGTCGCTGGTTTGGCGGATCATCCGCAGGTGGCGATCATGTCCGACGAAATCTACGACCAGATGCTTTATGATGGCGAACAGCATGTCAGCCTGCTGACCTACCCGGAGATCCGCGACCGCCTGATCCTGCTGAACGGCTGGTCCAAGACCTACGCGATGACCGGCTGGCGGCTGGGCTATTCCGTCTGGCCCGATGATCTGTATGAAAAGGCGCGCAAACTGGCGGTCAACGCCTGGTCCTGCGTCAACGCCCCCGCACAATGGGCCGCGCTCGAGGCGCTGACCGGCCCGCAGGATGCCGTCGGCGTGATGCTTGCCGAATTCGACGCACGCCGCAAACTGGTGGTCAAGCTGCTGAACGACCTGCCCGGCGTCAGCTGTATCACGCCAAAGGGCGCGTTCTATGCGTTCCCCAACGTGAAAGACACCGGCTGGAAAGCCAAGGAACTGGCCGGGCAGATGCTGGAAAAGACCGGAGTCGCCACCATCGGCGGGCCTGACTTTGGCATCCTGGGTGAGGGCTACATCCGCCTGTCCTACGCCAACAGCCAGGAAAACATCGCCCGCGCAGTAGAACGGATGAGGGGCTTCCTTGCCGAAGGCCGATAGGCAGAACGGGGCATCGGACGTGACAGCGCGGATCACCATTCTGAACGGGCCCAATCTCAACCTGCTGGGGGTCAGAGAGCCGCATATCTACGGCACCACGACCCTTGCCGAGATCGAAAGCACCTGCCGCGAGGCGGCGGGTTTTCTGAACGTGACATTGGCGTTTCATCAGTCAAACCACGAAGGCGAATTGCTGGACCTGATCCACGCGGCCCGTGAAGATACCGATGCACTGATCATCAATCCGGCGGGGCTGTCATTCACATCCATTGCGCTGTTTGACGCCATCAAGGCCTTTGACGGGCCCTGCATCGAACTGCACCTTTCCAACATCCAGGCCCGAGACGAGTTGCATCGTCACTCCAAACTGTCTGCTGCGGCCACTGCGGTTATCTGCGGGCTGGGGCCGTATGGATACATTATGGCCCTGCAGGCCGCGGCTCAGCGGTTGGGAAAACTGCCCGCAACCATGGCAAACGGGTTGCGCGGCATCCGATAGCGGCCCGTCAAAGGCATGCCCAAAGCTTGACAGGCATCGCGAAAGAACGCTCAAATCCATCGCATGACGACGCGCGCATACCTTTGGGCTGCGCTGTCGCTGAGCATCGCGACTGCCGCACAGTCCCAGGCCATCCAGCAGGTGCCCTATGCCCAGCTGGAAGACGAACTGACTGCGCGCATTGATTTCGAAGGCTTCCCGCGCCTGCCCTCGCCCGGCAGTCAGCTGGACGGCATCCAGGCCTTCGATGGCGCGCTGATCGGCGAACGCTTTGACGGGCAGATGATTGCGCAGGATCACGGGTTCGACATTCTGCATCTGGCACCCACCCCGCCGCTGCGGCTGCGCCCCGGCGCCAATGGCGAGAATCTGGCGGTGGAGTTCGTGTTCTTCATGTCCAACCAGCTGAAGGGCATGGCGCCCCCCGGCTTTCCCGAACGCAATGGCGGCGGCGAGGGTGCGGTGGCGATCCTGTTTGAACGCGACCAGTCGGCGTTGGGGTTCCGGGTCACGGCAGAGCCCGACCCGAAGAATCCCGAGATCGCCAAGGGCCGGATGACGGTTGCGTTCTATCGCCGCGACGGCGCGCTGATCGACCGGCTGGATGTAGAACTGGGCTGGCTGCTGGCCGGGTACGGATTTCAGCGCAGCGATGGCGCCGAGGACATCGCCGGCATCGCCATCACCAATCGCGACCCGCAAGGCGTGATGATCGACGACGTGATATTCGACCGGGTGCTGGTGACAAGCTGGCTGCGGCCGTGACTTGTGCGCCTATCCGCCCGTCGCGCGCTGATAGGCCAGCGCCGCGACTGCCAGATCGCCCACGGAAATGCCGCGAAAGATAAAGGCCGACGGGCGCGCCGGGTCCGGCGCGGCGCCGTCCACCACCAGCCCGGTCAGATCGCCGGTGATCAGATCGGCGGCGACCATCGGTTTTTCCATCGCCTTTTCCTGTTCCAGATCGTCAACGTAGATGCGGCCAAATGCCGATTGCCCGGCGGGTTGCCACGGTATGCCCAGATCGGTGATCGCCGCGAATGCTCCGGGCTTCAGCCAGCGCGCATCGACGAACGGTGCCGTGTCATAGTTCAGCGTCACCGAACTGACGATGATATCGGCGTCACTGATGGCGGCCTGCGCAGTGGCGCTGACCGCGTCCAGACCAAGCTCGCGTGCAATGTCGATCAGGCGGTCGACGCTGGTCTGGCTGCGGCTGTGGATCGCGACATGCTCCAGCGGGAACATCTGCGCAAAGGCACGCAGATGGCTTTCGCCCTGCACCCCGGCTCCGATCAGGCCCAGTGTCCTGCTCGCCGGATCGGCCAGCCGTCTGGCCGCCACTGCCGACAGCCCGGCGGTGCGCACCGCCGTCACCCAATTGGCATCCAGCGTGGCGCGCAACTGGCCGGTTTCGCTGTCCAGCAGCAGGATCGCGCCGTTGATACCGGGCA
The DNA here is from genome assembly GCA_022340385.1 of Rhodobacter sp. Classification (GTDB taxonomy): domain Bacteria; phylum Pseudomonadota; class Alphaproteobacteria; order Rhodobacterales; family Rhodobacteraceae; genus CALGTJ01. Next base: position 11,315 of record JAJDOB010000066.1, read on the forward strand.
GCCCGTTGGCCTTGTTGCGGTCGTTGACCAGCACCGATTTCACCACGATCAGCCCGGCCGCATCAGAGGCCGCCAGCGTCGCCATCATGTAGCGCCCGTCAGGCGCAATCGCGGCGGTTTTCGGCGCGGCGGTGATCGTGCCGGCGACCAGACCGCGCAGGGTGTCCTCGATCGCGGTGACGATCTCTGGCGTGGTGATCCCAAGGCCCGCCAACGCGGCATCGTCGAGATATAGCGTTGTCATCGGCGGCCCCTTTCACCGGACAGACTGCGGGGGGTGAGCGCGGATTGCAAGCGCGTCAGCCCAACAGGCGGCGCGCAATGACCTGCGCCTGAATTTCCGCGGCGCCCTCGAAGATGTTCAGAATGCGCGCGTCGCACAGAATGCGGCTAACCTGGTATTCCAGCGCAAAGCCGTTGCCGCCGTGGATTTGCAGCGCGTTGTCGGCAGCCGCCCAGGCTACACGGGCGCCCAGCAGCTTGGCCATTCCGGCCTCCAGATCGCAGCGCCGGTCATTGTCTTTCTCGCGGGCGGAAAAATAGGTCAGCTGCCGGGCCACCATGATTTCCACCGCCATCATCGCCAGTTTGCCAGCCACGCGCGGAAACTCGATCAGCGATTTGCCGAACTGCTTGCGGTCGAGTGCGTATTGCATCCCGACCTCAAGCGCGGATTGCGCTACACCGATGGCGCGCGCAGCGGTCTGGATGCGGGCGGATTCGAAGGTCTGCATCAACTGCTTGAACCCGTTGCCCTCGACCCCGCCCAGCAGGTTCTCCGCCTTCACCGGGAACGCGTCGAACGCCAGTTCGTATTCCTTCATGCCGCGATAGCCCAGCACCTCGATCTCGCCACCGCTCATGCCCGGGGTCGGGAAAGGCTCCTGATCCGTGCCGGGGGACTTTTCGGCCAGGAACATGCTGAGGCCTCTGTAATCGCTGGTTTGCGGATCGGTGCGCGCCAGCAGCGTCATCATATGAGTGCGCGCGGCATGGGTGATCCAGGTCTTGTTGCCGGTCACGTCGTAGACATCGCCGTTCTTCACCGCCCGGGTGCGCAAAGACCCAAGGTCGGACCCGGTGTTGGGTTCGGTAAAAACCGCCGTTGGCAAGGTCTCGCCGCTGGCCAGTTGTGGCAGCCATTTGGCCTTCTGGTCGTCGGTGCCGCCACACAGGATCAGTTCGGCCGCGATCTCGCTGCGCGTGCCAAGCGATCCGACCCCGATATAGCCGCGCGACAGTTCCTCGCTGACCACCACCATCGAGGCCTTGGACAGGCCGAAGCCGCCGAATTCCTCGGGGATGGTCAGGCCGAACACGCCCATTTCGGCAAGCTCGTCGATGATCTCCATCGGGATCAGTTCGTCTTTCAAATGCCAGTCATGGGCGTTCGGAACAACGCGGTCGTCGGCAAAACGGCGGAACTGTTCGCGGATCATTTCCAACTCGTCGTCCAGCCCGGTCGCACCGAACGTGGCATGTCCGGTGTTTTCGCGCATCAGCGCGACCAGCCGCATCCGCGCGGCCTGGGTGTTGCCCGACCGGGTCAGTTCGCCCACCGCGTCGGTCATCAGGGCGCGCTGGTCATGCCGGGGCAGGCCGATATCCTGCAGGCGCACGATTTCGCCCTGGCTCATCGGGATGCCGCCGTCGATCTGCGACAGGTACTCGCCGAACGCAATCTGATGGATCAGCTGTTCCATCTCGGTGAACCTGTCCTCGGCCTGCAGCCGTTCGGCCCAGCCCTGCATCTCGCGCAGCGCCTCGACATAGGTCGCCAGCCAGGCCAGCCCGTGCGCGGCCGTCTGGTGGGTCTCAAGCAGGTCGGCAGAGACCTTGCCATCCCGACCGACCATGTCGCGGACAGTCGATCTTGCTGCATCCAGCAGCGCCGAGGCGGGTTGCAACGCGGCGGCGGTAAGGGTCAGAAGATCGGGTAGAACGGGTGTGTTCATCGTCAGATCCTGTCCATCGTGAGCCATGGCATGCCTCCTGTTCCCAAGTCCGGATGACATAATTCTTTCGCAGTTGCAGCGCAACAATAATTCGCGCAGACGATCAATTTAGACCAAAGATGTCGCGGCGACGCCAGAGAGAGGTCGCCGATACCACGTTTTTCTCAGGTTACATTCCAAACGGTCCGATGCGCGCCCATTGACGAGAACCGCGTATTTTGCACTCGCAGAAACCCGGTCAGTCGACGTATTTCGCCTGATCTCCGGCCAGAAGCTCGACAATCGCCTGCGGCGTTCTCAGGCCGTTGTTCAACTCTTTTTCCAGCTCGGTTTCCAACGCACGCACCTTGGCCAACATCCCGATGACCTGGTCCAGGTGTTCGAACGGAACCACAACCACACCGTCACGGTCTGCGACGATCATATCGCCGGTTTCAACTTCGCGACCGCCGATCTGAACAGGGAAACCCACCGTGCCGGGGCCCTTGGAATAGGGCGACCCGGGATTCAGGCCGGTGCACCAGACCGGCAGCCCGACTTCCACGATCCCGGCATAGTCGCGCACCGGTCCGTCGGTGACGAACCCTGCCGCGCCGCAATTCTTCATCATCGCCGCGACCCGGTCACCGGCGGCGGCACAGCCCTGATGGCCGTGAAAGGCGGATATGACGATATCGCCCGCGCGGATCGATTCAAGCGCACCCAGCAGCGCCAGAATGTCGGCGGGTCCGCAATCGACCGTCAGCGCCGGACCAGAGGCCTGACAGGCAATGTCCAGACCATCGCCCACCGGCTTGATCGCGGGCGAAAGCGATCCGGCACCGTACATCGCATCGACGACGAAGCTGGTCGGAACATCCTGAAACGCGGCGATCTGCTGCGCGGTCGGGCGGCGCGATGCCCGTTTGATGGTCAGTAGAGGCGGTTCTTCGATCATCGGCTTCTGCCTCTGTTGAATTTCAGGCTTGCGAAACGATGACCGAAATACGCGCCCGCGTCCATAGACGCAGGCGCCCGTCAGGCCTGACGGCCCGTCTCAACCGGGTTCAGCCGATGGCAACCGCTTTCACGTCATCGTCGATATAGCCAAGGTATTGTTCAAAATTCTTGGCGAACATCGACACCAGCTTGGCCGCTTGCGCATCATAGGCCGCCCCGTCGTCCCAGGTGCGGCGTGGATCCAGCAGGATCGAGGCGACTTCGGGTACATCGACGGGGACTTCGAAGCCGAAATTCCGATCCTTGCGGAACTTCACGTTGGCAAGCGATCCGTCAAGTGCCGCCGTCAGCAGCGTGCGGGTCGACCGGATCGGCATCCGGCTGCCGGTTCCGTAGGCGCCGCCGGTCCAGCCGGTGTTGACCAGCCAGCAGGTCGCGCCGTGCTTGGCAATCTTCTCGCGCAGCATCGCCCCATAGATTTCGGGCCGGCGCGGCATGAAGGGCGCGCCGAAACAGGTGGAAAACGTCGGCTGCGGTTCGGTCACACCGCGCTCCGTGCCCGCCACCTTGGACGTGAAGCCGGACAAAAAGTGGTACTCCGCCTGTGCCGGCGACAGCCGCGCGATCGGCGGCAGCACGCCGAACGCGTCGCAGGTCAGCATGATGACATTCTTGGGGTGCCCGCCCAGCGCCGTTGGCGAGGCGTTCGAGATATAGTTCATCGGGTAGGCACAGCGCATGTTGGCGGTCAGGCTGTCATCCTCGAAATCAAGTTCCAGCGTTTCCTTGTCGTAGACCATGTTTTCGATCACGGTGCCGAACATCGAGCAGGTGGCAAAGATCTCCGGCTCTGCCTCGGCGCTGAGCGAGATGGTCTTGGCGTAACAGCCGCCTTCGAAATTGAACGACCCACGTTCCGACCAGCCGTGTTCATCGTCGCCGATCAGCACCCGGTTCGGATCCGCCGAAAGCGTGGTCTTGCCGGTTCCTGAAAGCCCGAAGAAGATCGCGGTGTCCACCGGATTGCCCGGTGCGTGGTTGGCCGAACAGTGCATCGGCATCACGCCTTTCTCGGGCAGGATGTAGTTCAGCAGCGAAAACACCGATTTCTTGTTCTCGCCTGCATATTCGCTGTCGCCGATCAGGATCAGCTTCTTGTCCATATGCACCGCTATGACGGTTTCGGAGCGGCAGCCGTGGCGCGCCGGATCGGCCTTGAAGGTCGGGCAGTTCAGGATTGTGAACTCTGGCTCGTAATCATCAAGTTCGGACCGCGTCGGGCGTCGCAGCATGTGGCGGATGAACAGGTTGTGCCAGGCCAGTTCGTTCACGACCCGTACATCCAGGCGATGGGCGGGGTCGGCCCCGCCGAACAGATCCTGCACGAAATAGTCGCGCCCCTTCATGTGCTCCAGCATGTCGGCGTAAAGGCGGTCGAACGCTTCCGGCTCCATCGGGGCGTTGTTTTCCCACCAGACGCTTGCCTCGACCGATGGCGTGCGAACCATGAATTTGTCTTTCGGCGAACGGCCCGTGTGCTTACCGGTCTCCACCAGCAGCGCGCCGCCTTTACCCAGCACCCCTTCGCCGCGCTTGATCGCAGCTTCGACCAGTGACGGCTCCAGCAGGTTGTAATATACGTTGCCCAGCCCCGAAATGCCCTGATCCTCAAGGCGATGGTTTGGGTTAACCCTTCCGGTGTCCATGATGCCGCTCCTTCGCCAATTTGTGTGGCGTTCTGGTCATATTTTTCTCCACGGCAGGTGCGCCAATGGCGAATACGGGGAGAAAGCCCCCATGCCCGGGGCGTATAACATGATGATTTTCGCTGTGAATAGGCGGCTTTGACACAGTTAGCGCAACCACGGCAGGGTTAGCGCAACCATACACAGGAATGACATCTTAATGCCATGAAGTGAGGTAAATTAGCCATTGGTTACGATTTTTCGCGTTCCTATTGGGCCCACACGCCGGGTGATTCGCACTTAGTTGTTGATTCCATAGGGCGAAGTAGGAACAATGTTTCAAAAAGCTGGCACACACAGAGCAGTATAAGGAAACCTCCTATGTCGAGGATTGCATTGGTTGACGACGACAGGAATATCCTGACGTCGGTTTCTATGACTCTTGAGGCTGAGGGTTTCGAAGTCGAAACCTACAATGACGGACAGGCGGCGCTGGATGCGTTCAGCAAGCGCCTTCCGGACATGGCCGTTTTTGATATCAAGATGCCCCGGATGGATGGCATGGATCTGTTACAGCGGGTCCGCCAGAAAAGTACCATGCCGGTGATCTTCCTAACCTCGAAGGACGACGAGATCGACGAGGTTCTGGGCCTGCGCATGGGCGCCGACGACTATGTGAAAAAGCCGTTTTCACAGCGCCTGCTGGTAGAGCGTATCCGCGCATTGCTGCGCCGCCAGGACGCGATTGAAACCGGCGAAGTCGGCGATACCGAGGCCAGCAAGATCATGGTGCGCGGCGAATTGTCGATGGACCCGCTGCGCCACTCGGTCAGCTGGAAAGGTCTGGATGTCTCGCTGACGGTCACCGAATTCCTGTTGTTGCAGGCGCTGGCCCAGCGCCCCGGTTTCGTCAAGAGCCGCGATCAGCTGATGGACGTCGCCTATGACGATCAGGTCTATGTCGACGACCGCACCATCGACAGCCACATCAAGCGGCTGCGCAAGAAGATGCGTTCGGTCGACAATGAATTCTCTGCGATCGAAACGCTTTATGGCATCGGATACAGATATAACGAGGAATAATGACCCTCGCGTCCGAAATCGACATGCGCGATTCTAAACCGGTGACCGACAACGACCTGGTGCTGGGCGAAGACTGGGTTTCACCGCAGTCCGACCCCGCCATGCAGGCGAGGCGGCGCGGGCGCGGTTTCATTTCTATCAACCGGTCGCCGCTGGCGCGCAAGATCATCACCTTCAATCTGCTGGCGCTGATCGTGCTGGTGGCCGGTGTGCTGTGGCTGAACCCGGTGCGCGACAATCTGGTGTTGCAGCGCGAGGCCGGGCTGATTGCCGAGGCGCATCTGATTGCCGACGTGTTCGAGGCGCAGTTGCCCGAAACCGCGCCGGTCAACCTGATAACGGGTGACGGTATTGATGTCGTGTCGACGCTGGCAGGATTGAACCTGACGCTGGGCATGCAGGTTCACATCTATGACAAGACCGGTGTGCTTGTGGCTACGACCGTGGGTCAAAGCGCGCCGATGCCGATGTCGGGTCGTGACGCCGACGGGCGCAGCAAGCTGATCACCGATTTTCTGAACACCGTCTGGGAAACCCTGGCTGGCATATTCGCAAGCCAGCGCACCAGTACCCGCAAGGTCGATGTCGAACAGCAACTGTCAACCCTGCTGCCCGGCGCGATGAGCGGGCAGACCATGGCGCGCAACGGCGTCGCCTCTGATGGTGGAACGGTCTTTTTCGTGGCCACGCCGATCCTGCAGGGCGCCACCGCCGTTGGCGCCATCGCCGTCTCCAGCCCATCGGGCGAGATTGACGATCTGGTACGCTCGGAACGCGAACAGGTGCTGCAGATGTTCGTGATCGCGATCCTGGTCTCGATCGGGCTCAGCCTTGTGCTGGCCTCGACCATCGCCAATCCGCTGTCCGATCTGGCCGCTGCGGCCGAATTCGGCGGCAACAGCAAATCGCGCAACAAAAGCCCCGCCCGGGTGCGCATTCCGGACCTGTCCGGGCGGCCCGATGAAATCGGCCGCCTGTCGGGCGCGATGCGTGGCATGGTCAATGCGCTTTACGAACGCATCGACAGCAACGAACAGTTTGCCGCCGACGTGGCCCATGAAATCAAGAACCCGCTGGCCAGTCTGCGCTCTGCCATCGGCACCATGCGCGTGGCCAAGCGCGAAGATCAGCGCGACCGGCTGCTTGATGTGATCGAGCATGATGTGCGCCGGCTGGACCGGCTGGTCAGCGACATCTCGAACGCCTCGCGGCTGGACAGCGAGTTGGTCAAGGAAGAGGAAGAACCCTTTGACCTGATGTCGATGCTGACCAACCTGACCGATTTCCTTGGCAACGAGGCACAGGAAAAGGGCATCGAATTCATCGCCGACATGCCGTCCGAACCGATAGAGGTGCTCGGGCTGGAGGCGCGCCTGGCGCAGGTGTTCGTCAACCTGATCAGCAACGCGGTCTCGTTCTGCGAAGAGGGCGACGCGATCCGGGTCTGGGCACGGCGGCGCGACAATCGCGTGCTGGTCGTGGTCGAGGATACCGGCCCCGGCATCCCCGAGGCCGCGCTTGGCAAGATCTTCAACCGGTTCTATTCCGAACGCCCCGAAGGCCAGTTCGGAAACAATTCCGGCCTTGGCCTGGCGATCAGCAAACAGATCGTCGAGGCGCATTCCGGCGTGATCTGGGCGGAAAACATCCGGCCCACCGACGCCGATCTCACGTCCGATCCGCTGGGCGCGCGCTTTGTCGTCGGCCTGCCGGTCTGACGCAGGATGCCCTGCACGCGCCATCGCAAGACCCGCAACTAGGACATGGCAGAGACCCTGCGCCTGCACGCCAGCTGCGCCGCACTGAACGGCCGGGCGGTTCTGATCACCGGCCCTGCGGGCAGCGGAAAATCCTCGCTGACGCTGCAACTCATGGCATATGGCGCCACGCTGGTGTCGGATGACCAGACGCTGGTCGGGTTGCAACAGGGCCGGCCCTCGGCCAGCGCGCCGGACCCTCTGCGCGGCCTGATCGAGGCGCGCGGCGTCGGCATACTGAACGCCACGCCGGCAGACCCGACGCCGATCCATCTGGTCATCGACATGGGACACATCGAAGCCGAGCGGCTGCCACCGGACCGCCACACAGACCTGCTTGGCCAACGCCTGCCGCTGCTTCACAAATCCGATACCTGTGGTTTCGCAGCCGCGATTCTGCAATATCTGAAAGCCGGAAAGGTCACCGTTTGATGCCAGTCCCCGCAACCGAGCAGGAAAATCACGGGCACCGGGTGGTGCTGGTAACCGGCCCGTCGGGTGCCGGGCGATCGACCGCGATCAACGTGCTGGAGGATCTTGGCTTCGAAGCGATCGACAACCTGCCGCTGCATCTGTTGCCGCGTCTGCTGGATGGCCCGCCGATCGGTCGGCCACTGGCGCTGGGCCTTGATGTGCGCAACCGCGATTTCAGCGTCAACGCCCTGCTCGACCTGATCCGCCAACTGGCCGCCGACCCCGCGACCGACGCCGACATGCTGTATCTCGATGCCAGCGTCGAAGTGTTGCAACGCCGCTATTCCGAAACCCGCCGGCGCCACCCGCTGGCGCCTTCGGAAGCCCCCGAACTCGGCATCGCGCGCGAAGTCGATCTGCTGGCCCCGGTGCGCGCGCAGGCCACGGTGCTGATCGACACGTCCGAACTGACCCCGCATGATCTGCGGACCGAACTGCAAACCTGGTTCGACCCGGAACCATCCGGGCGCATGGGCGTTTCGGTGCAGTCGTTTTCCTTCAAACGCGGCGTCCCGCGCGGGGTGGACATGGTGTTCGACTGTCGCTTCCTGAAGAACCCGCACTGGGACGCGAATCTGCGAAAGCTGGACGGACGCAATTCATTGGTGCGCGACTACGTGCAATCCGACCCCCTGTGTCAGCCGTTCTTCAAAAGCGTCCGGGACATGACGACGCTGCTGCTGCCCGCCTACCGCGACGAGGGCAAAACCCATCTGACCATCGGTTTCGGCTGTACCGGAGGGCAACACCGGTCAGTTGCCCTTGCGGAAAAGCTGGCGAATACGCTTGCAAAGAACGGTTGGCAGGTCTCTATAAGACACAGGGAACTAGAGCGGCACGCCCGATCCGTGCCGCCGTCGTCGGTGGGGTAAAAGCGTGATCGGCATTGTTATCGTTGCGCATGGAGGTCTGGCCAAAGAGTATCTTTCGGCCATGGAACACGTCGTCGGCGTGCAGAACGGAGTGCGCACAGTTTCCATCGAACCCGACCACGACCGCCCTGAAAAGCAGGCCGAAATCTGTGCAGCCGCCGACAGTGTCGATACCGGCAGCGGGGTTGTGGTGGTGACCGATCTGTTCGGCGGTTCGCCCAGCAATCTTAGCCTGCGGGCCTGCACACCCGACAATCGCCGGATCATCTATGGCGCCAATCTGCCGTTGCTGGTCAAGCTGGCGAAATCCCGCCAGCTGCCGGTTTCGGAGGCCGTCAAACGTGCGCTTTCCGCGGGGCGGAAATACATTGACAGCATTGATGGCGCGATAGGCTAATATACTGATATGTCGGAAAATATCACGCGAACACTGCGGATCGTCAACGAAAAGGGCTTGCATGCGCGGGCCTCGGCCAAACTGGTCGAAGTGGTCGAGGCGCATGACGCAAACGCGACGGTCTGCAAGGACGGGCTGGACGCATCCGGCGACAGCATCATGGGGCTTTTGATGTTGGCAGCCTCCAAAGGAACCTCTATTGAGGTTACGACCGACGGTGCAGAGGCCGAACGGCTGGCAGATGCGCTTGAAGCGCTGGTAGCCGACCGGTTTGGCGAAGACAATTAGCACTGTCCCCGGGGGAGGCGGTCGGTTTTGGTCGACAGCGGCGCGCAGCAACGGCCTGCCTTGATGCAGAGTCATCCCGACCCGACCGATGGGACGGCCGAAGGCTTGAAAGCGCCGCGGCAGGTCTATGACCGCCGTCGTCTGACCTATTCCAACACTTTCGACAATCCGGTGAAGGCGATCATCATCCGGGCGCTGGAATGGATGACCGGCAAGGTCAGGATCATCCTGATGTTGCGGGAATTCCAGCGACGTCCCCGCGCCACCCGGCAGGATTACTGGGCACCCGCGCTGGACGTCATGAAGATCGATCTGAAGACCCCCCCAGATCAGATTACGCGAATCCCCGAAAAGGGACCGGTGATCGTGGTGTCCAACCATCCGCATGGGCTGGTCGATGGCATGATCATCGCGCATCTGATCAGCCGGGTGCGGGCCGATTACAAGATCCTGACCCGCTCGATCCTGACCGGAATCGACAAGACTGCCGCCAGTTTCCTGATCTCTGTGCCCTTCCCGCACGAGGAAGATGCGCAAAGGAAGGGTATTGAGATGCGCGAAGCGGCGATGAAACAACTGTCGGACGCCGGCGTTGTCGCGCTGTTCCCGTCCGGGGTTGTGGCCTCGTCGGAAACCATGTTCGGCCCCGCAATCGAGGCCGAGTGGAATGTGTTCACCGCCAAGATGATCCGCCGGTCGGGTGCGACCGTCGTTCCGATCTATTTCCCGGGCTCGAATTCACGGCTTTACCAGATCGCCAACCAGATCTCGGCGACCTTGCGGCAGGGCTTGCTGCTGCATGAAATCGTCGCGGCATGCAAAAAGCCGCAGGCGCCGGTTGTCGGCAATCCGATTGATCCGACAGAGATCGAGGCCCGCATCAAAGAGCCTCGCGCCTTCATGGCCTGGCTGCGCGAACAGACGCTGGCGCTGGCCGAAGATCCCGACAGGTAGCTGCGCGCAATCCTATCGGGTCGGCACCGGCACGTCGCCGCGATAATCATAGAACCCGCGCTGCGATTTACGGCCCAGCCAGCCGGCCTCGACGTATTTCGTCAGCAGTGGACAGGGCCGGTACTTGGTATCGGCCAGCCCGTCATGCAGCACGTTCATGATCGCAAGGCAGGTGTCCAGCCCGATGAAATCAGCCAGTTCCAACGGCCCCATCGGGTGGTTGGTTCCAAGTTTCATGGCTGAATCGATCGAAGCGACGTTGCCGACGCCTTCGTACAGCGTATAGACCGCCTCGTTGATCATCGGCATCAGGATACGGTTGACAATGAACCCGGGGAAATCCTCGGCGCTCGACGCGGTCTTTCCCAGACGTTCGACGACCGCATGACAGGCGTCATAGGTCGGCCCGTCCGTGGCTATGCCGCGGATCAGTTCGACCAGTTGCATGACCGGCACCGGGTTCATGAAATGGAATCCCATGAATTTTTCCGGCCGGTCGGTGCGGCTGGCCAGCCGGGTGATCGAAATCGACGAGGTGTTCGAGGTCAGGATGGTGTGCGGCTGCAAATGCGGCACCAGATCCTCGAAGATCGCCTGTTTCACCGTTTCACGTTCTGTCGCGGCCTCGATCACCAGATCGGTCTGACCCAGATCGGTCAGCGTCAGCGTTGTCGCGATATGCGCCATCGCATCGGCCTTCGTCGCCTCCGAGATCTTGTCGCGCGCGACCTGGCGTTCCATGTTGGCGTCGATCAGGTCGACGGCCGACTTCAGCGCGTCCTGGCTGATGTCCGTCATCAAAACCTCGTAGCCCGCCAGCGCCAGAACATGAGCAATCCCATTGCCCATCTGGCCTGCGCCGACCACGCCCACCTTCTTGATTTCCATTCCGGGCCCTTTCCGCGATCCTTGGCGGACAATATGCGGCGCTGCGGCAAAGGCGCAAGGGCGAACGCTGCCGCAGGCCTTCACCGACAATTCCTGTCAAATGCAAGCCTTATACACTTGGCAATCAATCTCTGCGAATCTCGGCTTCGGGGTTACCAAACAAAAAGTGGGTGAAGATGAGCTACCAAAATCTGGGCCAGGCCGACCTGGACTATTTTCCATGCCGCTATGGCACGTCGAAATTGCTGTTCCGGGGGCCGCGCAGGCGACTGCGGGACAATTATGTCGCCTATCTTGGCGGGATAGAAACATATGGCCGGTTCATTCAGGAACCGTATCCAACATTGTCAGAGCATGAAAGCGGCGTGAAATCGGTCAACCTGGGCTGCGTGAATGCGGGCGTGGATGCCTATGTCACGGACAAAAGCCTGATCGACATCTGCGCTAAGGCCAGGGTCACCGTTATCCAGATGGTCGGCGCGCAGAACATGTCGAACCGGTTCTACGCGGTGCATCCGCGCCGAAATGATCGTTTCCTGCGGGCATCATCGCTTTTGCAGACGATCTATTCCGGGGTCGATTTCACCGATTTCAACTTTACCCGCCACATGCTGACGGTTCTGGCCGAAACGTCGGCGCAGAAATTCGCGATGGTCGAAGCGGAACTGAAGGATGCCTGGGTCGGGCGGATGAAGACGCTGATCGAACAGATCAACGGCAATGTCGTGCTGTTGTGGTTGGCCGATCACACGCCCGAACAGGCGGCAGAACGCGGCATGGCAGAGGCAGAGCCGCTGTTCGTCGACCGCGCGATGATCGACGCATTGTCGGGGCTGGTCTCGAACGTGGTCGAGATCGTGTCGACGCCCGCTGAACGGCGCAGCGGTCTTGACGAAATGGCATTCGCGCCGCTGGAACAGCCCGCGGCAGAGGAAATGCTGGGCCCCGTCGTACATCGCCGCGTGGCCGCGACACTGGCACCGATCATCCGCTCGTTGATCTGACCGGGCGCGTTGCGGCTTGCGAAAGGCATGCGCGCGCGCCTCGTTCCGAAGAATGCTGGAAATCCGCCGACCCAGAGGCTAATCGGGTGCGAAACCGGCACCACTGGGGCGATGAAAGCGATGACCAACCTGATCCCGGCCTGGGTAGACGGCCAGTTGCAGCCGCATGACAAGATGGCGGTTCATCTGGGCGGCCTGCGACACAAGGCGGTATCGGTCTTTGTGATCAGCGCCGACGAGTTGCTGATCCAGCGCCGCGCGATGGGCAAATACCACACGCCGGGCCTGTGGGCGAATACCTGTTGCACGCATCCCGACTGGGGCGAAGCCCCGGTCGACTGCGCCGTGCGGCGGCTGCGCGAAGAACTGGGCGTCGAGGGCCTGACCCCGCAGCATCGCGGCAAGATCGAATACCGCGCCGATGTTGGCGGCGGCATGGTCGAGGACGAAATCGTCGACGTGTTTTCGGCCTCTGCGACACCGGCGCTGCCGATCACGCCGAACCCGGACGAGGTGATGCAGGCACGCTGGATCAGGCTCGGCGATCTGCAGGCCGAAATCGCCGCGGGGCCGGACCGTTTCACGCCGTGGCTGCGCATCTACCTGGCCGAGCATCTGGAACAGATTCTCGGTAACTGAATGCGAAAAGGCCCGCCGATCCGGCGGGCCTTTTGCAATTTCGCGGGCGTGGGCGAAACCGGATCGCCGCTAGAGCTTTTCCACCAGTTCCGGCACAGCGGTGAACAGGTCTGCAACCAGACCATAGTCAGCCACCTGAAAGATCGGCGCTTCCTCGTCCTTGTTGATCGCCACGATCACCTTGCTGTCCTTCATCCCGGCCAGGTGCTGGATCGCACCGGAAATGCCGACCGCGACATACAGATCGGGGGCGACCACCTTGCCGGTCTGTCCGACCTGCCAGTCATTGGGCGCATAGCCGGAATCGACCGCGGCGCGGCTGGCACCGACGGCGGCCCCCAGTTTGTCGGCCAATTTTTCGATCAGCGCGAAGTCATCCTTGCTGCCGACACCACGGCCGCCCGACACGACGATTCCGGCGCTGGTCAGTTCCGGCCGGTCGCTGGCGGCGACCTTGTCCTCGACCCAGGACGACAGGCCCGGATCGGCGGCGGCGCCGATGGATTCGACCGGGGCGGAATTGCCGGTGCCGGCGGCCTCGAACGTCGATGTGCGGAAGGTCACGACCTTCTTCGCATCGCCCGATTTCACCGTCTGAATCGCGTTGCCGGCATAGATCGGGCGCTCGAACGTGTCGGCGTCAACCACACCCGACGCGTCGGAAATCACCATCACGTCCAGCAACGCGGCCACGCGGGGCATCACGTTCTTGGCGTCGGTGGTCGCGGGGGCGACGATATGGTCGTAATCACCCGCAAGCGACACGATCAGCGCGGCGGTGGATTCCGCCAGCCGGTGCCCAAGCGAGGCATCCTCGGCGCACAGCACCTTGGCCACGCCGTCAATCGTCGCCGCATCCGCCGCCGCAGCGGCAGCACTTGCGCCGCAGGCCAGCACGGTGACATCGCCCAGCGATTTCGCGGCGGTGACGGTCTTGGCGGTGGCGTCCATCGCCAGTTCGCCGTTGTTCACCTCTGCCAGTAGAAGAACAGCCATCAGAGCACCCCCGCTTCGTCTTTCAGTTTCGCCAATAGTTCGTCGACCGAGCCAACCATGACCCCGGCCTTGCGCGCCTCGGGTTCCTGGGTTTTCACGATCTCCAGCCGGGGGCTGGCATCGACGCCATAGTCGGCGGGCGTCTTTTCATCCAGCGGCTTCTTCTTGGCTTTCATGATGTTTGGCAGCGAGGCATAGCGCGGTTCGTTCAGACGCAGGTCCACCGTGACGATGGTGGGCATCGCCACCTTGATTGTCTGCAAACCGCCATCGACCTCGCGGGTGACGACGGCATGGTCGCCCTCGATATCCAGGTCCGAGGCAAATGTCGCCTGGCTCCATCCCAGCAGCGCCGCCAGCATCTGGCCGGTGGCGTTCATGTCGTTGTCGATCGCCTGCTTGCCGCACATCACAAGACCGGGCTGTTCTTCGTCAACCACACCCTTCAGGATCTTGGCAACCGCCAGCGGTTCGATATCGGTGTGCACGTCCTCGGACGCAATCACCAGAATCGCGCGATCCGCACCCATCGCCAGCGCGGTGCGCAGGGTTTCCTGGTTCTGCTTGACCCCGATCGAAACGGCGATGATCTCTTCGACCTTGCCCGCTTCTTTCAGACGAATTGCTTCTTCCACCGCGATCTCGTCGAACGGGTTCATCGACATTTTCACGTTCGCCAGATCGACGCCGCTACCATCCGCCTTGACGCGAACTTTCACGTTGTAGTCGATCACGCGTTTGACCGGCACCAGAACCTTCATGCGTAAAATCTCCATGCGCTGTGCGCCCCGGCAGGTCAGGGGCGGTTCTTCAATCTCGGGCGAGCAATAGCGGCTTGCGCAAAAGGAAAACAGGGTAAAATCGACGCGGGATCGCCCACTGGCGTCGCGTCACTGCGCCAGGGACGCTGGCCCGGGGCGGATTTGTGCTAGACTGGGTGCCAGCAACAGGAGGAAATGATGGAAAAGGTGTTGGGATTTGGCGGGCTGTTCTTTCGCAGCAAAGACCCAAAGGCGCTGGCGGACTGGTATCAAACGCATCTGGGGATCCTGCCGGTGCCGACGGGTCCAGAAGACCAGGTCTGGATACAGGACGCGGGGCCGACGGTGTTTTCGCCCTTTGCCGCCGACACCGATTATTTCACTGCCGACCGCCAGTATATGGTCAACTTTCGCGTCGCCGATCTGGACAGGATGATCGCGCAACTGGAAGCGGCGGCCGTCGCCATAAGCCACCGTGAAGAGATGGACGGCATCGGCCGCTTTGCGCGCATCCACGATCCAGAGGGCAACCCCGTCGAGCTATGGCAACCCGCCTAGCGGTTCGCCCCCGGAACCCACAACACATCGTCTTTTCCGCCGTTGTTGGCGATGCGGGCGGCCACGAAGAACCAGTCCGACAGCCGGTTGAGGTATTTCACGGCCGCCGGGTTCACCGTCTCTGATTGCGCAAGCTCTACCGTCAGCCGCTCTGCCCGGCGTGAAACCGTGCGGCACAGGTGCAGATAGGCGGACAGCGCCGAACCGCCGGGCAGGATGAAACTGCGCAACGGGTCCAGCGCGTCGTTCATCGCGTCAATCTCGGTTTCCAGCCGCGTCACCTGGTCCTGCGTCACCCGAAGCGGCGGGTATTCTGCCTGTGCGTCCTTTTCCATATCCGGGCGGCACAGATCCGCGCCGACATCGAACAGGTCGTTCTGAATACGCGACAGTTGCGCATCCAATTCGCCATCGGCATGCAGCCGCGCCAGCCCGACGGTGGCGTTGGTTTCGTCGACCGTTCCATAGGCGCTGACCCGGGCCGAATGTTTGGCCACACGCACGCCGTTGCCCAATGCGGTTTCGCCGGCATCGCCGCCACGCGTGTAGATCTTGTTGAGAACGACCATCAGTTGCCCCCCATGCGGCGAAAGAACACGAACACCAGGATCAGCACCACGGCCACGGCCTGCGCAATGATCCGGTAGCGCATGATCCGGTTGGCATGTTTGCGGTTGAAATCGCCACCCTTCGCGAAGCCGCCGATGCCGATCATCAGGATGACGACGACCACCAGGCAGGCGACGGCCACCAGAATGAATAACGGGTCTTGCCACATGGCTGGGTCCTTTCAGCGATCTTTCGGCATGTAGCGGTACAGCACCAAAAAGCGAAGAGTTTTCGGCGCGGCTGCGTCAGTACCTCGCAATCAGCCAGTCCATCGCGCGGGTCGGCAGAATGCGGTGCAGTGCCGCCATGATATAGGTCAGCCGGGTCACGAAATAACGCGGCCGCGGGCGGCGCGCCTCCAGCGCATGAATCAATTTCCCTGTCACCGCGGCGGGCGCCAATTCGAACCAGTCCGGACCGGCCGGAGGCGCGTACAGTCGTCTGACCAGGCTTGTCTCGTACTGTTCAGCACGCGGCGAATTGCGCCAGTCGATCCATTTCTCGAAATGCGGAATCGCGTTTTCGCGGATGCGGGTCGAAATCGGCCCCGGTTCGATCAGGCTGACGTGAATCGGCGTATCGCGCATTTCGATCCGCAGCGTGTTGGTCAGCCCTTCCAGCGCGAATTTCGTCGCAACATAGGCGCCGCGCCAGCGCATCACCGTAAAGCCCAGTATCGACGAACATTGCACAATGCGCCCGTGACCCTGCGCCCGCATCACCGGAATCACCCGGCGCGTCAGATCGTGATAACCGAAGAAATTCGTCTCGAATATCGTGCGCAGCGCCTCTGTCGGCAGGTCTTCCACCGCGCCCGGAAGCCCGTATGCGCCGTTGTTGAACACCGCGTCCAGCGTGCCGCCCGTCGCCTCCAGCACCTCGTCCAGCGCGCTGGCGATGCTGGCGCTGTCGGAATAATCCAGCCAGGGGCTTTCGAAGCCCTCGACCCGCATCTGCGCACAATCCTCGCGCGATCGACACGAGGCAAATACCCGCCAGCCGCGTTCGCGCAAGGTAAACGCCGCATCATAGCCGATGCCCGACGAACACCCGGTAATCAGAACTGATCTTTGTTCCATGCTCGCGCTCCCTGGCGCCCGACTACGCCAACCGCTCGCGCCAGACAATGCGCAACAGGCCCTGCCGGCTTTGCGGAGGGGCGCAAAGCGGCAGGGCCTGTCACGTTGCCGCATCGCGCCAGGCCGTGAGTGGTGGAGGGTTTGATGCAGCGGTGTTGGATTCAGTGGATCGGAAGGGTGCCTATAGCGTTTCGACTTGATCTTGAATCGTTTATTCGCTGCCTCTCCCCACGGTCGGGCGCGAAAAACGATATGCGGTGTTTCGACATTAAGTCGAAACGCTTTATTGTGCGGGTTGCAGGAATCGCGCGGCCATGAAGCCGGTTTGACCCGAGGCCACGGCGCGCACCTGGACCCAGCCATCGGGGGCTTCGGCCATCAGTTCCGCCTTGTCGCCCTCGCGCAGCCTGCCCACCACGCTGCGGCTGGTCGATGGCCCTTCGCGCATGTTGACGCGGTTGCCGGTCACGATCAGGATCCTGGCCGCCTGCGGCGCTTCGACCGGCTGCGCCGCTTCGGCCGCTGCGTCGGCAGCATTGAATTGCAGCAGTCCGCTGGTTGTGCCTGTCAGGTCGATCCGGTTCAGCTGTGCGACCTCGACATCCGAATCGTTGTCATCAAGGGCCTGCGCCGCCTCTGCCACGGCCTCCGTCACGGCATTCGTGTCGACCGACGGCGTGGTCTCAACGACATTGGCGGACGGTTCGGCCACCGGCGCTGGCGCGACAACGGGTTCGGCGACGACCACCGTTTCAATCTCTTCTAGCACGGCCTCTTCAATCGCCTCGGCGCGCATCTCGGGCGTGTCCTTGCCCCAGATCAGCATCGCCGCAGCCATCGCGGCCACCAGCATGAGCGTCAGTCGAATCATCGCATCCGTTCCCTTGTCGTACTCGCACTGCATACCCGACGCGCCGGACCCGGTGACGGGGAATATCCAGGCCGACGGCCCCACAAGACCGCCCGGTTCGCCTGAAATCCCGTGTCTTGTCCCCCGGACCGCGCAGCAGGGCCGTCATGGCCAAAGCAGCAGAACCCCTGGCCGACGCCGGCAAATTCCTCCGAATCGCCGCCATCGGTCAACCTGCTTTTCGATGCTTGTTCTGGCTGCTTTGGGCGCGTATCACATCATCTATGAACGATACGACAGACGACCCCAACATCCAGCCCTCAGAGCTGTCAGAAACTCTGCGTCGCGCCATTGGCGAACGCTATCTGACCTATGCGCTGTCCACGATCATGCACCGTGCGCTGCCCGATGCGCGGGACGGGCTGAAACCGGTGCATCGCCGGATCCTGTACGCGATGCGCGAACTGCGGCTGAATTCCGGCGGCGGCTTTCGCAAATCCGCCAAGATCAGCGGCGATGTGATGGGCAACTACCACCCGCACGGCGACGCGGCGATCTACGATGCGATGGCGCGATTGGCGCAGGATTTCAACGTGCGCTACCCGCTGGTCGACGGTCAGGGCAATTTCGGCAACATCGACGGCGACAACCCCGCCGCCAGCCGATACACCGAGGCGCGGATGACCGAAGCCGCAGAGGCGCTGCTGGAAGGGCTGAACGAAGACGCCGTCGATTTCCGCGACAATTATGACGGCACCCTGACAGAACCCGTCGTGCTGCCCGCCGCCTTTCCGAACCTGCTGGCCAACGGTTCCAGCGGAATCGCCGTGGGCATGGCCACCAACATTCCGCCGCACAACATAGCAGAGCTTTGCGACGCCTGCCTGCATATGATCGACACGCCGGACGTGCGCGACGACACCTTGCTGAACTACGTGAAGGGCCCCGATTTCCCGACCGGCGGCATCATCGTCGAACCGCGCGAAAGCATGGCACAGACCTATCGCACCGGGCGCGGCTCATTCCGGTTGCGCGCGACACATGAAGTCGAGGATCTCGGCCGCGGACAATGGCAGATCGTCGTCACCGAGATCCCGTACCAGGTACAGAAATCCAAGCTGATCGAACGGATCGCCGAACTGATCCAGACCAAGAAGCTGCCGATTCTGGCTGATGTGCGCGACGAATCCGCCGATGACATCCGCCTCATTCTGGAACCGCGCAACCGCAACGTCGACCCGGACGTGCTGATGAACATGCTGTACCGCAATTCGGATCTCGAACTGCGATTCTCGCTGAACATGAACGTGCTGATCGACGGGCGCACGCCCAAGGTCTGCTCGCTGAAAGAGGTGCTGCGCGCCTTCCTCGACCATCGCCGCGACGTGCTGTTGCGCCGCTCGCGCCACCGGATGGAAAAGATCGACCACCGGCTTGAGGTGCTCGAAGGTTTCATTGTCGCCTTCCTGAACCTTGACCGTGTGATCGACATCATCCGCTACGACGATGATCCCAAGGCGGCACTGATGCGCGAGGACTGGGGCAAATCCCATGTCCGCGCGATGAATGAAAAGGACTATGTCAGCCCGCCCCCGGGCGAGGGCGAGTTGAGCGAGTTGCAGGTCGACGCGATCCTGAACATGCGCCTTCGATCCCTGCGGCGGCTGGAGGAACTGGAACTGCTGCGCGAACAGTCCGACCTGATGGAAGAACGCGCCGCGCTCGATGATCTGCTGGAAAGCGGTTCGCTGCAATGGGCGCGCATCGCCGAGCAGATCAGGCAGGTCAAGAAACAGTTCGGCAAGGATCATCCCGCCGGCGCGCGCCGGACCCGGTTCGCCGAAGCCGCCGATTTCGAAGATGTGCCGATGGAGGCGATGATCGAACGCGAGCCGGTGACGGTCGTCTGTTCGAAAATGGGCTGGATCCGCGCCATGAGGGGCCACATCGCGCTGGATCAGGAGATCAAGTTCAAGGATGGCGATGGGCCGCGGTTCATCTTCCACGCCGAGACCACCGACAAGCTGTTGATGTTCGGGGCGAATGGCCGGTTCTACACGCTGGCGGCGGCCAATCTGCCGGGTGGGCGCGGCATGGGCGAACCGGTGCGCCTGATGGTCGACCTGCCGAACGAGGCCGAAATCGTGGCCCTGTTCATCCACGATCCGGCGGGCAAGCTGCTGGTCGCCTCGACAGCCGGCGACGGATTTGTGGTGCCTGAATCCGATGTCGTCGCGCAGACCCGCAGCGGCAAGCAGGTTCTGAACGTGCGCGACGCCAGCCGCGCGCTGGTTTGCAAACCGGTCAGCGGCGATCACGTCGCCTGCGTGGGCCAGAACCGCAAGGTGCTGGTCTTCGCGCTGGACGAATTGCCCGAAATGGGCCGGGGCAAGGGGGTACGCCTGCAGAAATACAAGGACGGCGGGCTTAGCGACGCCATCACATTCACGCTAGCAGAAGGGCTCAGCTGGCGCGATCCCGCCGGGCGCACCCGCACCGAATCCGAGCTTTCGGAATGGACCGGCAAGCGTGCCAGCGCCGGGCGAATGGCGCCGCGCGGCTTTCCACGCGACAACAAATTCACCTGAACGACCGGTGTCGTGCACCTGCCCGCGTTGCACTTGCGCGAACACTCGGCTAGGCCTGCGGGAACTAACGGGAGAGTGACGGGATGACCAACGTGATCAAGGGGCTGCTGGCCTGTTGCCTGGCCTTTGTGCTTGCCGCCTGCGACCCGACCCGCGATCTGGAAGATGCGCCGGTCGACCTGGGCCAGTTCAAGCTTGGTCACAACATCGTCGTGCTGCCCAAGGTGCAGTCGCTGCCGGGGTCGCGCATCGCCACAAACGAGGAATGGCAGGCCGCGATGACCGGCGCCATCGCCGACCGGTTCGGCCGCTATGACGGCAATCGCCTGTACCATCTCGGGATCAGCATCGACGCCTATAATCTGGCCGCCATCGACGTGCCCGGGATCCCGACACCGAAATCCGCGCTGGGCCTGACGGTGACGATCTGGGACGATGCCAAGGGCAAGAAGCTGAACGAAAAGGCCAAGACCATCACGGTTCTCGGGGTGTTTTCCGGGGCCGGCATCCAGCCCACCAAGAAGGTGCAATTGGCAAATCTTTCCGCACTTGCCGCGAAATCGATAGAGAACTGGCTGCTGGAACACCCCGAATGGTTCGCCCCGGACACCGCTGCCGAATAGGTCGCCGGATCGACGGTCAATCAGCCGCTTGATTTTCTGCCCGTCAGGCCTTAGCTAGCCCGCGATGATGATCCGGGCCGTTTCCGGCCCCCGCAGAACAAGGCGCCGCACCCATGGCAAAGGCAAAGTTTGAACGCAACAAACCGCATGTTAACATCGGCACGATTGGTCACGTTGACCACGGCAAGACGACGCTGACGGCAGCGATCACGAAGTATTTCGGTGATTTCCAGTCGTATGACAGCATCGACGC
>JAJDOB010000070.1 GCA_022340385.1 Rhodobacter sp.
CGAGAAAGAGCCCAACAGCGTTTACATGATGTCGCATTCCGGGGCGCGTGGCTCGCCTGCCCAGATGAAGCAGCTGGGCGGCATGCGCGGCCTGATGGCCAAACCGTCGGGCGAGATCATCGAAACGCCGATCATCTCGAATTTCAAGGAAGGCCTGACCGTTCTTGAATACTTCAACTCGACCCACGGCGCCCGCAAGGGTCTGGCCGACACCGCGCTGAAGACGGCGAACTCTGGCTATCTGACCCGTCGTCTGGTCGACGTGGCACAGGACTGCATCGTTCGCATGCATGATTGCGGCACCGAGAACTCGATCACGGCCGAAGCGGCGGTGAATGACGGCGAGGTCGTGTCGACCCTGGCAGAGCGTATTCTGGGCCGTGTTGCGGGCGAGGATGTGATCCGGCCGGGCACTGACGAGGTGCTGGTGGCAAAGAACGAACTGATCGACGAGCGGACCTCTGATCTGGTCGAGGCTGCCGGGATCGCGGCAATGCGTATCCGTTCGCCGCTGACCTGCGAAGCCGAAGAGGGTGTTTGCGCGGCCTGCTACGGTCGTGACCTTGCACGCGGCACGATGGTCAACCAGGGCGAGGCCGTGGGCATCATCGCGGCGCAGTCGATCGGCGAGCCGGGCACGCAGCTGACGATGCGGACGTTCCACATCGGCGGTATCGCGCAGGGCGGTCAGCAATCGTTCCAGGAAGCCAGCCAGGAGGGCAAGCTTGAGTATCGCAATGCCAGCCTGCTGGAAAACGCCAATGGCGAGATGATCGTCATGGGTCGGAACATGGTCCTGGCGATCATGGACGATCAGGGCGGCGAGCGGGCCAGCCACAAGCTGACCTACGGCACCAAGGTGTTCCTGAAGGACGGTGCCAAGGTCAGCCGTGGCGACAAGCTGTTCGAATGGGATCCCTACACCCTGCCGATCATCGCCGAGAAATCGGGAACGGCCAAGTTTGTCGATCTGGTTTCGGGCATCTCGATCCGCGAAGACACGGACGAGGCCACCGGCATGACCCAGCGCATCGTGTCCGACTGGCGCGCGGCACCCAAGGGCAACGAACTGAAGCCAGAGGTCATCCTGGTGGGTGAAGACGGCGAGCCGGTACGCAACGAGGCGGGCAATCCGCTGACCTATGCAATGTCGGTGGATGCGATCCTGTCGATCGAGGACGGTGCCGAAATCAAGGCCGGTGACGTTGTCGCGCGTATCCCGCGCGAGGGCGCCAAGACCAAGGACATCACCGGCGGTCTGCCGCGGGTGGCCGAACTGTTCGAGGCGCGTCGCCCCAAGGACCACGCCATCATCGCCGAAATCGATGGTTACGTGCGCTTTGGCCGCGACTACAAGAACAAGCGCCGGATCAGCATCGAACCGTCGGACGACACGATGGAGCCGGTCGAGTACATGGTGCCCAAGGGCAAGCACATTCCGGTTCAGGAAGGTGATTTCGTCCAGAAGGGTGACTACATCATGGACGGCAACCCGGCGCCGCATGACATTCTTGCGGTGATGGGGGTCGAGGCGCTGGCCGATTACATGATCGACGAGGTGCAGGACGTCTATCGCCTGCAGGGCGTGAAGATCAACGACAAGCATATCGAGGTGATCGTTCGCCAGATGCTGCAGAAGTGGGAGATCCTGGATTCAGGCGAAACCACGCTGCTGAAGGGCGAGCATGTCGACAAGGCCGAATTCGAAGAGGCCAACGAAAAGGCGATTTCCAAGGGCGGGCGTCCGGCAACGGGCGAACCGATCCTGTTGGGGATCACCAAGGCATCGCTGCAGACCCGCAGCTTCATCTCGGCGGCCTCGTTCCAGGAAACCACGCGGGTGCTGACCGAAGCGTCGGTTCAGGGCAAGCGCGACAAGCTGGTCGGCCTGAAGGAGAACGTCATCGTCGGGCGTCTGATTCCGGCGGGCACCGGCGGGGCGACCCAGCAGGTCCGCAAGATCGCGCTGGATCGTGACAACAAGGTCATCGAGGCTGCCCGTGCCGAAGCCGAGGCCGCCGCAGCGCTGGCCGCCCCGGTGGACGACTTCATGGGCGTCGACGACGTGTTTGACAACGGTCTGGTGGATACCCCGGAAAGCCGCGACTAGAACCGCGATCCGATCAGCATTGCCAAAGGGCCCCGCCAGACCAGGCGGGGCCCTTTTTCCTGCCCGCCGGGGTTCGATTGACCGCACTTCGGCGACCTGCCAGTGTCATCGCAGAAACGTGCAACCACGGCAGGGCAGGTGATGGAGATCCGCAATCAGGTGGTCGGGCTGATCCGCTTTTCCTTTGCCACCATCGGCAGTTTCTATCCCGGTTTCGACACGATCGAGGACATGGAGGCCTTCCTTTTCGACGCGGATCGGCTGAAGCGCCGCTTTCGCCTGTTCGAGAGCTACTGCCTGCCCTCGCTTGCCAACCAGACCGACCCGGATTTTTGCGTGATCCTGCTGGTGGGCGCCAACATGCCCGGTCCATGGAAGACGCGCCTGCGTGAGCTGACCGCGTCGATCGCCGCCGTCCGGATCGTCGAGGCCAGACCGCAGCACCATTATGCCGGCATCAAGCGAACCCTGAATGCCCATCCCAGCGACGGTTTCACCCATCGCACCACGTTCCGGCTTGACGATGACGATGCCGTCGACAACGACTTTGTCGCCCGGCTCAAGCGGCTGGCCCCGCTGGCCGCGCGGGTCGGCGGCGCGCAGCATGCGACCGTGATCGCGCACAACCTTGGTTTCTACCTTGAATTGCGTGAAGACCAGACGCTGGTCTATCCCACCTGCGAGCGCACACCGCTGAGCGTGGGCGCCGCGCTGATCGCGCCGGCGCCATACCTTGAAAACATCTACAAGGTCGATCACCGGCAGTTGCCGCAATATTTCAACACCTATTGCGATACCCGACATTACAGCTATGTCCGCACCATCCACCCCGACAACAAGGCAAATCCACATCGCACCGGATTGAAGCTGGAAATGCCCAACGCTGAAATCGATGCGATCCTGCGGCAGAATTTCGGGCGCAAGCTGGGCGAGTTCAAACATCTGCCGCCGCTTTGATCGGCGCTGGAACGCGGCGCGCCGGACTGCTACGCGTGGCCCCATGAACGGCATTTCGGACAATCTGCGCGGCGCCTTGCTGATGATGGCCTCGATGGGGGCGTTCGTGCTGAACGACGCCTGCATGAAGGCGCTCAGCGACGAGCTGCCGCTGGTGCAGGCGGTGGTTCTGCGCGGAATCGCGACCGTGGTGCTGATGGTGCTGATGATGCGGGTTCTCGGCACCGCCAGACCCCGGCTTGCACCGCGCGACCGGTGGCTGGTCGGGCTGCGCAACCTGACAGAGATCGGCACCGCTTATTTCTTTATCACCGCGCTTTACAACATGCCGCTGGCCAACGCGACGTCGATCATGCAGGTGCTGCCGCTGACGGTGACGCTGGCGGGGGCGGTGTTCCTGGGGCAGGCGGTCGGCTGGCGGCGGCTGATCGCCATCCTGATCGGGCTTGCCGGTGTGCTGCTGATCGTGCGGCCGGGGTTTGCCGGGTTCAACATATACTCGGTCTACGTGCTGATCGCGGTTGCAATGGTGACCGCGCGCGACATCCTTTCGCGCAAGCTGTCGGTGAATGTCCCGACGATGTCGGTTGCATTTCGCAACGCAGTTTCGGTTACAGCGGCCTTCGGTCTGGTGTCGATCTTCACCGACTGGCAGCCGGTCTCGCAAAAGGCGGCCCTGCAACTGGGGGCGGCGTCGGTCTTTATCATCGGCGGCTATTTTTGCGCGGTGTCGGCGATGCGCACGGGCGAGATCGCGGTGATCGCGCCGTTCCGCTATACCAGCCTTTTATGGGCGCTTGTCCTGGGCCTTGTGGTGTTTGCCGAGTGGCCTGACGCGATCACCCTGATCGGCGCCGCGATCGTCGTGGCCACCGGTGTCTACACCTTCAACCGAGAGCGCCGGTTGCGCCGGGTTGCACCAATGCCGGAAGCGCGCGAAGCGCGTTAAGAACCGCCGGTCGGGCTGTTGACACCAGCCAAGACTCGCCATATAGCACGCCCACTTGGGCAAAGGGCTTTGCCTGAATCAGAACCGAAGTGGTCACGATCCGGGCCTTGTGCCCCGATCCTCTGGAATTCCACCGCGTCGTTCCCGCGAATGAGGGAACGAATGCGGTTTTTTTGGTGTCGTACCATAGGTACGCGCAAAGGGTCTTGCGGACGCGCGGGGCCCGAAATGATGAAACCGGGGCGCGCGCCCCAGACATGAAGTGTTGCAACACGGGGAAAGAACCGGAATGCCAACGATCCAACAGCTGATCCGCAAGCCGCGGCAGCCAAAAGTCAAACGTTCGAAGTCACTGCACCTGGAAAGCTGCCCGCAAAAGCGCGGCGTTTGCACTCGTGTTTACACAACGACGCCGAAAAAGCCGAACTCGGCCATGCGGAAGGTTGCCAAGGTGCGCCTGACCAATGGCTTTGAGGTCATCAGCTATATCCCCGGCGAGTCGCACAATCTGCAGGAACACTCTGTTGTTCTGATCCGCGGCGGTCGTGTCAAAGACCTTCCCGGTGTTCGCTATCACATCCTGCGCGGTGTTCTGGATACCCAGGGCGTCAAAGACCGCAAGCAGCGCCGTTCGAAATATGGCGCCAAGCGTCCGAAGTAAGAGGAATATCCGATGTCCCGCCGTCACGCCGCCGAAAAACGCGAAGTTTTGCCTGACGCCAAGTTTGGCGACACAATCCTGACCAAATTCATGAACAACCTGATGATCGACGGTAAAAAGTCGGTTGCCGAGCGTATCGTCTACAATGCGCTGGACCGGGTTGAGGACAAGCTCAAGAAATCGCCGATCGAGGTGTTTCACGAGTGTCTGGACAACATCAAGCCCAGCGTCGAGGTTCGCTCGCGCCGGGTCGGTGGTGCCACCTATCAGGTGCCCGTCGAAGTCCGCCCCGAGCGCCGCGAAGCGCTGGCCATCCGCTGGCTGATCATCGCCGCCCGCAAGCGCAACGAAAACACCATGGAAGAACGCCTTGCCGGCGAGCTTGTCGATGCCGTCAACGGCCGCGGCACCGCCGTGAAAAAGCGCGAAGACACCCACAAGATGGCCGAGGCGAACAAAGCCTTCAGCCACTATCGTTGGTAACTCCCCAGAGGACCGAGCAAAATGGCACGCGACTATCCCCTCAACCGGTACCGGAACTTCGGTATCATGGCGCATATCGATGCAGGCAAAACCACCTGCAGCGAGCGGATCCTGTACTACACCGGCAAGTCCCACAACATCGGCGAAGTGCATGACGGCGCTGCGACCATGGACTGGATGGAGCAGGAACAAGAGCGTGGCATCACGATCACCTCGGCTGCGACCACCACTTTCTGGGAGCGCACAGAGGACGGCCAGTCGCCGGATACCGAAAAGCACCGCCTGAACATCATCGACACCCCCGGCCACGTGGATTTCACCATCGAGGTCGAACGCTCGCTGGCTGTGCTGGACGGCGCGGTTGCCGTGCTGGACGCCAACGCCGGTGTCGAGCCGCAGACCGAAACGGTCTGGCGTCAGGCCGACCGCTACAAGGTGCCGCGCATCGTGTTCGTCAACAAGATGGACAAGATCGGCGCCGACTTCTTCAACTGCGTGAAGATGATCAAGGACCGCACCGGTGCGACCCCGGCGCCTGTTCAGATCCCGATCGGGGCCGAGACAGAGCTGGAAGGCATCGTTGACCTGATCACCATGGAAGAATGGGTCTGGGCCGGCGAAGACCTGGGCGCGACCTGGGTGAAACGCCCGATCCGCGACAGCCTGAAAGACACCGCCGAAGAGTGGCGCGCGCAGTTGATCGAAACCGCCGTCGAAATGGACGACGACGCGATGGAGGCGTATCTGGAGGGCGAAGAGCCCGACGTCGATACCCTGCGCAAGCTGATCCGCAAGGGCACGCTGGCGATCAAGTTCATCCCGGTGCTTTGCGGCTCTGCCTTCAAGAACAAGGGCGTGCAGCCCCTGCTGAACGCGGTGATCGACTTTCTGCCCAGCCCGATGGACGTGGTCGATTACATGGGCTTCCGCCCCGGTGACGAAACCGAAACCCGCAACATCCCGCGTCGCGCGGATGACAACATGCCGTTCTCCGGCCTGGCGTTCAAGATCATGAACGACCCGTTTGTCGGCTCGCTGACCTTTACCCGGATCTATTCGGGCAAGTTGAACAAGGGCGACACGCTGCTGAACTCGACCAAGGGCAAGAAAGAGCGCGTCGGCCGGATGATGATGATGCACTCCAACAACCGCGAGGAAATCACCGAAGCGTTTGCAGGCGACATCATCGCGCTGGCCGGTCTGAAGGACACCACCACGGGCGACACGTTGTCGTCGGTCAATGATCCGGTGGTTCTGGAAACCATGAACTTCCCCGATCCGGTGATCGAAATCGCGGTCGAGCCGAAAACCAAGGCCGACCAGGAAAAGATGTCTGCCGGTCTGGCCCGTCTTGCCGCCGAAGACCCGTCGTTCCGCGTCGAGACCGATATCGAAAGCGGCCAGACGATCATGAAGGGCATGGGCGAACTTCACCTTGATATCCTGGTGGATCGCCTGAAGCGCGAATTCAAGGTCGAGGCCAACATCGGTGCGCCGCAGGTCGCCTACCGCGAGACTGTGTCCAAAGAGGTCGAACACACCTACACCCACAAGAAACAGTCGGGTGGTTCGGGCCAGTACGCCGAGGTCAAGCTGATCATCACCCCGACCGAGCCGGGCGAAGGCTATTCCTTCGAATCCCGTATCGTCGGTGGTTCGGTGCCCAAGGAATACATCCCGGGTGTTGAAAAAGGCATCAAATCGGTGATGGACAGCGGGCCGCTGGCCGGCTTCCCGGTCATCGACTTCAAGGTGGCGCTGGTCGACGGCAAGTTCCACGACGTGGACTCGTCGGTCCTGGCCTTCGAAATCGCGGCTCGCATGGGCATGCGCGAAGGCATGCGGATGGCGGGCGCCAAGCTGCTGGAGCCGATCATGAAAGTCGAAGTGGTGACACCGGAAGAATATACCGGCGGCATCATCGGCGATCTGACCTCGCGCCGGGGTCAGGTGCAGGGGCAGGACACCCGTGGCAACGCGATTGCCATCGAATGTTACGTGCCGCTGGCCAATATGTTCGGCTATATCAACACCTTGCGGTCGATGTCGTCGGGTCGTGCGAACTTTACCATGCAGTTCGACCACTACGAACCGGTGCCGCAGAACATCAGCGAAGAGATTCAGGCTAAATTCGCTTAACCCCACACAGGGTGCGCCGATGGTGCACTCCCCGATACAAGACAGGAGGCCATCATGGCAAAGGCAAAGTTTGAACGCAACAAACCGCATGTTAACATCGGCACGATTGGTCACGTTGACCACGGCAAGACGACGCTGACGGCAGCGATCACGAAGTATTTCGGTGATTTCCAGTCGTATGACAGCATCGACGC
>JAJDOB010000174.1 GCA_022340385.1 Rhodobacter sp.
ATGCCGCAAGGCAGACCAGAAGCGGTATCCAGTAGACGTCGGCCACGTTTTCCTCCGCGTCAAGCGAAAGAGAGGCGCCCTGGTGCAGCCCCTGGTTCCAGAAATTCACGGCATAGCGCGACAGCAGCGCGAACACCGACCCGACCATGCACAGTATGCTGGTCAGGTCCGCCGCCGTGTCCGGATTTTCAATCGCCGCCCACAGCGCCATGTATCCAAGGTAGAACAGGAACAGGATCAGGAAACTGGTCAGGCGCGGATCCCATTCCCACCAAGTGCCCCACATCGGCTGGCCCCAGATCGCGCCGGTGACCAGCGCGATCAGGGTGAATGTAACCCCGACCGGTGCTGCGGCCTTGGCGGCCAGCGCGCTGACGTGATGGCGGCGGATCAGCCAGACCAGCGAGGCCACCAGCATCATCACCCAGGCGTTGATCGCCATCATCGCGGCGGGCACATGCAGGTAGAATATCTTGACTGTCGAACCCTGGCGAAAATCGTCCGGCGTAAAGAAAAAGCCCCAGACCAGCCCGGTGACAAGCGCAATCGCCGCCAGCCCGGTCACCCAGGGCAGCACCGCATCGGCGGTGGCGATGAACTTTTTCGGATTGGCATATTCCCAGAGCGACATGGATTTTCCTTACGCGGTGGCAGGATGTGCAACAAGGGATTCTTGGTCGCATGCCGGCCCGGGTCTGCCATATGTCGCGCGTCTCACCGAAGATTGATCCGCAAGGCGGCGGCGGCGGCGAACGGCAGCAGCGCCAGCGTGGCCAGCGTGATGCCCGACAACAGCAGCAAAGGCGTCGCCGTCGCCAGCCCGCCCGCCCCCCGGCGCACGCATTCGGCGCCAAAGATCAGCGTCGGCACGTAAAGCGGCAGTACCAGCAGCGACAACAGCAGCCCGCCGCGCTTCAGCCCGACCGTCAGTGCCGCTCCGAATGCGCCGATCATGCTCAGCGCCGGTGTGCCAAGCGCCAGTGACGACACCAGCCAGACGTAGCCCGCCGGCGACAGGTTCAGCATCACCCCCAGCACCGGCGCGGCCAGCGTCAGCGGCAGCCCGGTGGTGATCCAGTGCGCCGCCGCCTTGGCCACCACGACACCTTCCAGCGGTATCGGTGCGGTGGCCAGCAAATCCAGCGAGCCGTCTTCGAAGTCGAGCTGAAATATCCGGTCAAGCGACAGCAGACAGGCCAGCAGCGCCCCGACCCAAAGGATGCCCGGCGCGATAAGCCGCAAGGTCGCGCTGTCGGGACCGACGCCAAAAGGCACCAGAACCGCGATGATCAGAAAGAACGCCAGCCCCAGGCCAAAGCCACCCCCGGCGCGGATCGCAAGACGCAAATCGCGTTGCAGCAGGCGGATCATCCGAACGCCTCGTCGAACGCGTGGCGGGCGCTGGCCCTGAAACCGGTCAGATCAAGCTCGCGCGCCTTGAACCCAAGGTCGATATGCGTGGCGATGATGGCCGCGCCGCCGTCAGCGGTGTGTGACTGCACGGCGCGCGCGAACAGGGCGACACTGGCAGTGTCCAGCGAGACCGTCGGCTCGTCCAGCGCCCAGATCGCGCGTCCCGTGACCAGCAGGCGCGCCAGCCCGAGGCGGCGCTTCTGCCCGGCCGACAGGTTCTGTGCCGGACGATCGCGCAATTCGACCAGATTGAAGGCGGCGCAGGCCGCATCTATCCCGCGCGTGCCATAGATTGCGGCCCAGAATTCCAGATTCTCGGCCACGCTCAGTGTCGCTTTCAGCCCGTCGGAATGCGCGCCATAGGCGATGGCATCGGGTGCGGCCCGCACCTGCCCGGCCAGCGGCGGCTGCAACCCGGCAAGCGTGCGCAGCAGCGTGGTCTTGCCGCTGCCGTTGGGGCCACGCAGCAGCAGCACCTCGCCCGCGTCCAGCGCGAAGGAAACGTCTGCCAGCACCGGCAGCCCACCGCGCGCGCAGGCCAGATTTTCGACGCTCAGCACCACGGCGGGCTAGACCGGCAGCAGCGCGGCGCCAACGCGGCGGCCCTCGCCCAGAAGAACGTTGAAGGTACGGCAGGCGGGCGGCGAGGCCATCACCTCTACCCCGACGCCGGCGGCCTCTATCGCGTCGCGGAAACCGGGCGGAACATGCGCGATTTCCGCGCCCGTACCGATGAAGATCACGTCCAGGTCGTCGGCTGCATCCAGAATCGCCTGCAAATCGTCAAACCCGCCCCATGTGGTGGCCCCGTCCGGCAGCACCAGCGTCGGCCCCGGCACGACTTTGCCACCGATCCGGAAGAATCCCGGGCCATAGCCGTCGATCGGGCGGGCATCGTTGAAGTTCATCTCGTTCATGCGCATCGCGGTCAGGTCCAGATCGGCAGGCCGCCCAAGGCAGAGGCGGCGATGATTACATAGGCTACCCAGCGATAGACCGAACCGCGCGCCGGGTCAAAGATCGCCGAGCCCAGCCAGACCGCGCCCAGATACAGCGGTGCCAGAAGAACGCCCAGCATCAGCGGTGTCCATTCCAGCAGGCCGCGCTGCGCGAAGACCACGAACAGCAGCACATCGGTAAGCAGCAGGAACAGCAGCACGTTGGCGCGGATCACCGCCGGCGAAAGCGGGCGCGCCATGTACAGCAGGATCACCGGCGGCCCGGCCAGTCCGACCGATCCGCCCAGGAATCCCGACAGGCCGCCGGTCGCATAGATCGCAGGATTGCTGACCCGACCGCGATAGCGCACGCCGCCGACCAGCAGCACCAGCAGCGCCATCGTCAGCAGCGAGACCGCATAGCGAAACGCATCCGGCGCCATCCACGTCAGCAACAGCACACCGACCGGCATACCGATCAATGCCCCGGCTCCCAGACGCAGAACGTCGCGGGGATGGCCGTCGCGCAGCGCGCGCGGCACGGCTGGGATCGGCCCGAACAGATCGACCACCACCAGGGTGACCAGCACCCAGACCGGCGGCAGCCAATGCGCCGCAATCGGCAGATAGATCATCGCCGTGCCAAAGCCGGAAAA
>JAJDOB010000185.1 GCA_022340385.1 Rhodobacter sp.
GCGTCGAGGGCAGAGCGAGATTTGCAGCGGGTCCGTGTGGCACGGGTTCGCGCGGGTCTTGATGCCGCGGGTATTCCGCATCTGGACAATCCAAGCCACATCATTCCGGTGATCGTCGGTGATCCGGTCAAGTGCAAATACGTTTCGGATGTGCTGCTGAAAGAGTTCGGGATCTACATCCAGCCGATAAATTACCCCACGGTCCCGAAAGGGACAGAGCGGCTGCGAATCACGCCTTCGCCGGTCCACAGCCAAAAGGATATCGACCATCTTTTAGGGGCTTTGGGTGCGCTTTGGGCGCGTTGTCAGTTGTCGCGCCTGCCGATGGCGGCGCAATAGGTCCGCAGTGAGCGTTGACCAAAGTCAAGGCGCTCCGGTCCGGCGCGCCTATATCTTGCCGGGTGCCGCATTGCGGTGCGCAGGCATCGGACATCTGCGCTTGTGGACAGAAAGTCAGGAGGCCAGCACGTGATCCGTCCGTTCAGCCGCCGAAGGTTTCTGGCGATTTCGGCCTGCGCTGCGATGCTGCCGCAGGCCGCGATGCCCGCCACGGCATCCTGGCGCGGAAGCGCGCTGGGAGCGGTGGCGACGATCACACTTGGCGGCATGGGACGCGCTGCAGCAGGCGGAGTATTTGCGGCAATAGAGTCAGAACTTTCGCGGCTGGAGAATATCTTTAGCCTCTATCGCGAGGCGTCGGCGCTGTCGCGTTTGAACCGATTTGCATATCTTGACGCGCCACCCTCCGAGCTTCTGGAGGTGCTGGTCCTTTGCCACGCTCTGAACGATGCCAGCAAAGGCGCGTTCGATCCGACCGTCCAGCCGCTTTGGCGTTTTCTGACGAATGGCGCCACGGATAGTGTTCCGGATCTACGGGTGGCCCGGCAGCTTGTCGGTTGGGACCGAGTCGTGATCGCTGAAAGCCGAATTGGATTCGCGCGCCCCGGTATGGCGATTACGCTGAACGGCATCGCGCAGGGCTATATCACTGATCGCATCGCGGCCTTGCTGCGGGCGCGCGGTTTCGACAATGTGATGATCGACATTGGTGAAATTGCCGCGCTTGGTCGCAACCACGGGGCATTGTGGTCCGCCGAGATTGCTGCGCCCGACGGCAAGGTGGCGCGCCGATTGACGCTGCAGGACCGCTGTCTGGCGGTTTCCGCAACCATGGGCACGGTGTTGGGCGGCATTCACCATATCATCGAGCCGCGTTCGGACACTCTCGTCCAACCACGTCAGCTTGCCGCAGTGTCGGCGGATAGCGCGGCTCTGGCGGACGGTCTTTCCACCGGCTGCTGCCTGTTGTCCGACGACGAGGCCGTAGCCGCCGTGGCGCGGTTTCCGGGCGCCAGACTTGAAACACTGATCTGAAACCAGACAAAGGAGTCACCCAAATGAAACCTGGACCATTCTTGATTGCCGCGATTCTCGGCCTTGCGGCTCTGCCGGCCTTGGCCGAAGGTGACCCCGAACAGGGTGAAAAAGTCTTCAAGAAATGCAAGTCCTGCCACACGGTGGGCGAGGACGCAAAGAACAAGGTTGGTCCTCTGCTTAATGGGATCGTCAACATGCCGGCGGCCCAAAACCCCGATTTCAAGTACTCGGACGCCATGACCGCAGCTGCGGCCGATGGGCTTATCTGGGATGAGGAATCTCTGGCCACTTTCCTCAAGAAACCAAAAGACATGATCCCGAAAACCAAGATGACTTTTGCCGGTTTGCGCAAGGAAGAGGAAATCGCGGATGTCATCGCCTATTTGATGACCTTCAGTGTCGAGGCGGAAGAAACCGGCGAGGCAGCCACCGAAGAGGCCACCAACTAGGCTTGCATGCGCAGGATGCGATTGTTCCAGCGCGCCAGGTATTTGCCTGGCGGGCCACGATTACTTGATGGATATCAATTGTGCGCCTCCGATCCCGGTCGGTGGAATCTGACCGGCACAAGGTCACCCGCGACCGGTTTGCTTGACTTTGGTCAAGGTTCCCGGCGTCGGCGCCTCTTACCCTTTCACTGAAGGGACAGATTTGGCAGTTTGGCTTGGGGGCCGCGTCAAGTAAGGCCGATCGAAAGTGTCGTTGCGATCAAGTTGCACCAACACAGGGTCGCGAAACCCCCCAATTACCCGAAGTCACTTCTGGCACCCTTGGCGCAAGGTCTTGTGCGTAAGCCATCGCAAAGCGGTGCTTGCGAATGGCACGTGGCGCCCCTGCAGCAACTGGGAGAATGTGGTCATGAGCAACCCGGATACTTCACCAACACCCCCTGAACCGACGGTCCCGGACCAGTCTGTTCCGGCGATGCAAAGGGTTCTGGACAACCCGTTTTTGCTGCTCTTTCTCGGCGTTACGGTCCCCGCAGTGCTTTATATCATCTGGGGCGTGATGGAAGTGGCCTCGGTCCCCATCGCGGGCTGAACCAGGGCGAAATCAAAGCGAGGCGACGACCATGGCAATAACCCCTCCGTCCAACCGGCTCTGGTGGAAAGAGCCGATTCAGGCCATCGAACTGGGATGGGTCATCATCGCCTTTCTCTGGG
Organism: Rhodobacter sp.; assembly: GCA_022340385.1. Classification (GTDB taxonomy): domain Bacteria; phylum Pseudomonadota; class Alphaproteobacteria; order Rhodobacterales; family Rhodobacteraceae; genus CALGTJ01. The sequence continues at coordinate 2,541 of JAJDOB010000185.1, forward strand.
GCCTGTTCATGTTCTTCTTCATGATCGCCTGGCATTTTATCGGCGACCAGAACCTCTCCAACGAAACCTACCGGATCAAACCCGAGGTGTTCGAGGACAAGGTCATCGCCTTTGCAGACGAGTTCCAGAAGAAAGACGCCAACGGCGAACTGGTCGAGGAAGAAGGCGTGCCGGTGGTCGCCCCGCCCGAGGGCGGTGACGTGTACATGCTGGCGCGGCTCTGGGAGTTCTGGCCGGTTCTGGAACTGAAAAAAGGCGTGCCCTACCGGTTCCATCTGTCCTCGACGGACTGGCAGCACGGATTTTCCCTGCAACCCGTCAACATCAATATCTCGGTTCATCCGGGATACGAGCATGTGTTCACGCTGACGCCCACGGGAAGCGGGGATTTCGGCGTCGTCTGCAATGAATACTGCGGCATTGGCCATCACACGATGACCGGTCGCATTCGCGTCATCGACTAGGGAGAGTACAGCAATGACAAGCATAGATCATGGCGCCGTCCCGGTCGTGGGCGTGCAGGCAGAGTACCGAACCTGCCGGTTCAGCGGGCTTCGGATCGAGAAGAACGCAGAGACTCTGATCAAGGTCAACGCGGTTGCCGCGGTGATATTCCTGCTGCTTGGCGGTCTCATGGGATTGATGGTGGCGCTGACTCGCTGGCCCGCAATCCAGTTGCTGCCCGCCGAGTGGTTTTATCTTGTTCTCACAGGGCACGGTGCCAACGTCCTGTTGTTCTGGATCCTGTTTTTCGAGATCGCGGTTCTTTATTTCGCTTCTGCCGTTCTGTTGGGCTCGCGGCTGGCGGCACCGAAATTCGCCTGGCTTGCCTTTATCCTGATGATCGTCGGTGCGGCGATGGCGAATTACGCGGTGCTGCGTGGCGACAGTTCGGTGATGTTCACATCCTACCCGCCGATGATGGCGTCGCACTGGTTCTACCTGTCACTAATCATCTTCGCCGTTGGCGCCCTGTTGGCAGTGATCATCTTTTTCGCCACCCTCGTCGTGGCCAAGGCGGAAAAGACCTATGACGGATCGGTGCCCCTTGTCACCTTCGGAGCGATCACGGCAGCGATCATCGCGGTGTTCACGCTTGCCTCCGGCGCAATCATCCTGATCCCGACCTGGCTGTGGTCGATTGGCCTTATCTCGGGCATCGATACGCTGATGTACAAGGTGATCTGGTGGGGCATGGGGCATTCCAGTCAGCAGATCAACGTCTCGGCCCATGTGGCGATCTGGTACGCCATTGCCGCGATGGTATTGGGTGCAAAGCCGCTGTCCGAAAAGGTCAGCCGGATGGCGTTCTTCATGTACATCCTGTTCCTGCAACTCGCTTCGGCGCACCACTTGCTGGCAGAGCCGGGGCTGAGCTCGACCTGGAAGATCGTCAACACCTCTTACATGATGTACCTTGCGGTCCTGGGTTCGCTGATCCACGGCCTGACCGTGCCCGGCGCTGTCGAGGCAGCACAGCGGCGAAATGGCTACACCAAGGGTTTCTTCGAATGGCTTACGAAAGCGCCCTGGGGCAATCCCGCGTTTTCGGGCATGTTCATGTCACTGGTGATGTTCGGTTTCATTGGCGGTATCTCGGGCGTGGTCCTGGGCACCGAGCAATTGAACGTGCTGATGCACAACACGATCTACGTTCCGGGCCACTTCCACGGCACGGTTGTCGCAGGCACCACGCTGGCCTTCATGGCGGGCACCTATCTGCTGGTGCCGCTGCTGTTCCAACGCGACATCATCTGGCCGATGATTGCCAAATGGCAACCGTATTTCTTTGGGCTGGGTGCCGGCGGTATCTCCCTTTTCATGATGGGGGCAGGGACTTTGGGTGTGCCACGTCGGCAATGGGACATCGGGCTTACCGATGCACCGCACGCCTATGAATTCCCGGCGGCCGCCTATCTGATGATGGGAATGAATGGCCTCGCGGCGATCTGTGCGGCGATTGGCGGGGTCATGTTCATCCTTGTTATCGTCGGTACGATCCTGGCGGGCCCAAAGCTGGACACACCCGGGGCCAAGCTGGTCTTTCCGTTGCATGACAAGGGGCGCGAGGCGGTATCGACCTATGGCAGCGAGGCACATCCCAAGCTGCCGGGCACGATCATTCTGGTGACGATCTTCTTCACCTGCTTCGTCCTCTACTACTTCGTGAACTGGAAGTATCTGTCAGAACTTTGGCTGTTCAACTGATCCCGCGAAACCGAAGGAGCCAGCCCATGAGTGCCGCCCTTTCCATGACCGCCTCGATCCTGAAGCTGCGAATCGGATCGTTTGTCGCGCTGGCAGCACTGATCGGGGTGCTGACCACCGCAGGTGGCGTCCTGACCTGGATCGAGGTGCTGGTCTTCACCACAGCTGTGCTGGGCGCATCCGGTGCGGCAGGGGCCTATAACCATTACTACGAGCGCGATACCGACCTGCTGATGGCGCGCACCTTCAACCGGCCCTTTGCCAGCAAGACCCTGAAGGCCGGTGCGATCTGGCCGCTGACATTTCTCGGGCTTCTGGCGGGATCACTGTTCATGGGCTGGTCGGTGGGTGGTACGTTGGCCACGGCCCTGGTGTTTCTGGGGGCCGCGACCTATGCGCTTGTCTACACCGTCTGGCTGAAGCGGCGCAGCGTCTGGAATGTGGTAATCGGCGGCGCGTCAGGCAGTTTCGCATTGCTTGCCGGCGCCGCGGCGGCGGCGCCTGTCTATGGGCCAGCCATCGGGCCAATCCCGATCCTGCTGGCGGCGACACTGTTCCTGTGGACGCCACCGCATTTCTGGGCGCTGGCAGCCGCCAAGGGAGAGGACTATCGCCGCGCCGGCATACCGATGCTGCCGGTGGTGACCGAGCACGCGGTCTGGGGGCCGGTAATCTTCAGTCATGTCGTGGTGCTGGTGGCATTGTCGCTTGGGCCGCTTCTGTATGGCATGGGCTGGGTTTACGGCGTTTGCGCCGTGTTCGGTGGCGGCTATTTCCTGCTGCAAAGCTGGCGGCTGCTTTGGTCCGATACGCGCAGGGCGGCGATGGGTACATTTCGCGCGTCGCTGCTGCAATTCGCGCTGTTGGGGCTGGGCGTCATCGGCGATCGGGCGGCCGCATGGGCCTTTTGAGAACCTTCGTTGCCCTTTTGCTTTTGTTCGGGCTGTCCGACCCTTCGTATTCGGCCGGAAAACTCGACGCCGAGATCGCATTCGAGGAAAGCCAGGCGGCGATCGGCACACAGACACGGGCCCATCTTTTGCGCGATCACCGCGGCCGGGATCTTGCGCTGGACAGCCTGCGCGGCAAGCCCCTTGTCGTGTCTCTGATCTATACCAGTTGCGCGACGGTCTGCCCGATCGCAACCGATCACCTGCGCGATTCGGTCGCCGAGGCGCGGCGTGTTCTGGGAACGGGTCGCTTCAATGTCCTGACGTTTGGTTTCGATGCCACCGGCGACCGCCCTGGCCAGTTGGCGGGATTTGCGGGAACGCATAATCTGACCGGTATTGAAGACTGGTACATCGCCAGCGCGGACGAGGCCACGACAGCGGCGCTGCTGGTCGATCTTGGCTTTTCCTACCGAGAAGCGGCAGGCGGTCTTGCACATGTAACCCAAACGACGATTCTGGACGCCGAGGGGCGCGTGTACCGCCAGCTCTATGGCGAGGCATTTCCGCTGCCGGTGCTGCTTGAGCCGCTCAAAGACCTGATATTGGGCCGGATCACCAGATCGGTTGCGCCAACCGATCTTTGGGACCGGCTGACGTTCCTGTGCACTGTCTACAACCCTCTGACCGGGGCATACCGGTTTGATTACGGTGTTCTGTTCGGGATATTCTTTGGTGGCCTGTCGCTGTTGCTGTTCGCATGGGTGATCCTGCGGCTTTGGCTAGAGCGTCGGCGGGCGCTGAAGGCGCAACAAGACTCATCGCGGCATGGGGTTGCATGATGATCGGACTGCGCACCGTGCTTCGGCACGGGTTCGATCATGTCGAACGACTGCTTGACGCCGCTTTTGGTCCCGACTGGAACCCTTTGGCGCAGCTTGGAACACTTGGCTGGTTCCTGTTCTGGATCGTCGCCTTTACCGGGGTGTATCTGTTCATCTTTTTCGACACCGGAATCACGGCGGCCTATGGTTCCGTCCTGTGGCTTAGCACCGATCACTGGTGGCATGCGGGCGTCGCGCGCAGCCTGCACCGCTATGCCTCCGACCTGATGATTGTGGTGATGTTCACCCATCTGGTGCGCGAGTTCGCGATGGACCGCTATCGCGGTGCCCGCTGGTTTTCGTGGTTCACCGGCATCCCGGTGATCTGGTTCGTCTATCTTTCCGGCATCACGGGCTATTGGCTGGTCTGGGACCAGTTGGCGCAATACGTCGCTACCACGACGACCGAACTGCTGGACACGCTGGGTATCTTCGGAGAGCCGATCGCACGAAATTTCCTGTCGCCGCAGATGCTGTCCGGCCGGTTTTTCACGCTGATGGTCTTCCTGCATATCGCCATTCCGCTGTTGCTGCTTTTGCTGATGTGGATCCACATTCAGCGCATTTCCGAGCCGCGCACCCGCCCGCCACGCGGTCTTGCTGCGATCACGCTTGGCGCGCTGACCGTCGCGGCCCTTATGTCACCGGCGGTGCTTCAGGCGCCCGCGGATCTTGCGACCGTCCCGCAACGTGTCGGCATCGACTGGATGATCCTGGGGCTTTATCCGGTGATCAATGCAGTACCTTCGGGTGTGATCTGGGGCGGCGTCGTGGTTTTCACGGTGCTTTTGGCCGGAATGCCCTGGCTGCCGCCGAAATCCGAAGGCCGGGCCGCAGAGGTATTTCTTGACCACTGCAATGGCTGCGAGCGCTGCGTCGCCGATTGCCCCTACACCGCGATCACCCTGGAACCCCGCAGCGATGGCGCGCCCTTCGCCTTCGAAGTAGCGGTTGATCCGGCGCGCTGCGTTGCCTGCGGGATCTGCATGGGGTCCTGTCCGTCATCTTCGCCGTTTCGCCGCTCGGGCGAGTTGATCACCGGTATTGATCTGCCCGATTACCCGCTGGCCCGGTTGCGCGCCGACGTGATCGAGGCGGCAGAGGCCCTGACCGGCGACGCCCGGGTTCTTACCCTGGCGTGTGAACATGGCGCAGGGGCGCGATCGTCGCCGGGTTTCATCGGTCTGCCCTGCGTCGCGATGGCGCCGCCGTCCCTGATCGATTACATCCTCAGCCGCGGGCTGGCCGATGGCGTTTGCATCGCGGGCTGCGCCGAGCGCGACTGCCACAACCGGGTCGGCGCGAACTGGACCAAAGCGCGATTTGACCGCCAGCGCGATCCATACCTGCGGACCCGTGTCCCGCGCGAGAGGATTTTGACAGTGTGGGCGGGTTGCAGCGGCTCCGGCCGTCTGCAAAGCGAACTGTTGGCGTTTACAAAACGGTTGGAAGCGATGCCCAGGTTTCAGAACGCGCGGGCGATGTCATCGGATGAAAAGAACGACGCCCTCAGGAAGGCTCGACCGCAAAGGGCGGCAGAATGATCGGTCGTTGGCACCACCTGATCCTGGGGGGCGCGATAACGCTGGCGCTCGCGCTGGCCACGGCGGCGCTGTCGGCGTGGCCGGTCTGGCAAGCCCTGCCGGAAGACCACGCCCTGATCCGTCTCAGCTTTACCCAAAGCGGCGTTCGTACCTGTCGCGACCGCACGCCCGAGGAACTGGCGGCCCTTGCGCGCAATATGCGCCGGACCCAGATCTGCGACCGCCGCCGCGCACCGGTCTATGTCGAGTTTGATCTGGACGGAAAGACGATTTTTGCCAGCAACCTGCCACCGGGCGGGCTGTCCGGCAGTGGACCGTCCAGAGTATATCAGCGGTTCGAACTGCCTGCGGGCAGCTATGACATATCGCTGCGACTGCGCGACGATCCGGCGTTGGAAGGATTCACAAACTCCGCAACCCGCCATTTGCAACTGGCGCCGGCACAAAGCCTGGCAATAGATTACAATGACGAGGCGGGCGGGTTCATTTTTCACTAACCCGGAAGGCAGACAACCATGGCCCTGTTGGAATGGAGACCGGAATTCAGCGTCGGTGACCCGGCGGTGGATCACGAACACCGCGAACTGATCGACCTGGTAAACGCAACCGCAGGAGCAATCGAGGACGGCAGATCCGAGCCGGAAATCGATCAGGCATTCGGCGACCTTTTGCGTGGAATATCGTCGCATTTCGCGCACGAAGAACGTCAGATGCGCGCCGCTGGCTATGATCAGACCCAGGTGCACAAGGACGACCACGAACGCCTGATCGACGCCTTGCGCGACATCATGGATGCAAAGGCGCACGCTCCGGACCGGTCGGCGACGCGTCTGGTAAAGGTGCTGGGCGACTGGTTCACAGGGCATTTTTCCCGCCACGATGCACGGCTGCATCACAGGCTGGGTCCGCACAGCCATGACTGAAAGCCAGCGGGCATGAACACAACGGCAGAACAGATGCGCGCCTGGACCGGCCCCGCGATCCTGAGCTACGGCTTCCGCCCGTTTTTTCTTGGCGCTGGACTATGGGCCGGTGTGGCGATGCTGCTCTGGATTGCCATGCTGGCGGGCTGGCTGAGCCTTCCCACCGCGTTTGACCCCGTGTCATGGCACGCGCACGAGTTCCTGTTCGGCTATCTGGGTGCAGTCTCGGCAGGTTTTCTGCTTACCGCAGTGCCAAACTGGACCGGGCGACTGCCCATTGTGGGTTGGCCCCTTGGGGGCTTGTTCGCTCTATGGTTGCTGGGTCGGGCCGCGATCGGCATTTCTGCGGTACTTTCACCTTTGGTTGTGGCGCTGGCCGACCTGGGCTTTCCTGTTGTGCTGGCTGCGGTTCTGGCGCGCGAGATCGTCGCGGGGCGCAACTGGCGGAACCTTGTGGTTCTGGCGATGTTCGGCATCCTGATCCTGGGCAACGCCTTGTTTCATTGGGAGGCCGCGCGCGGCGACTATGCGGCGGGCGGTGCGGGGCTGCGGATCGGTCTGTCAGCCGGAATTGTCATGATTACGGTGATCGGTGGGCGGATCGTGCCTTCGTTCACCCGCAACTGGTTGGCAAGGCAAGGCCGGCCAGAGCGTCCGGCGCCGGGGGATGCGTTCGACCGATTGGTCGTGGTATGTACGGTTGCCGTGCTTCTGGTCTGGGTGATCGCCCCAAGCGGGCGCGGCACCGCGCTCGCCCTGATCTTCGTCGGAATCCTGCAGTTCTGGCGGCTCGGCCGCTGGACGGGGCTGCGCACCCTGAGCGAACCCCTGGTCTGGAGCCTGCATGTCGGTTACGGGTTTATTCCACTCGGCGCGCTGGTGTTGGG
>JAJDOB010000222.1 GCA_022340385.1 Rhodobacter sp.
CCGGTCCAGGCGTGCCAGTCGCTGCGGCAGATGCCACAGGCCAGCACGTTCAGAACGACGCCATCGTCCGGGCAATCCGGGTCGGGCACAGTGCCGATCTGCAGCGGCGCGCGGTACTGCGTCAGCAGCGCCGCCCTCATACGACCGGCTCCGGTTGGCCGCCGGTTGGCATCCGCCCCCGGGACATATCAGCCGATCTCGATCGCGTAGCTTTCGATCACGGTATTGGCCAGCAGCTTCCTGCACATCGCCTCGACACTCGCGCGGGCCGCGCTTTCGTCGGTCTCGGCCAGTTCCAGTTCGATGACCTTGCCCTGACGCACGCCATTCACCCCGTCAAACCCCAGCGTTCCCAGCGCGTGCCGGACCGCCTCGCCCTGGGGATCCAGAACCCCGTTCTTCAGCATCACCTGAACCCGTGCCTTCATGCGACTGCCCCCTGCGTCCTGTCGTCGATATTAGCGAATACCCGATGCCCGCCCCTGATGCGGCATCAGTTGATGACATGCGGCTTGACCGCGTGAGTGACGTTGCTGGGCAATACGCCAAGCCGCCGCGCCACTTCGGTATAGGCGTCGGCAAGATCGCCCAGATCGCGGCGGAACACGTCCTTGTCCAGCTTGCGCCCGGTTTCCACATCCCACAGGCGGCAGCTGTCGGGGCTGATTTCATCGGCGACGATCAGGCGCTGGAAATCATTCTCCCAGATGCGGCCGATCTCGATCTTGAAATCCACCAGCTTGATGCCGACAGCCAGCATCACCCCGGACAAAAAGTCGTTCACCCGCAGCGCCAGCGCGACCATGTCGTCCAGATCCTGCTGGCTGGCCCAGCCGAAGGCGATGATATGTTCTTCTGTCACGATCGGATCGCCCAGGGCGTCGTCCTTGAGGTAGAACTCGATGATCGGGCGCGGCAGCGCGGTGCCCTCGGCAATGCCAAGACGTTTCGACATCGTACCGGCGGCGATATTGCGCACCACGACTTCCAGCGGAATGATCTCGACCTGGCGGATCAGCTGTTCGCGCATGTTCAGCCGCTTGATGAAATGGGTCGGCACGCCGATGCTGGCCAGACCATTCATGAAATATTCGCTGAGGCGGTTGTTCAGAACCCCCTTGCCGTCGATCACCGCCTTCTTCTCGGCGTTGAACGCGGTGGCGTCATCCTTGAAATATTGCACGAAGGTTCCCGGCTCCGGGCCTTCGTACAAAATCTTCGCCTTGCCCTCGTAAAGCTTTTTGCGCCGTGCCATAGAGTCTCCGATCGGATGAACGGGTCCGTTTGTCGGCCCGGCCCCTTCGGCGATGCTATAGGCCATGACGCCACAGCCCGCAAGGCAACCCGCACCCCGCGACCCCCTTGCGATCCGGCGCGTGCAGGGGCATATCTGGGCCAAGCAATCAGCCCCGAAAGGACCCGCCATGACCACTTTCAGCGATCGCGAGAATGCGTTCGAGAACAAATTCGCCCATGACGCCGAGATGCAGTTCAAGGCCGAAGCCCGACGCAACAGGCTGCTGGGGCTGTGGGCGGCGGAACTGCTGGGCAAATCCGGCGACGAGGCAGAGGCATATGCCAAGGAAGTCGTCCGGGCCGATTTCGAGGAAGCCGGGGACGAGGATGTGTACCGCAAGGTGTCCGGCGATCTTGGCGAGGCGGCGGACGAGGCTACGATTCGCGGCAAGATGATTTCCCTGATGGCCCAGGCCAAGACGCAGATTCTGGACGAAATCTAGACTTTTCAGACGCCTGCACTGCGACATTGAAACAAGGCGCGGCCGGTAGCGGCCGGGCCTTTTGCGTTGCGCGGCCATTGGTTCACGGTTTCGAAACGACTCTTGCGCTACCACCTTGCTTCGGGGCGGTTTGGTAAAGGGTCAGGGATGGTTGGATTTTCCGGTGCCGGGGTGCAATCCGACAAGGACTGCCTGCGCGCGCTTTTGCTCAAACAGCTGGTGCCGCTTTCGCTGCTGGTCGGGATCGCGGCGCTGATGACGGGCGCGGCCGCCGATCTGGACATCGCCGGTATCGTCACCGCAACCAGCGCCATCGCCCCGCTGCAATGGGTGCAGGCCGCCTGTGCCGCCTGCGTAAGTTTCTGGGCGGTGGGCCGGATGGAAATCGCGGTGCATCGCCTGATCGGCGCCGACACCGCCGCATCCGATGCCCAGCGATCCGGCATCGCATCGGTCGCGACCGCGCAGCTGACCGGTTTCGGCCTGCTGACCGGCACATTGGCGCGCTGGCGCACCCTGCCCGACATTACGCTTTGGCGCGCGGCGGCGATCACCGGCGCGGTGTCGGCAAGTTTCATGCTGGCGCTGGCCGTGCTGGTCGCGGTGATGGTGCTGATCCACGGCCCTGAAATCGCGATGGCGCGCCCGATCGCGGCGGCTTGGCTGGTGGGCATGGTCGCGCTGGTGGCCTGCACGATCTGGCGTCCGCGCGTGCTGTTTCGTGCCTGGCTGCCGCCGCTGAAGGCGCAGGTCACCGTGCTGGCGCTGGCGTTGCTGGATACCGGGGCCGCGGCGCTGACGCTTTACGTTCTGCTGCCGGCGGCCGACCTGCCGCCCGCCGATCTGTTTTACGCGGTCTTCCTGCTGGCCCTCGGCGCGGGCCTGCTGGGCGCCACGCCCGGCGGCGTCGGCCCGTTCGAAATGATCGTCCTGCTGTGCCTGCCCGATGCGCCCCAGGCCCCGGTTCTGGCGGCAATCATGGGCTTTCGGCTGGTCTATTACGCGGTGCCGGGCGGGATTGCCGCGCTGCTTCTGCTGGCCGGGCCGACGAACGCTGCGCGCCCCGCGCCCCGCACCGCGCCGATGCTTCTTGCGCTCGGGCCGCCGCAATCGAGCGTCGCGGTTGGCGCGTTGTGTTTCAACGCGCAGCGGGCCGAGGCGGGATTGCTGCGCCAGGGAGAGTTCGACCTGTTATGCGATGCGCGCCGCCGCCCGATCTCGCTGGTTGCGGTCACAGCCCAAAGCCTGATCATGCTGTCCGATCCGCTGGCGCGTGCGTCGGCGCCGCGCGATGCGTTGCGCGGCCTTCAGACCGCGGCGCAACAGCGGTTTCTGACGCCCTGCCTTTACAAGTGCGGCGCGCGCATGGCCGCGATGGCGCGGACCGATGGCTGGCAGGTGGCCCGGGTCGCGCAAGAGGCGCATGTCCGCCCCGCCGGGTTCGACACCGCCCTGCCCGCCCTGCGCCAGTTGCGCCGCCAGATCCGCAAGGCCGAAAAGTCCGGCGTCGCCGTGGCAGAGGCCGGTGCGCAGCTGCCGATCGCAGAGATGCGGCTGGTGGCGCAGGACTGGGCCCGGCATCGCGGCCCGTCGCGCGGTTTTTCGATGGGCAGGTTCGACGCGGATTACATAAGCGGGCAAAGGGTTTACCTTGCCCGCCACGCGGGGCGGCTGGTCGCCTTCGCCAGTTTTCACGAGGGCTGGAGCGAACGCGCGCTTGACCTGATCTGTCACCGCGCCGACGCGCCGGCGGGCACCATGCACCTGCTGATCGCGCGCGCGATCCAATCCGCCGCCGGACAGGGCTGTGACCGGCTGACACTGGCCTCGGTTCCCTGCCTGGGCCGCTCTCTGCCCGGCCCGCTGGCCGCCCGACTTGACGCCGTGACCGGCGCGCCCGGGCTGAGCCGGTTCAAATCCTGCTTTGCCCCAACCTGGACGCCGCAATATGTCGCGGCCCCGACACGGCTGGATCTGGCCCTGGCCGGGATTGATCTGGCGGACCGCATCACCCGGCCCCGCATTCTGCCGGAACATTCATAATCATTATCAATATTATGAATTTGCGTCATAATCGAACTGCTGTCATTCCGGCGGTGACCGGCGGCGCATTGCGTGGCCTCTATTTGTGCAGGATGATTTGACCCATGGCCACGGACGCGCTTTCGAAAATGCTGAAGACCCGCGACTGGATTCTGGCGGATGGGGCCACCGGCACCAACCTGTTCAACATGGGACTGCAGGCGGGCGATGCGCCCGAGTTCTGGAACGAGACCGAGCCGGACAAGATTCGCGCGCTCTATTCCGGTGCGGTCGATGCCGGCAGCGATCTGTTCCTGACCAACAGCTTCGGATCCAACGCGTCGCGCCTGAAACTGCACGGCGCCGAGGCGCGCGCATTCGAATTGTCGCGCCTGGCCGCGGAACTCGGGCGCGAGATTGCCGATGCCTCGGGGCGCGACGTGATCGTCGCCGGGTCGATGGGCCCGACCGGCGAGATCATGGCCCCGATGGGCAGCCTGACCCATGAGATCGCGGTCGAGATGTTCCACCAGCAGGCCGAGGGGCTGAAGGCCGGCGGCGCCGATGTCCTGTGGGTCGAGACGATCTCTGCCCCGGAAGAATTCAAGGCCGCCGCCGAAGCCGCCGAACTGGCCGCCATGCCCTGGGTCGGCACCATGAGTTTCGACACCGCCGGGCGCACCATGATGGGGCTGACCTCTGCCGCGATGGCCCGCATGACCGAGCGGCTGTCGCACAAGCCATTGGCGTTCGGTGCGAATTGCGGCGTTGGCGCATCCGACCTGTTGCGCACCGTGCTGGGCTTCGTGGCCGCCGGCAGCGAACTGCCGATTGTCGCCAAGGGCAACGCCGGGATCCCGAAATATGTCGACGGACACATCCATTATGATGGCACGCCAGAGCTGATGGCCGATTACGCGGTGCTGGCCCGCGATTGCGGCGCGCGCATCATCGGCGGCTGTTGCGGCACCATGCCCGAACATCTGGCAAAGATGCGCGAGGCGCTTGAAAACCGCCCGCGCGGCGAGCGTCCGACGCTGGAACAGATCACCGGCGCGCTGGGAGGCTTCTCTTCGGTTTCCGACGGAACCGACGATGCGGGGCCGGTTCGCGCGCCCCGGCGCGGGCGCCGGCGCGCCTGAGGCGCAAACCGGAATGCAGCCCAACCGTCACGATAGCGCGCTACGGCTTTTCGGGTCGAATCCGCGCCAAGGCATCCGCCGAAAAGCCTTAGAACAGCGACAGTTGATCGCCGGGCCCTGGCGGCACCCGGAACAGATCGCAGCGCAGCGGTGGCAATTCGCGCGCCAGGCCCTGCCTTGCGCAGCCAAGCCGGAATCGCTGGCCCAGCAGATCGGCATAGGCCCCGTTGCCGCGCATCCTTTTGCCGAATTCCGGGTCATAGTCGCGCCCGCCATGGGTGTCGCGCACCAGTTTCATGACCCGCGCGGCGCGGTCCGGATAATGCTCTGCCAGCCAGTCGCGAAAAAGCCCCGCGACCTCCATCGGCAGGCGCAGCAGGCTGTAGCTTGCGGCAACCGCGCCCGCCTCGCGCGCGGCGCGCAGCACCGACTCGACCTCGTGATCGTTCAGCCCCGGGATCACCGGCGACACCATCACCCGAACCGGGCAGCCCGCCTCTGTGAGACGCCGAATCGTTCGCAGCCGGCGCAACGGCGACGGCACGCGCGGTTCCATCCGGCGCGAAAGGTCGCTGTCCAGCGTGGTGATCGAAATCCCGGCGCGGGCCAGCCCGGCGCGGCCCATCGCCCCCAGAATATCAAGGTCGTGTTCAATCAATGTGCCCTTGGTGACAATCCCCACCGGATGGTTGAACGCCTGCAAGACCTGCAAAATTGCGCGCATGATGCCGTGGGTCCGCTCTATCGGCTGATAGGCGTCGGTGTTGGTTCCGATGCCGATCATCCGCGGCACGTAGCGCGGCGCGGACAGTTCGCGCGCCAGCACCTCTGGCGCTTCGGGGCGCGCCACCAGCCGGGTTTCGAAATCCAGCCCCGGCGACAGCCCCAGAAACGCGTGACTGGGACGCGCGAAACAATAGATGCAGCCGTGTTCGCAGCCGCGATAGGGATTGATCGAGCGGTCGAAATCGAGATCGGGCGACGTGTTGCGACTGATCACGCTGCGCGGGCGTTCGATGCTGACCTCGGTGCGCAATGGCGGCAGGTTATCGTCACGTTCCCAGCCGTCGTCGAACCCGACGGTATGTGTTGCGTCGAACCGCACGGCGGGGTTGCCGGCCGCCGCCCGCCCCTTGCGCCGGTCCTTCGCAACATGGTTCGAATCGTCGATCTGCATATCGGCAGAATAGAACACAACAAGAACATCGTACAGGCCCCCGCGCGCATCAATCCGCATCCGCGTCGGAAGCAGCACGGCGCATGTCGCAACCGGCCTTGTGCGAGTGTGCATTTGCGCAGAAAACAGGCCTAACCTACACGCGCGCCAGCGCTTTTTCGGAGAGCCCAGATGGCTGACGAAGACGAAGACATCATCCTTGCGGACCTGCCCGATGACGAGCTGGTGCTTCAGATGTTCGATGACCTCTACGACGGCCTGAGGGAAGAGATCGAGGAAGGCGTCAACATCCTGCTGGAACGCAAGTGGGAACCCTACCGCGTGCTGACAGAGGCGCTGGTGGGCGGCATGACCATCGTCGGCAACGACTTTCGCGACGGCATCCTGTTCGTGCCCGAGGTTCTGCTGGCCGCCAATGCGATGAAGGGCGGCATGGCGATCCTGAAGCCGCTGCTGATCGAAACCGGCGCGCCGCGGGTCGGCAAGATGGTGATCGGCACCGTCAAGGGCGACATCCACGACATCGGCAAGAACCTTGTCGGCATGATGATGGAAGGCGCCGGCTTCGAGATCGTCGATCTTGGCATCAACAACCCGGTTGAAAAATACCTGGAGGCACTGGTGCGCGAGGATGCCGACATTCTGGGGATGTCGGCGCTGCTGACCACCACGATGCCCTACATGAAGGTCGTGATCGACACGCTGAAGGAAAAGGGCATGCGCGAAGACTACATCGTGCTGGTCGGCGGCGCGCCGCTGAACGAGGAATTCGGCAAGGCGATCGGCGCCGATGCCTATTGCCGCGATGCCGCCGTCGCGGTCGAAACCGCCCAGGAATGGATCGCGCGCAAACACAACCAGCTGGCAGCTTCGTCATAGCAGCCCGTTTTTGAGTTCAAGTTCAAGGATTTGCCCGGCGACATTCATCTGACACCGGGCAGATTCAACAACCCTCCTCTACACATCTGCACGCTCCACGCCCATATTGAACCGGCAAGGAGACCCGACATGCCACTTGGAAAACTCGCCCTGATCGTCGCCAGCGCCATGATCGCCGCCGGGCTTACGGTCTGGGTCGGCGCCTGGGTGACATCCGCGCTGCAATTCGACGGATCAGTCTGGCCGGTGGCTATTCCGGCCGCCTTGGTGTGCTTTGCCGTCTGGCGGGTGATCGCGTGGTCGATGCGCAATGAACCCTGACGACCGGACACTGACCGAAACCGGCGCGCATATTGCCGCGCCAAGGGGCCGGGTGCTGCTGATCGCCTGCGGCGCGCTGGCGCGCGAGATTCTGGCGGTTACGCGGGCGAATGGCTGGGATCACATGACGCTGATCTGCCTGCCCGCGATCCTGCACAACCACCCCGAAAAGATTTGCGGCGCCGTCGCCGAGGCGGTGGAAAGGCACCGCGCCGGTTATGACAGCGTCAGCGTGGTCTACGCGGATTGCGGCACCGGCGGCCAACTGGCCGCATTGTGCGGGAAACTGGGGGTCGAACTGGTTCAGGGCCCGCATTGCTATTCGTTCTTTGAAGGCAACGAGGTGTTTTCTGCGCGCAGCGACGAAGAGATCACCGCCTTCTACCTGACCGACTTTCTGGTCCGTCAGTTCGACGCGTTCGTCTGGAAACCGCTGGGCCTGGGCCGCCACCCCGACTTGCGCGACATGTATTTTGGCAATTACGAAAAGCTTGTCTACCAGGCGCAGACCGACGATCCCGAACTTGACGCGAAGGCCGAAGACTGCGCCAGGCGGCTGGGGCTGGCCTATGAACGGCGCTTTACCGGGTATGGCGATCTGGAAACCACCCTGGCGGGCTGGGCAAGGGAATAACGCGCGCGCGGATCAGGCCATCGCCTGTGCGGCGACGCCGCGAATCCGTTCCACCATGGCGCGCAGCCCGTTGGATCGCTGCGCCGACAAATGATCGTTCAGCCCGAGGCGGGCCAGTTCCGCGCCCGCATCCACCGCCAGAACCTCTGTTACGGACAAGCCGGAATACAGCGCGTGCAGCACCGCGATCAGCCCGTTCACGATCATCGCATCGCTGGCGCCGCGAAAGGTAAAGGTCGCGTCCGCCCCCTGCCCGTCAATCGTCGGCACCAGCCAGACCTGCGAGGCACAGCCATCGACCTTGGTGGCGGGCACGCGAAAGGCATCCTCCAACGGGTCCATCGCGCGGCCCATGTCGATGACATGGCGATACCGGTCTTCCCAGTCCTCCAGAAACTCGAACGTCTCGGCAATATCTTCGAATGCGGAGCTGGCCATCGGACTTCCTTCCCTGCTGCGCCATCAGGTATGTTGCCGCCCGACAAAGGTCCAGCCCAGCAATGGCTTTTCAAACCGCGCGCATTGGGCTAACCCGAAAGGGATAAGCAAGGGGACGGGCATGACGGGCAGGATCATCTTGGCGTTGATGGTGGTGGGCACACTCGCAAACTGCTCGCGCGTGGCTGAATCGCGGCTGAATCCGTTCAACTGGTTCGGGCGCAGCGAACGCACGCAGGTGGTGGTGGCAAGCAACCCCAATGCCGACCCGCGAAAGCTGGTGGCGCAGATCATCACCCTGCGGGTCGAAAAAGTGCCCGGCGGCGCGATCGTCCGTGCAACGGGCCTGCCGACGCGCCAGGGCTATTACGACGGGGAACTGCTGCCGGTCGTCGCTGAAAATGCGCCCGAAGGCGTGCTCAGCTATGAATTCCGCATCAGCCCGCCGCTGGAACAGACCCGTGTCAGCACCCAGCAATCGCGCGAGGTCGTGGTGGCGCTGTTCGTCTCGGAGCAAAGCCTGGCCGGCGTGCGCCAGATCCGGGTCAGCGCGGCCAGCAATGCGCTGGTCGTCAGGCGCTGAATCCACATCAGGATGTTACGACAATAGGCTGATATAAAAAGCCTATTGCAGCTCGAACACATCGACCTTTTCGCCACGAACCGCCAGCCCGACCTTGCCTTCGCAAAGCCGCAGCGCATCTTCGCCAAAGACATCGTGCCGCCAGCCTTTCAGCGCCAGACCGTCGCGCTGGCCACCGGCAATGGCATCGAGATCGGCCGCGGTGGCGATCAGTTTCTGGGCCACGCCGGCGTTTTCCGCCTTGGCCTTCAGCAGCACGCGCAGCATGTCGGCCAGCGCCGGATTGACCTGCAACGCATCGTTCGGACGGTCCAGCTTTGGATAATCCTCTGGCGCGACCGCCAGACCGGCCTCGACCGCGGCGATGATGCCATCGGCAATCTCGCCCTTGCGGGCCTCGCGCAGCAACAGGCGCGACCGGCTCAGATCCTGCAGGTTGCGCGGCTTGGTCGAGGCAAGCTCGAGCAGCGCGTCATCCTTGTAGACACGGGTGCGCGGCACATTGTGCGACTGCGCATAGATTTCACGAAACCGGGCCAGTTCGCGCGCGATGGCGATGAACCGCCCCGAATTGGTGCGGGTCTTCAGCCGCCGCCAGGCCTCTTCCGGCTCGATCACGTAGGTGTCGGGCGTGGTCAGAACCTGCATCTCTTCCTCGACCCATTTCTGGCGGCCGGATTTCTTCAGCTGCTTGGCCAGAAATTCATAGATCACTCGCAGATGGGTCACATCCGCCAGCGCATAGGTCATCTGCGCATCGGTCAGCGGGCGCCGCGACCAGTCGGTAAACCGCGATGTCTTGTCAAGCGGGTGGCGCGCGATCTTGCGCACAAGCGTCTCGTATCCGACCTGTTCGCCAAAACCGCAGACCATCGCCGCGACCTGCGTGTCGAACAGCGGCGACGGGATCACCCCGCCTTCGATAAAGAAAATCTCCAGATCCTGACGCGCGGCGTGGAACACCTTGACGACAGTCTCGTCGCGAAACAGATCGTAAAGCGGGTCCAGCGACAGCCCGTCGACCAATGGATCGACCAGCACCGCGTCTTCTTCGGCATCGCCCGGAATGGCCAGCTGGATCAGGCAGAGTTTCGAGTAATACGTGCGCTCGCGCAGGAATTCGGTGTCGACGGTGACATAATCGGCGGTGGCGGCGCGGGTGCAGAATTCCGCCAGGCCTTCAGTCGTTGAGATCGTTATCATATTGCGGTGTTCTTTTCCCGATCAGTGTTCGCGCCCCATGCCGCGCGGTCATAGGCAGTTTTTGCGGCAAAGGAAAGTGTCAGGGCACCTTCAGCGGCGACAGATCACCCACCGCAAAGCGGCGCAGCACGGCCGGGTACAGGATATGCTCGCGCTCCAGCACGCGGGCGGCCAGCGTTTCGGCGGTGTCATCGGGGCGCACCACTATGCCGGCCTGCCCCAGGATCGGCCCCGCATCCAGGTCCGGCGTCACCAGATGCACACTGCATCCGTGCTGATCATCGCCGGCCTTCAGCGCGCGTTCGTGGGTGTGCAGGCCCTTGTACCGGGGCAGCAGCGACGGGTGGATGTTCAGGATGCGCCCCTGATAATGCTGCACGAATTTCGCCGTCAGCACGCGCATGAAACCGGCAAGACAAATGATGTCGGGCTGCACCGCGTCAAGTTCGCCGATCAGCGCCGCCTCGAACCCGGGCCGGTCGCCGGGGAAATCGCGGTGGTCGACCACGGCGGTGGCGATCCCCATTGCCGAGGCTTTCTGCAGGCCACCGGCGCCGGGCACATTCGACAGCACCAGCACCGGTTCGGCCGGATGTTCGCCCGCCATGTCACGCAGCAGCGCGACCATGTTCGACCCGCCGCCGGAAATCAGGATCGCGACCCGTTTCCTCACAAAAGCCGGCCGGTATAGCGCACGCCGGATCCGGGTTCGACCACACCGATGCGATGGACGGTTTCGCCCTGCCCGGTCAGCAACGCGCTGACCGCGTCAGCCCGATCGGGCGCCACGACAGCCACCATCCCGATGCCGGCGTTGAAGGTCTTCAGCAGGTCCGCCTCGGGGGTGCCGCCGGTCTGTGCCAGCCAGCCAAACACCGGCGGCAGGATCCAGGCGTCCAGATCAATCGTCACGCCAAGCCCGTCGGGCAGGACGCGGGGCACGTTCTCGGTCAGCCCGCCGCCGGTGATATGGGCAAATCCGCGCATGCCGCCGGCCCGCAGCGCCGCCAGCGCCGGGCGCACGTAAAGCCGCGTCGGGGCCAGCAGCGCCGCCCCCAGCGTGTCATTGGCAAACGGCGCGGGATCGCTCCAGTCCAGGCCGGACCGTTCGACCACCTTGCGCACCAGCGAGAACCCGTTGGAATGCACCCCGTCAGAGCCCAGCCCCAGCAGGATATCGCCCTCGGCAACGTTGGCCGGCAGTGCCGTGCCTCGTTCCATTGCGCCCACCGCAAAGCCCGCCAGATCGAAATCGCCGTCGGCATACATGCCCGGCATTTCCGCCGTCTCGCCGCCGATCAGTGCACAGCCACTGGCCTTGCAGCCCGCGGCGATGCCCTCGACAATCCGCGCGGCGGCCTCGATTTCCAGCTTGCCGGTCGCAAAATAATCCAGGAAAAACAGCGGCTCGGCCCCCTGACAGACCAGATCGTTGACGCACATCGCGACAAGGTCGATGCCCACGCCATCGACATTGCCGGTGTCGATCGCGATCCGCAGCTTGGTGCCGACCCCGTCGGTCGCGGCAACCAGCACCGGATCCCGATATCCGGCGGCGCGCAGATCGAACAGGCCGCCGAACCCGCCAAGACCCGCCATCACGCCGCTGCGCCGGGTGGCGGCGGCGGCGGGTTTGATCCGCTCGACCAGGGCGTTGCCGGCCTCGATGTCCACGCCGGCACCCGCGTAGGTCAGCGGTTCTTCTGTCTTGCTCATGCGCGCGTGCCCCCATCGGTTTGGCGCCTGCGATACGCCAGTTGCCCTGCCCTGTCCACCGGGCAAACAGGACTTGCCGACGATGTCGCAAATCGCACATCGTGACGCAAACCTGCAAGATCGCGCGGCAAAGCTGCGGCCTAAAAGACGCAACGGAGATTTTCGGCCAATGCCAGACAGCAACTGGAAGATCGCGCTGATCGTGCGCACTATCGGGGCGGAACGCGGTCGCGCCGCGCGCGGGGGTCCGGCGCGGGCCTGATCCGCCACGCCTCTTTCCCGTTTCCAATTCTCCGGGTCCATTCAAATGACAGATCAATCTCCCGCCCGCCGTTCCGGAGGCCGCGCCGCCCGCAAGGCCCTGCGCGCCGCCCCGCTCAGCGAAGACCAGCGCCCCATTCGCCCCGGCATGTCCGGCGGGCTTTACAAACCGCTCGGCGATGCCGACGTCCTGCGCATCCACGAAACCGCGCTGCGCGCGCTAGAGGAAATCGGCCTCGCCGATGCACCGCAGTCGGGCATCGACATCATGACCGCCGCCGGGGCGGTGCTGGGCGATGACGGCCGCCTGCGCTTTCCGCGCGCGCTAGTCGAGTCGATGCTGGCCAAGGCGGCGAAGTCCTTCACGCTGTGCGGCCGCGATCCGCGTCAGGACATGCAGCTTTCCGGCGCGCGCGTGCATTACGGAACCGCCGGGGCGGCCGTTCACATGGTCGACGTCGATGGCCGCAACTACCGCGAATCCACGGTCCAGGATCTGCATGATGCCGCCCGCATCGTCGATACGCTGGACAATATCCATTTCGTTCAGCGCCCGATGGTGTGCCGGGACATTCCCGACAACCGCGAGATGGACCTGAACACGATCTATGCCTGCACCTCGGGCACAACCAAACACATTGGCACCTCGTTCACCGAACCGGGTTTTGTCGCCGATGCTCTTGAAATGCTGCATCTGATCGCGGGCGGCGAAGACGCATGGCGCGCCCGGCCCTTTGTTTCGAATTCCAACTGTTTCGTCGTCCCGCCGATGAAATTCGCCACCGAGGCCTGTCAGGTGATGGAAAACTGCATCGCCGGTGGCATGCCGGTGCTGCTGCTCAGCGCCGGGATGGCGGGGGCCACCGCGCCCTCGACCGTGGCGGGCGCCATCGTGCAGGCGGTGGCGGAATGCCTGGCGGGCGTGGTCTACGTCAATGCGATCAAGCCCGGACATCCGGCAATCTTCGGCACCTGGCCGTTCGGGCTCGATCTGCGCACCGGCGCGATGACGGTGGGCTCGGGAGAGCAGGCGCTGCTGTCGGCGGGCTGTGCGCAGATGCACAAGTTCTACGGTATCCCCGGCGGCGCGGCGGCGGGCGCATCCGACAGCAAGCTGCCCGACATGCAGGCCGGGTGGGAACAGATGTGTTCAAACGTCATGACCGGGCTGGCAGGGCTGAACATGGTCTACGAGGCCGCCGGCATGCATGCCTCCTTGCTGGGTTTTTGCCACGAGTCGCTGATTCTGGGCAATGACATCATCGGTCAGGCCCTGCGCTGCGTGCGTGGAATCGAGGTCGACGACACAACCCTGGCGCTGGATCAGATCCGCGAGGTCTGCCTTGGCGGGCCGGGGCATTATCTTGGAACCGACCAGACCCTGGCACGGATGCAGACCGACAATGTGTATCCCACGCTGGGCGACCGGACCTCTCCAAAGGAGTGGGAGGAAAAGAAAAAG
>JAJDOB010000219.1 GCA_022340385.1 Rhodobacter sp.
TGTTCGGCCCGCCCAATGAAGGGCCGTTCGAGAAATTCATGGCCGATCCCGGTGACCTTGGCGGGCGGGAAACCACGACGATCTACGCGGTCGTCACCGATCTGGCGGCGCGCTATGCGCGGGTGCAGAAAGCCGGCGCCAAGATCCTGATGCCGCTGGAGCAGCAGCCCTATGGCGGTGCGAATTTCACCGTTGCCGATCCCGAAGGCCACATCTGGACGCTGGGCGATTACGATCCGCGCGCGGGGCAGTGATGGGCGAGGCGTGTTTCTATCACCTGACGCAGGCGCCGCTGGAAACCACGTTGCCGATGCTGCTGGACCGGGCCCGGGCGGCGGGCTGGCGGGTGCTGGTGCGCACCAGCAGCGACGCGCGCGCCGACTGGCTTGACCAGAAGCTCTGGCTTGGCCCGGACGACGGCTTTCTGCCGCATGGGCGCGCCGGCGGGCCGTTTGACGCCGACCAGCCGGTGCTGCTTGCCGCCGGCGGCGGCAATCCAACCGGGGCCGGCTGCCTGATGGCGGTGGACGGGGCCGATGTCAGCCCGCAAGAGGTGACGAAAGCAGATCGAGTCTGCATCCTGTTCGACGGCAATGACCCGGATGCGGTGAATACGGCACGGGGCCAGTGGAAAGCACTGACCGCGGCGGGATGCGCCGCGCAATACTGGAGCCAGGACAGCGGACGATGGCAGAAGAAGGCCGAGCACGCGGGCGCATCAGGCGAAGCGTAACACCACCAGCGTCATTCCGGAAAAATCCGCACGGTCGCCATCGCGGATCTGGCAACGAAATTCAAACGCAAGACCGGCCGAAACCGGCTCTCGCATTTTTTGGATCGGGCCCTGACGCCAGTCCGCCTGGCGAAATATCACCCCGTCCGGCGCCGCCGCCGTCCGCCGCGTGCGCCGCCTTCGTTCACCGACGTCTGCGAGGCTTCGGCAAATGGCGTGCCTTCGTTCACCGCATCCAGCACTCGGGCGAACTTGATCCAGTCATAGCCGTTGTCATCGTGGTTCATCAGGAAATTCGCGGCGCGGATGGCTTCCATTTCGACCGCGCGCACCGGGTTCATGATGGCGCTGGTCATGCCCGCACCGATCGCCATTGGCAGAAACGCGGCATTGATCCCGTGGCGATGCGGCAGGCCAAAGCTGATGTTGGATGCGCCGCAAGTGGTGTTCACCCCCAGTTCGTCACGCAGTTTGCGCACCAGCGTGAACACCTGCTGACCCGCGGATGCCATTGCGCCGACCGGCATCACCAGCGGATCGACCACGATATCATGCGCGGGAATCCCGAAATCCGCCGCACGCTGGACGATCTTCTTGGCCACGGCAAAGCGCACCTCGGGGTCTTCGGAAATCCCGGTGTCGTCGTTCGAGATCGCCACCACCGGCACGTTGTATTTCTTGACCAGCGGCAGCACGACCTCCAGCCGTTCCTCCTCGCCGGTGACCGAGTTCAGCAGCGGGCGGCCATTGGCGGCGGCCAGCCCGGCTTCCAACGCGCCGGGAACCGAGCTGTCGATGCAAAGCGGCACGTCGATCAGCGCCTGAATCCGGTCGATCAGGTCTTTCATCAGCGTTGGCTCGACAAAGTTGTTGTCGGCATAGCGCGGGTCTTCGGCCATCTTGTTGGTGAAGACCGCCCCGGAATTGACATCAAGCACCATCGCGCCGCAGGCGACCTGTTCCAGAGCGTCCCGCTCGACCGTGGAAAAATCGCCCATCTCCAGTTCGGCGGCAAGCTTCTTGCGGCCGGTGGGATTGATCCGCTCGCCGATCACGCAGAACGGTTCGTCAAATCCGATAGTGACGGTCTTAGACTTCGACTCGATAACGGTGCGGGTCATTCGTTGGAACCTTTCAGGCTGCGTTTGCAGGGCGGGCGGCTTGCCCGCCATTGTTGATCGCCCAGGTGGCGCAGGTCTTGATGCCGCCGAGCGGGAAGAAATGGATCTGTTCGATGCCAAAGCCGGGATTGGCGACCTTGTGGGCAGCCAGTTCGGCGATCACATCGACAGGTTCGTAGGGCAGCACCAGCTTGGTCACGTCCATCGCACGCTTCTGCAAGACTTTCAACGAGGGACCGACACCGCAGGAGATGGCGAACTTGATCAGCGTCTGCAGCTTGGCGGGACCGGCGATGCCGATATGCACTGGCAGGGTGATGCCCGCAGCCGCCAGCCGGTCGACCCAGGCGATGATCGGTTTCGCCTCGAAGGCGAATTGGGTGGCCAGCGCGATCCGGGCGTCGGTGCGATCGGAAAACGCCTGCTTCCAGCGCAGCGCGTCCATCACCACCTTGTCGCCGCCGTTCGGGTCGATATCCCTGTTGCCCTCGGGGTGGCCGGCGACATGCAGGCGGGTGAACCCGGCCTTGTCGAACAGCCCGGTTTCCATCAGCTGCATCGAGCAGTGGAAATCGCCAAGCGGCTGGGCCACGCCACCGGCCAGCAAAAGCGCCTGTTTCACGCCCGCCTCGCCCTGGTAACGCGCGATCCAGTCGGACAGCGTGGCGGCATCCTTGATGATGCGCGCCGGGAAATGCGGCATCACGTCATAGCCTTCGGCCGCGATCCGCTTGGCGGTGGCGACCATGTCCTCGATGTCGGTGCCCTCGATATGGGCGATGTAGACGCGCGTGCCCCTGGGCAGCAGCGTGCGGAAATCCTCGACCTTTTCGGCGGTGCGCGGCATCACCTCTATCGAATAGCCCTGCAGGAACGCCTCTATGTCGGCGGCCGGCGTGACAGGGCGGTCGGTTTTCCTGCGGAAGTTCAAAAGCGCCATCGCGGCCTCCATGATATTGGCGGGGATCAGGCCCATCCGTCGTTGTCGATCAGCGCCTTCAGGCGCTCCGGTCCGAATTCTGCGTCAATACGGGCGGCCTCTGCCTTGGCGATCTCGTCCTGATCGCCGTCCACCGCATAAGGGTCGGCCTTGCGGAATCCTTCGAGATAGGCGTCGGTTTCCGCCGCGCCGGTCTTCATCGCCGCACGGTCGATCGCCTGTTCGAAACGTTCCGGCAGCGGCGCCTTGGCCCCACGGCGTCCCTTGCCGACGATAACCTGGGCCGGCATATCGCGCCAGTAAACGATGGTGACGTCAGGCATCGGTGATTCCCTTGAAACTTAGCCGCTTCTACGCGCGCGGCTGCCCGAACCAGTGCCGGTTTTCGACATGCTATCGCTGCCAAGCGACGGATGCGTTTTGCTACGCATTATGGGCGCGCCAATCCAGCCCGGATCGTGGGAAAAATATTCATCACCTTTATGAACCGCCGGTCCGGGCCAGGCTTATGGCATGCGCGGCGGCGATATCCGGAGAGGTCAGCACCGGTACGCCAGGATGCGCCAGCAACGGCGCCGCGACCCGCATCGAGGCCTGCGCCAGCACGATGCAGTCGATGTCGCCCCTGCGGGCGCGCTCGTCGATCCGGCTGGCGATGTTTCGGGCGAAACCGTCGCTGTCGCCGGCCTCGAACAGCGGCCAGGCCGCGTCGCACAGGATGACTTCGGGGCGGATGCCCCGGCCCAGTTCCCGCGCGGTGTCGCGCAACAAATCCAGCGTCGGGGCGCGGGTGCTTTCCAGGCAGATCGCCACCAGAATGCGGGGGCCATGCGCGCAGGCGGCGCGCATCAGCGGCTGGTCGATGCGAAACACTTGCGGGTTGGATCGCGCAAAATCGTCGGCCAGCGGGCCCAGCGTCGAACAGGTGCAGATCACCGCGTCGGCGCCGGCCAGATCCGCCAGCGCGGCGATGGTGGCGCCGCGCACGGCCTCGGTGCCCTGTGTGCGGGCCTGTTCCAGCAGGTCGGCCTCGACGCGCTGGGTCAGGCGTACGGGCCGCCCCAGCCCGGCAAAGATCGCCTGAAACGTGGCGACATGTATTTCGGCGGTGTGCAGTAATGCGATGTGCATTCCGGTCTGCCATGGTGGTGCAGCCCCGTTAGATCACGCATCGCCGCGAACCGGAACCGGGTGTTTTTCGGGGTGTCATGCGGCGCGCGCAAAGACGGCGCTTGCGCCAGACGGCGGCGCTGGCGTAACGTGGGGATAACTTACAGTTGGAGGGCGGTCACGATGGCGCCCAAGCGTCCCGATGGTGCGGGCGCGTTCCCGGTTCCGGTCGAGCCGCCTGCACCAAGACGCCCCGACCCGGCAGAGCTTTATGCTGCGCTGGATCTGGGCACAAACAGTTGCCGCATGCTGATTGCCCAACCCAAGGGCAACCAGTTTCACGTGGTCGACAGCTTTTCCAAATCGGTACAACTCGGGTCGGGTCTCGAACGGTCTGGCCGGTTAAGCCGCGCGTCGATGGCGCGCACGGTTCAGGCCCTGCGGATCTGCCGGAAAAAGCTGGAGAAACATGCGGTAAAGCGGATGCGGCTGGTCGCGACAGAGGCGTGCCGGCGGGCGACCAACTCGGCCGAATTCCTGCGCTACGTGCGCAGCGAGACCGGGCTGACGCTGGATATCATTCCGACCCAGGAAGAGGCCCAGCTTGCGGTTGTAAGCTGCGCGCCGCTGGTCAGCACCAATACCGAACAGCTATTGGTGATCGACATTGGCGGCGGATCGACCGAACTGGTCTGGATCGACCTGACGCGCGTGCCCAAGCCTGACCGGCCCAAGGCGATCATGCGGCTGCACAACGGATTTACCCCTGCCGACAGCCCGTTTCCGCACGCCAAGGTGGTCGACTGGATCTCTGTCCCGCTGGGGGTGGCGACGCTGCGCGATCAGTTCAGCGATGTCGAGGATGACGCGGGTCGCTTTGCGCTGATGAGCTGGTTCTTCGAGGAGAATCTTGCGACCTTCAGCCCCTATGACGAGGTGCAGGCGCGCGAGGGGTTCCAGATCATCGGCACATCCGGCACCGTCACCACCGTCGCGGCCAGCCATCTTGGGCTGAAGCGTTATGACCGCAACAAGGTCGACGGGCTGCGCATGACCTCTGACCAGATCGACAAGGTGATCCGCGAATATCTGGCGCTGGGGCCGGTCGGACGGCGCAATGATCCGCGGATCGGTCGTGACCGGCATGCGCTGATCATGTCGGGCGCGGCGATCCTGCAGGCGCTGCTGCGGGTCTGGCCGACGGATCGGCTTTCGGTTGCCGACCGGGGCCTGCGCGAAGGGCTGCTTTATGCACAGATGAGCGCCGACGGCGTGCTGGAGGACCGGCCGTTCTGACGGCTTGAATGGTTGTCCGGTGACAGGAGGACCAGAATGCAGATCGACCCGCTGGACCACGAGGCCGCGATCCGCGTGACGGTATTCCTTGGTGTGCTGGTTGCCTTTGCCTTGGCCGAGATTGCGGCACCGCGCCGGCGCCGCGAAATTCCGCGCCTGCTGCGCTGGTCGAACAATCTGGCGCTGGTGGTGCTGGATGCCGCGCTGGTGCGGCTGGCCTTTCCGGTGCTTGCGGTCGGTCTTGCGGTGATTGCGCGGGATCGCGGCTGGGGACTGATGAACCTGATCGATCTGCCGGTCTGGGCGGCGATCGTGATCGCGGTCCTGCTGTTCGATCTGGTCATCTATCTTCAACATGTGGTGTTTCACGCGGTGCCGGTGTTGTGGCGGCTGCACCGGATGCACCATGCCGATCCGGAAATCGACGTCACCACCGGCATCCGCTTTCATCCGGTCGAAATTCTGCTGTCGATGGCGCTGAAGCTGGCGGTGGTTGCGGTGCTGGGGCCGCCGGCGGTGGCGGTTCTGATCTTCGAGGTGCTGTTGAACGCGACCTCATTGTTCAACCATTCCAACCTGAAACTGCCGCCGCGGCTGGATGCGGTGCTGCGCCTGTTCGTGGTGACGCCGGACATGCACCGCGTGCATCATTCGATCCGGCGCGAGGAAACCGACAGCAACTACGGTTTCAACCTGCCGTGGTGGGACCGGCTGCTGGGCACCTACCGCGCCGCGCCGCGTGACGGGCATGAAGGCATGACCATCGGCCTGACCCGGTTTCGCAGCCGCCGCGATCTGTGGCTTGACCGGATGCTGATACAGCCGTTGCGGGGCAGGGCGCGCGACAAGGACACGCCACCCGCCTTGTGATTGCGTCGCGCGGGCAGTATTGCAGGGCGATCGGACGCTGGAGACTGTCGTGACCAAGAACACATCCGGACGCGGGCAGCGTGAATTGCGCACCAAGGTCAAGACCGCGCGGGGGCGGCGACTGTCCTCGACGCTTTGGCTGGAGCGTCAGTTGAACGACCCGTATGTGAAACGCGCGCAGACCGAAGGGTTTCGCGGGCGTGCCGCGTTCAAGATACTGGAACTGGACGAGAAATACCGCTTTCTGGTGCCCGGCGCGCGGGTCGTCGATCTGGGCTGTGCGCCCGGCGGCTGGTGTCAGGTCGCGGTCAAACGCGTCAATGCGCTGGCCGAGAAATCCGGCAAGGCGGTGGGCCGGGTGATCGGGGTCGATCTGCAAGAGGTCGAACCGATTGCCGGGGCCGAACTGCACCAGCTCGACTTTCTGGACGAGGGCGCCGACGCGCTGGTCAAGGGCTGGCTGGGCGGCAAGGCGGATGTGGTGATGTCCGACATGGCCGCCAGCGCGTCCGGGCACAAGCAGACCGACCACCTGCGGATCATCGCGCTGTGCGAGGCGGCGGCGTATTTCGCCTTTGACGTGCTGGACGAGGGCGGAACCTTTGTCGCCAAGGTTCTGGCCGGCGGCGCCGAGGGCGAGTTGCAGAAATTGCTGAAACTGCGCTTCACCAGCGTTGCCAATGTCAAGCCGCCCGCCAGCCGGTCCGACAGTTCGGAAAAATTCGTTGTCGCCACCGGGTTTCGCGGATAGGCCAGACGCGACACCTGCTACAGAACGGGGCACATAGGCACAGCATGGCATTGAAAGCATTCAAGAGTTACGACATTCGCGGCCGCGTCGGCGAGGATCTGGACGAGGATCTGGTCTACCGCATGGGCCGGGCCTTTGCCCGTGTCATGTCGCCGGGCAAGGTGGTTCTGGGCCGCGACATCCGCGACAGTTCGGGGATGTTGCAGGATGCGATTGCGCGCGGGCTGATGGATGAGGGCGTCGAGGTGCTGGACATCGGACTGTGCGGCACCGAAGAGGTGTATTTCGCCACCGATCATCTGGCCGCGGGGGGCGGCATGATGGTCACCGCCAGCCACAATCCGATCGGCGACAACGGCGTCAAAGTGATCGGCCCCGGCGCACGACCGATATCGCGCGCCAGCGGGCTGGGCGAGATGGAGACGCTGGTCGAGGCCGATGCCTTCGGTCCGGCAACCGGCGCCGGCACGCTGCGTCGCGTCGATGTGCGCCCGGCATATGTGGCGCG
>JAJDOB010000246.1 GCA_022340385.1 Rhodobacter sp.
CGCCAGAAACCCTATGGACCGGGGCGCGTCGATACATTCAATACCTACAAGGTGCTTCAGTTCAATTTCCCGATGGGCCCCGAGCATATTTCTGATGTCGCGCTCAACGGCTCGACCGATTACCCGTCAATCTGGATGCAGAACCCGCGCGAGGGCATGAACCTTCACTGGGATGGCAACAACACTTCTGTCGCGGAACGCAACCTGTCTGCGGCGCTGGGTGCCGGCGTGTCGCCGAATTCGGTCGATATCGAGTCGCTTGACCGTATCCGCGCCTGGATAGAGCATCTGCCCGCACCGAAATTCCCCGGCCAGATCGACACTGCACAGGCCGCCAAGGGCAAGGTTCTGTTCGCCGAATACTGTGCCGCCTGCCACGGTATGGGCGACGGCAAGGGCAAGTATGACTATAACCGCACGCGCCATCCCTATCTGGGCGAAGTCGTGGCACTGGCCGATATCGGCACCGATCCTGGCCGTTGGGCGTCCTACACCCAGGGCTTCGCCGCCGTGCAGAACACACTTTATGCGGGCTACCCCTGGCAGTTCAAACATTTCCGCAAGACATCCGGATACGCCAACCACCCGCTGGACGGCATATGGGCCAAGTCGCCGTATCTGCACAACGGATCCGTCCCCAACCTGCGCGACCTTCTGAACCCCGCCTCAGAGCGTCCCGACCTATGGACGCGCGGCAGCGATATCCTGGATCTGGACCGAGTCGGCTATCGCAGTGACGCTAATGCGGGGGGCACGTTCACCTACGACACCAATGTTCTGGGCAATCACAACACCGGTCACGAAGGTCCAGCCTATGGCACCGACCTGCCCGATGCCGACAAGGACGCCATCGTTGAATACATGAAAACGCTATGACCAACACATCCCGCTCCCTGAGCCATTGGAAGGCCAATCATTCCCTGGTCACGATCATCGGCATTATCCTGAACCTGTGCCTGGCCGTTCCCCTGCTGTTGTGGCCGGGCTGGATTCTGACCCTGTTCGGGATTCCGGTGGCCAATCTGATCTGGCCGCGCTTTGCCGGCGGCCTGCTGATTATATTGTCGGTGTTCTATGCGCCCATCATCCTTGACCTGAATCGTTTTCGTATTCTGGCGTGGTTCCAGATCTTCCCGTCGCGCATGTTCGGCGCGCTGTTCTTTCTGGGTGCCGTCGTCATCTTCGGTGCACCCGCCGGGTTTCTGGTTGGCACGCTGATCGACGGG
The DNA here is from genome assembly GCA_022340385.1 of Rhodobacter sp. Taxonomy (GTDB): domain Bacteria; phylum Pseudomonadota; class Alphaproteobacteria; order Rhodobacterales; family Rhodobacteraceae; genus CALGTJ01. The sequence goes on from JAJDOB010000246.1 coordinate 1,227, forward strand.
TCGATCGCCATTCTGGCGCTGTTCTGCCTGATCCGGGTCGTCGGGCTGGAACAGGACATTGCAACAGGGCGGGCAGACACATGACAGCACGCGGCGCACGCAGACTACTGATCGCATTTGTCTCGGTCACCGTTCTATTGCTCGGGGCATGGCTGGTGTTGCTGCGCGAGGTGCCGCAGCCGCAGTCAAACGATCCATCCTTCATCTTCAATCACGGCTCCATCGGCAACGAGACGACGCAGGGCCTGCCCTACTGGATCTGGCGGGTTCTGCCGACTGTGTTCGCCGATCACCTGCCTTCCGATCAGCGCGGCTGGGCTGCCATCGGCGTGGTCTGGCGCCCGGGTGAACCCCTGCCGATCGGGTTTTCGCAGAAAACCCTTGGCGTCATTCCGCGCGTGTCGCCGAATTGCGCGTTTTGCCATCAGGGCAGTTACCGGCTGTACCCCGAAGACCCGGAAACCATTGTCAGCGGCGCACCGGGCACGCGCATCAACATTCAGGGTTTCGTGCGTTTCCTGATCGCGGCGGGGCAGGATGACCGGTTCAATTCCAACACCATCATGGCCGAGATCAACCGCATCTACGACATGCCGCTGTGGGAACGCATGCTGTATCGCTACCTGCTGATCCCGGCGACCCGTTCGGCGCTGAAGGGCCAGGCCGCAGACCTGGCCTGGACCACCACCCGCCCGGACTGGGGCATCGGCCGCGTCGATCCCTTCAACCTGCCCAAGTACACCTTTCTGGGGCTACAGGACGACGGCACGATCGGCACGTCAGACATGATGTCGGTATGGGATATCAATTCCGCAGCACCCACCGCGCACCGCCGCTTTTCGGTGCATTGGGACGGGCTTCAGACCGATGTCGAGGAAACCATGGTATCGGGGTCGATCGGCGATGGCATGACCCGGCATTCCTATGCCGGGGCGCGGGAAAATCTTGATGTCATCTTCGATTTCATCGGCAACGCGATGCCGCCGGACTCTCCGTTTTCGCCGGACCTTGACCCGGGCGATCCCTATTACGTTCCAGCGTCGGACGTGGTGCGCGGTGAAGAGATCTATGAAGGTCTGTGTGCGGATTGCCACGAGCCCAGCGGTCAGCGGTTCCGCACGCCGATCTCAATTACCGAACTTGGCACCGACCGCCACCGCATGGACATGTGGTCCTACGCGGCACGGCAGGCCTATTCCGATTACGAGGAAGGCTATTACTGGGGCTTCACCCATTTCCAGAAATCCAATGGCTACCTGGCGGTGCCGCTTACCGGGCTCTGGATGCGCGGGCCGTATCTGCACAACGGCAGCGTGCCGCATCTGCGCGCCCTGCTGACACCGCCCAAGGACCGGCCGACGAATTTCTGGCGCGGCTCTGATCTGGTCGATCCCGAAAACGGCGGCTACGTCACCGACAATTCTGCCGATCCCTATCGGTTCATGTGGCAGGTCGACACCTCGGTGCCCGGCAACGCCAACACCGGCCATACCTGGGGCACCGACCTGGGCCAGGCCGACAAACAAGCATTGCTGGCGTATCTCAAAACGCTTTGATCCGGAGGTTTCTTTATGGCGTTCTCGTATTTCCTGGGGCTGATCAGGCGGCTGCTGAAATGGGTTATCTATGTCGGCCTCGGGCTGGCAGTCGCGGTGGCGGTGATCGGGTTCTTCGTGGTGCGTGCGATCATCCTGCCGCCGTCCGACCAATTCGGCACCATCGAGGACGAGGCAAAGCTGGCCGGGCGCACGGTCGCCGACATGCCTGCCGCGGACGAGCCCTACTTTGTCGAGATGGACAAGGGAGTGCTGGCGAAACCGGCTGACGGAACGTCCTATTCGAAGGAAATCTTGCAGGTCGCGGCGGATGTCGGGCTGGACCCCGAAACAGTGCGCCAGGCCGCCATTCGCGGTCAGAACATGTGGCTGGTGTGGAGCGGCGGCAATGACCGGTTCTGGGAATACGCCGCGCTGAACACCATTGGCGCGTTCGATCTGCTCAAGACCGCCTCCAGCCATCCCAGCCAGGGCTATGGCCGCTATAACCGGTTCCGCTGGGTCGGGCTGATGAACGAGCCTTGCTTTGAACAGGCCACCGGCCCGGATGAATCGCGCTATGGGCTTTGGCTGGACACCCGGCGCGACGATTGCGCGCCCGATCCCTTTGCCAATGCCGAAAAATATCCCGGCGTCGAGATCGGCGCACGCGGCAAGAACATACCCGTCGGGTCATTCTACGGAGAGCCCAGCGGTGTGATGGGCCTGCGCCTTTTCCCGAACCCCGATTTCGACGAGGAAGCCGAGAAGAACTGGGATCCGGTCCGTTATTACGAGGACGAGACCTATTACAACAATTCCGATCTGGTGCGCCCCTACCGCGTCGGCATGTCCTGCGCATTCTGCCATGTCGGGCCGAACCCGATCAATCCGCCCGAACATGTGGAAGAACCGGAATTCGCCAACATGACATCGAACCCAGGTGCGCAATATTACTGGGTCGACCGGGTATTCTTCTGGAACACCGCGCCGCGCAATTCCGATGGCACACCCGCCAAGAACGAGGCGAATTTCCTGTTTCAGCTGTTCCACACCAATCCGATGGGCACGCTGGACACATCGCTTGTATCCACTGACTACATGAACAATCCGCGCACCATGAACGCGGTCTACGAAACCCGTGCGCGCCTGTTTCAGGCCGGCGAAATCGGAATCGAACGTCTGGTGGACGGCGAAACCGACAACGTGCAGTTCCAGGATTTCCCGCAGACAGAGGCGTTGGCCTCGCTTTACAACCCGGTTACTGGCGATGCCGCCTCAATGCGCGTGTTGAAGGACGGTGCCGACAGCGTCGGCACGCTGGGCGCGCTGAACCGGGTGTATCTGAACATCGGGCTGTTCAGCGAAGAATGGCTGCTGCATTTCAGGCCTTTCCTTGGCGGTCAAAAGATCTCTCCGATCAAGATTGCGGATGCGCAGAAGAACTCTGTCTACTGGCAGGCGACCGAGGCACAGTCGCCTGATCTCGCGATCTTCTTTCTGGTCGCGGCACGCGCCGACAAGCTGGCCGATGCGCCGGGCGGGGCAGATATTCTGGCCGCCGATGCGCCGGATCAGGTCGATCGGGGCAAAGAGGTATTTGCCGAGAACTGTGCCGCCTGCCATTCCAGCACCGACAAACAGCCCAAGCCCGATCCGTCGTTCGGCGTCGATCTGGGCCTGTGCGCAGGTGGCGGTTCCGGACCGCATTACCGCGAATGCTGGGACCGTTACTGGGACTGGGCGAATTCCGAGGACTTCAAGACCCGGATGATCCAGAAGGTAAAGGCCGATGATTTCCTCAAGGACAATTACCTGTCGACAGAGCGGCGGGTGCCGATGGACGTGCTGGGTGTGAATGCCTGCAGCCCGACCGCCACCAACGGCCTGCGTGGCGACATCTGGAATGATTTCACCTCGTCGACCTACAAGACCCTACCACCCGTCAAGCCGGTTACCATCGAACATCCGGTGTCCGGGGGCACGTCCAGCTATCAGGCAGCGGGCAACGGGCGTGGCTATCTGCGCCCCGCCTCGCTGGTCAGCCTGTGGACCTCGGCGCCCTACCTGCTGAACAATTCGGTCGGGTTCGAAAATCATTACTACGACGCCGATTGGTACGCTCCGGTCGAGACACCGGAACGTCCGATGCCGGCGCCAGCGCCCGAGACAACAGCGGGCGACACCGAAACGGCCGCGCCGGCGGCGACAGAGGAATACGACTATCGCACCTCTGCCTCTTGCCCGTCATCCGACCCGAACAACCCCTACATGCCCTGCGTCGAAAACCGGGTTGCGAATTTCGACCGCAGCATCCGGCAAATGCTGTCGCCCGACACGCGCCGCAAGGATGGCATGACGACAGAGCCGGTGCCGGGCTACATCTATCGCACCTCGGCCCCGTCCTGCCTGATCATCCCGCAAGGGTTCTCTCCGAAAATCGTGCAACGCTGGTCGGGCCTGCTGAGCCGGCTGGCCCCCTGGGCGGTCAAACCCGGCGGCGCGGTGGAATTGGGCCCGTTCCCGGCGGATTTCCCGCTGAACACCTTGCTGAACACCAAGTTGCTGCCCGACAATGACGACAACACGTCGCTGCTGGCGCATGGCTGGAACCTGGCCAAGGCCGGGCCGGCGCTGCTGGGCACGTTCAGGAATCTTGGCGGCAAATGCACACCCGACGATCTGGCCGATCCTGCGGTGCAGCACAACGCCGCCGAAGTGATAAAGGAGTACAACACCATCGACACGCTGGTCGGCCTGTCGAAATGCCCCGATTACGTGGTCAACAAGGGCCATGAATTCGGCGCCGATCTCAGTGATGCGGACAAAGAGGCTCTGATCGCCTTCCTGAAGCATTTCTAGGTCGCCGGGATGCAGTCGGACCCATCATATGACGTGATCGTCGTCGGGGCCGGGGCCGCCGGAGCGGTGATGGCCGCGCGGATCGCCGAGGGCGGCAAGTCGGTGCTGGTGCTGGAGGCAGGGCCCGACCCGCTGGATCCGAAATCGCAGGTCGCGGGCGCACGCGATCTGCGCGCCGACTACAATGTGCCTGCCTTCAACGCCTTCGCCTCGGAAAATCCCGGAATGAACGGCGGCGACCTGTGGGTGCGGCACTATTCGAACACCGACAGCCAGAAACGCGACCCGAAATTCGACAAGGCCCTTGATGGTGTCCTTTATCCGCGGGTCAAGGGGCTGGGCGGATGTTCGGCGCATCACGCGATGATCATTGTCAAGCCAAGGGACGGCGACTGGAACCATATTGCCCAGGCCACCGGCGATGCGTCCTGGTCGGCAGGCAAGATGCAGAAATACTGGGAACGCGTCGAACGCTGCCGGCACCGGCTGTTCACTTGGCGCTGGCTGGCAAAACTGACCGGCTGGAACCCGACCGGCCACGGTTGGTGGGGCTGGCTGCAGACGGAATACGCGATGCCGCTTCAGGTGTTGCGCGACCGGACCCTGCGCCGCGACATCCTTCGGTCGATCGGGGCGGCCTCTGACGCCTATGCCGGCACCGGCACCGATTTCCAGACCACCAGCATCGACCCGAATGAGCGCCGGCTGTGGAATGCGGGCGCCTGCGGCGTGCGCCTGACGCCGATGTCGACGCGCCGCCATACCCGCACCGGCGCGCGCGAACGCCTGCTGGCGGCGATGGGCGACTCTCGCAACCGCGTGACGCTGAAACTCGAAGCCGAAGTCTTGCGGGTCGAGGTGGTCAATAGCCGGGCCGAGGCCGTCGTCTATGAACAGGATGGCAAGCAATACCGCGCCAGCGGCACCGAGATCGTGCTGTGCGGTGGCGCCTTCCGCACACCGCAAATGCTCATGCTGTCGGGCATCGGACCGGCGGATCACCTGAAACGGCATGGCATCGCCCCGGTCCTTGACCTGCCGGGCGTCGGGGAAAACCTTCAGGACCGCTATGAAATTGCGGTTGCAAACGAAATGGTCGAACCGTGGAGCGCGCTGAATGGCGTGGAGTATTCGACCTCGGACCGACCCTACCGCCTGTGGAAGAAATGGCGGCGCGGTCCCTACAAAAGCAACGGCGCCGTCCTCGCGGTAGAGCTGAAATCACGCCCGGAACTGACCGCGCCCGACCTGTTCTGCTTTTCGGTGCTGGTGAATTTTCAAGGCTATTATCGCGGCTATTCCGAAGATACCCGCCCGCCGAACTATATGACCTGGGCCATTCTGAAAGCCTATACCAGCAACACTGCCGGATCGGTACAGCTACGATCGTCCGATCCCGGCGATCCGCCCGATGTGCAGTTCCGATATTTCGACGAGGGCAGCCCCGGATGGCAGGATGATCTGGATGCCGTTGTCACCGGCGTCAGGTTTGTCCGGAAGATAACCGACTCGATGGAACGCCAGGTCAAGCGAGAGGTCGCACCGGGGCGAACCCGGTCCAGCGACACGGCCCTGCGCGAATTCGTCAGGGACAACGCCTGGGGCCACCATGCCTGTGGCACCTGCGCGATGAAGCCGTCGGAACAGGGCGGTGTCGTCGACAGCCGGTTCCGGGTGCACGGGCTGCAGGGGTTGCGCGTTGTCGATGCGTCGATCTTCCCGCGCATCCCCGGATATTTTCTGGTCAGTTCGGTCTACATGATCGCTGAAAAAGCCGCCGACACGATACTGGAAGACCTGGCCTGAGGTTTGTTCTGGGTTTTGGGGCCGGGTTTCCGGACAGATAGCGCCGAAAAACATCGGGGTAGTGCGACGACACCCGCTCCGGTCACCGGGGCGGCTATGGTTTCCAGGTTGCGCCGGCCGGGTCATCCGTGGACCGCACCCGGAAGATCGAGGCCTCGCCGGTCATCGACGGGGTCAGGCTGTGGCGCAAACCCGGCGGCACGGCCATCGTATCGCCCGGCGCCAGTGCCGTTGTGCCGCCATCCCAGCTTACCCGCCAATGTCCCCGCATCGGCATCAGGACTTCGTGCTGATCGGTCGCATATTCAGTGGCGTCTATCGAGCCACGTTTCAGGAAATCGACTTCGAAGCCGGGACGGTCGCGCAGCATCGCGTCCGGGCCGACGACCTGTGCGGGCTGCCCGTCGGCCAGTGCCATCATGTCCCAGTACCGGGCGACATGATGCGGCACGACCTCTGCCGCGCGCGGCTCTGGGAAGGTTTTCAGTTCCGCGTCGCTCAGCACCGGCATCGGGCCAACACCATCGGGCAGATGTGCGCCCGCCTTGGTATCGTAAAGCCTGCCGTTCTCACCCAGCACCAGCCCGTGGTCGCGCGCATCCTCGATCACCTGCGGCGCCCAGATCACGCCGCCACCGGCGTCATCGCCACCCAGTATCGCCATGATCATCCCGTAATCGGTGCCGATATTCTCGAACCCGCGAAAAATCCCGGTGGGGATGTTGAAGATATCGCCCTCTTCCAGCACCACTTCGCCTGCGCTGCCCCAACGGCCCCAGAAGAAACGCCAGCGCCCCTTCAGCACAAAGAAGACTTCGGCGGTACGGTGGCTGTGCAGCGAGTTGCGGCATTTCGGCGGTTGCCCGGCAGCGCCGATATTGAAGCCTGGTGTCTCTGTTATGTGCACATGCTGATCGGCGGATTCCGAAACGCCGCCGCCGATTATGGTAAAATTCTCTTTCTGATCGCTGCCCGGCGTGTGCGCGTCGATAAACGCCGTGCGGCAAGGTTGCAGATCGCCGTAGCGGACAATGCGGGCTTCCATCTGATGCGGAGTCATCGAATTTCCTTTCAGAGGCCGCGCGGCGCAGGCCCGGAATGTGAGGTTTGCTTTGGGGCAACACACCCGCCATCGCAGCGTTCGTCAAGGGGTAGAATACAACCCTTCAACTGGCCATACGCCGATGGAACCGCCTATTCGTCCGGCACTTTGAAG